>DATNIJ010000317.1:0-11722 GCA_035604475.1 Alphaproteobacteria bacterium
CTACGATACGTAGAGATCGGATATACGCGGACGTCTATTGCAGCTCCATTGCTCGGAACTCTTTTCAATTCGATTGTAGACTCGAAGCAACCGGGACAGACCGTGACGCGTGCATGCCAATGCGGTATTAGGTGGGGGCCGCCGCCCGCTTGAATTTGCGTCATGATCCATTGGTCGTGGAACCCTTTGCCACAATGCGGGCAGTCCATTGTTGCCCTCCCCACCCATTCCGCTACCAATACGCTACAAACCGAAAGGTAATTGAGTAAGAAATACTGACCTAATATGGTTCTAAGTATTTGAAATAATTGGCGCGCCCTGGAGGATTCGAACCTCCGACCCACAGCTTAGAAGGCTGTTGCTCTATCCTCTGAGCTAAGGGCGCGCTCTCTCGAGGCATCGCGGGCCGCGCGCAGTGCGGTCCTCACGCCGGGCGATTATACCTGAAATTGTCCGCGTAGCTCTTGGGGCGGATCGTGCGCGCGTGCGGCTCGGAGAGTGTATATGTGTAGCCCTGGCGCTCGGCATAGGCGATGGCCTCCGCCTCGCTGGCAAAGCGCAGCTGCACTTGCGTTCGCGTGTCGGCCGAGCTGGTCCAGCCCATGAGCGGATCATGCGTCCGCGGCCGGAGCTGCTCGAACTCCATGACCCACTCGCGCGTGTTGGCGGTGCCCGACTGCATCGCACTCTTGGCCGGGCGGTAAATGCGCACGCTCGCCATGGCGTTCCTCTTCTCCCAGCGCCGATCGCGGCCGCGATAGGGCCCGCGCGCAAGCGCAAGCCCGCGGGAAAGCTATAGTGCGGAACGCGCGCTCCGGCAAGGGCCACGCGCGCTGCGCGGAGGTCCTCCGGCACGGCCGAGAGGCGAAGCTACTTGAGCTCGATGTGGACGTTGCGGTTATCCTCTGAGGGGACGCCGCGCGGCGTGGGCACCCGCGGATCGCTCTCGCCCTTGGCGACGGTGGTGATGTCGTCCGCCGGCACGCCGTGCTTGACGAGATATTTCTTGACCTCCTCCGCCCGCCATTGGCTGAGCCGCACGTCGCTGGTATGCAAGCCCGTCCTATCGGTATGGCCGGTGAGCACGACCTTGGGCCGCCCCAGTTTCTCGATCGCGGCTGCCGCCCCGTCCAGGATGCTTGCGTCGCCGGGGCGAATTTTGAACTGGCCGGAATCGAAGAAGATCCAGAACTCCCTCGCCGGCGGCGCCTCGTTTTGAGCCGGCGCGGCGTTGCCCGGCCCCGCCGCCTGTGCCAATCCCAACGGCGCCAGGATGAAAAACAGCGCGGCGATGCGTCCCACGATTCTCATGGCCCCCCCCTTTTCCGATTATTTGGTCGGGGCGAGAGGATTCGAACCTCCGGCCTCCTGCTCCCAAAGCAGGCGCTCTACCAGGCTGAGCTACGCCCCGACCGCATGCGCCTAGGCTTGCAAGCATTAGGCTTGTAAAGAGTCTGCCGCGCGCGGGCAAGCCTCAACTGGCGCTTTCCGCGCCCCGGCCGGACGACTGCGGTTTTGCGGGGTTTTTCCGGAATTATGTAGCTGACGCACCTAGTAAGGACGCCATTTCATCTTTCTCGGCATCTCACTTGGGAACGTTGTCGGCGACGTAGCCGTCGACGATGTTGGACGTCACGGCCAAGTCGTTTCCGAGCAGCATTACAGCGAGGACGAGGATGAGTGCTACGACAGTCACGCTAAAACTATAGCGGCGTTCGCGGTGGTAGGACGCCAATATCTCACGCGATTCCTGCCGTATCGTCATATGGGCTCCGTGCATGGCGGAATCCTTCCATTAGTAACGACCGGTGACCGGAATTCCCGCGCTAGCCTGCCAACTCTTATTCGTTGAAGGCATCTCCTCTGCCCTTGCCATTGAGGTTTCCATTTCCATTGAAAGCACTCGGCATTCCTCCGCCAAGCGCTCCAGCCGACGGCGCACGTACTCATCCGGCCAAACGCGGGCTGTCTCGATAAATTGGAAGGCTTCCTGGCGCAGCCACAGAATGCTTGATATGTTAGTCATATGCACCTCCCGCCGCTGCCCATGGTGGGCAGATGGGCAATCAAGGCGTGCAACTCCTTTAACCTACTTTTAGTAAAATGAATAAACGGCCCGAGTGTCAATCGCCGCTGCCGTGACAAAAATGGGATTTAGAAGCCATTGAAAATTTGAGAGTTTTCTCCAAAAATGCTTGCTGGCCGCGCCGTAGACGCCCTGGTGGCGTTTCCTGCATGAAACCGGACTTCTTCTTCCGCAAATCCCAGCTAAATCCTGAATTGACTCTCGTCCTGGGCAACCTAACTCAATCATTATGCCTCCGGTGCGCTACGAGAGCGTCGCGCTTTTCTTCGAGGACATGGCAAGAGCCTTGGCGCGAGGGCAAGGTCCCGCCCGAAGCAGGCTGGCACCTCGGCTGGCCGAGCTCGCCCAGAGCATCCGCGACGACGCGCTGCGGGAGCAGGCCCGCGGAACGCGACGTGCCCCGCCCCCGCGTCCGGCTCATCCCGCCTGATACTTCCGCTCCCGCGCGATCCGCACGATGAAATAACCCCGTGTCGCCGCGCACATGAGCACGCGCGCCCGGGCAGCCTCTTTCCGTTGCCGCCGAGCTCGGGCACAATCGAGCCACGTCAAACCTTAGAGAGGGGCACCCCGTTGTCCGTGCGATCGACCCATCTTACAGACAAGCTTTACGACTATCTGCTCGCCGTCTCGTTGCGCGACGACAGGCTCCTGCGCCGCCTGCGCCGCGAGACGGCGCGCATGCCGATGGGCGGCATGCAGATCTCGCGCGAGCAGGGCCAATTCATGGGCCTCCTCGTCGAGCTGATGGGGGCCAAGAAGGCGCTCGAGGTCGGCACCTTCACCGGCTACAGTTCCCTTTGCGTCGCCCGCGCGCTGCCCGCGGACGGCCGGCTCGTCTGCTGCGACGTGAGCGAGGCATTCACCAGGATTGCGCGCAAGTATTGGCAGGAGGCCGGCGTCGCCGGCAAGGTGACGCTCGAGCTCGGCCCGGCGCTTGGCACCCTCGACCGGCTCATCGCCGGCAGCTCGGCTGGCAGTTTCGATTTCGCCTTCATCGATGCCGACAAACCGAACTACCGGAATTACTACGAGCGCTGTCTCGAGCTCGTGAGGCCCGGCGGCCTGATCGCCGTCGACAATGTGTTGTGGGGCGGCAGGGTCGCGGATGCGCGCAAAAAGGATGCCGACACCAAGGCGATCCGCGCCTTCAACAAACGCCTCAAGGAGGACCGGCGCATCCTTCTCAGCGTGCTCCCGCTCGGCGACGGCCTGAGCTTGGCGCTCAAGCGCCGCTGAGTGCCGCGCGCGGCCGCCGGCGAGACAAATCGCCTCAGTTGCCGAAGATCGGGTGGACGACGCGGTCGCCCGGCTTGATCTTGAGCCGCGACGCCGTGCCGCTGTTGAGCTCGAGCACCGCCAGTACCGGCTCGCCCGAGGAGATGGTGGCGAGCGAGAACGGCACGGTGCGCTCGGCGATATGGACGATGCGGCCATCCCGCGCGATGAAAAGCATGTCGAGCGGCAGGTAGGTGTCCTTCATCCACATGGCGACCGGCTCGACCTCCTTGAAGTCGAACAGCATGCCCGCATCGGGCGCCATCGCGGTGCGGAACATGAGGCCTTGCCCGCGCTCGGCGTCCGTGGTCGCGACCTCGACGGTGAAGCGGTGCTCGACCCCGTCGGCCGTCTTGATCACGAGCGGGCTCGTCGGCAGCTCCGCCGCGCGCGCCAAATCCGGCATCGCAAGGAAGAGCGCGCCGAGTGCCATAAGCGGAAGAAGCAGCTCGAGCGTGCGCAGGAACGGCATGGACCAGCCGCGCATCGCGAGCGTAGGCCTGGGTCCGTAGCTCGAGTGACGGCGAATCTCGTCGCCGCTCTCGCCGCTGAAGTGTCGAGGGCCCGACATGGCGCTCAAGTTTAGAGCACGTCCCGTTGATTTGGAAACACCGTCGTCACCCCCGCGCAAGCGGGGTCTATGGATTCCCGCTTTCGCGGGAATGACGGTGAAAGGATACTGATTCCATATCAATGAAATAGGCTCTAGCGAAGTTGGCGGCGAAGACAACGCCGCAGCGGGCCGCACTCACGCCCGCCGTCCGCTTGCTCCCCGGAAGGTGCCGGGGCCGGATATGTTCAGCCAGGGGCAGATCGCCCGTGACCGCGCCTCACAGCCGGCTCCCGCGCGCCACTCTCGTCACCAGCGTCACGATGAAGAGCACGAGGAAAATGACGAAAAGGATGTGCGCGATGTTCGCCGCGGTCGCCGCGATTCCGGTAAAGCCGAGCAGTCCGGCGATCAACGCAAGCACGAGGAAAGTCAAGGCCCATCCAAGCATGACTGGCGTCCTTTCCGTTCTTCTCTTGCAGCCGTGGCGTTGTGCCGTGGCCGCAAGGAAGGAATGCGTCGGGGCGCGAAAAGTTCCCCGGACGCAGCCCGGAGGGAAGGCCCGCACCGTTGCCGGCTCGTCTCAGCCAGCACCCTTTCTGGGCTTCAGGAAGGCAAGAATCCGCGGCGGAATGGGCTCGCTTGCATATGCCTGATAGAGCGAGCACAGCTCGGATAGGCGGGCATCGTCGTCGAGCGTGCGCTTGCTCCGAACGAGGCGTCCATTGCCCCGTGTGGCACTCGACGCCGCCTCCGGCCCTCGCCCGGCGCTTGCCTTGCCATCGCACGGTTTCCTCTCGGAAGTCTTCCTCGTCCCCGCGCCCATCTTGCGGTTCCTCTGAGCGGCCACGTAAGCAATTTACGCGGCCGGAGCGTCACAATCATCACGATGGGCAGCCCTCGGCAGACACCGGTTCGGCGCCAAGCCCTGCCCACATAACCAGATAAGGCACGAGCCGCGGAAAGGGTTCCCTGCGGCTCGGGGGCTGACGGAGGATTTTTCGCTACGGCGGAGGCCGGTGGCGCGCGGCGCGACCGGATCAGCCGCGATACTCGTGCTCCGCACGCGCGGACCGAGACGCGTCCATGGGTAGCGCCGCCGCCCTGCCGTCCAAAAGCCGGTCGAGCTGGAGCCGCGCGCGCGACACCCGGCTCTTCATCGTGCCGACTGCGCACGCCGCGATGCGCGCCGCGTCCTCGTAGGAGTAGCCACTTGCGCCCACCAGCACCAGCGCTTCCCGCTGCACCGCGGGCAGCAATGCGAAAGCCCGCTCCAGATCGCGCATTGCGACCCGCTCCTCCTGGCCGCCGCTTGCAGTTGCCGTGCCCCACAGCTCCTCGCCATCCAGCTGGGACGCCCGCCTCCGGCGCCGCATCTCGCTGAAATAGGAATTGCGCAGGATCGCCATGACCCAGGCCTTGAGGTTCGTGCCCGACTGGAACTGATCGGAATGGCTGAGCGCGCGCACGACCGCTTCTTGCACGAGATCGTCCGCCAAGGCGCGATCCCGGCAAAGAAGGAGCGCGAAAGCGCGAAGATGCGGCAAACATTCGACGATGTCCTGATGCAGCTCTTTGCTCACGCGTTCACCTCCCTAGAGAGAGCCCGAACTCCACCGCGGCCCTCGATCGCGCGGCACGGCGGACGAACGTCGCTCGGAACGGCATCCAACAGAGAGTTCGTGTGCGAACTGTCTTGCTCAGAAGCATGATCATCGGATCGCATGGAACGAAGACAACCGATTCACTCTAAGCGGACGCAAGTGGAGGAAGTGTGATCAAAAAGGGACAAGCCGGGACAAAAAAATTACACCGGCAAAGGGCATCGTCCGCCACTAGCGAGGCCGAAAGTCCGCAGCTCGCTCGAATCGGCCGTCTTGTGATGGAGCATAAGGGCAGCTTGCTCTCGAGCACGGCAATACCGCGGGCGCGACGCTTGAGGCTTGCCCTATGCCCGCCCACCCCTTAGCTTGCGGGGGCGCCACAATACGAGGACGAGGACAAGGACTATGGAGATGTCGGGCGAGTATCGGATTTCGGCGCCCCGCGCGCGCGTGTGGGAGGCGCTCAACGATGCCGATATCCTCAAGCAGTGCATCCCCGGCTGCGAATCGATCGAGAAAATTTCACCCACCGAGTTCAACGCCAAGGTGGTCGCCAAGGTAGGCCCGGTCAAGGCGACCTTCACGGGTGCGGTGACACTCTCGGACCTCGTCCCGCCCACGAGCTACAAGATCAGCGGCGAAGGCAAAGGGGGTGCTGCCGGCTTCGCCAAGGGCGGTGCTGCGGTGACCCTCGAGGAGGTGGGGGCGGAGACCGTGCTGCGTTACACGGCGCAAGGCAACGTGGGCGGCAAGCTCGCCCAGATCGGCTCGCGCCTCATCGATGGTACGGCCAAGAAGCTTGCCGACGAATTCTTCGGCAAGTTCGCGGCGACCGTCGGCGGTGCTCCCGCTCCCGGCGAAGCCGCGGCGGCGCAGGCGGCCGCTCTCGTGGCCGAACCCTCGGCGCGGCCCGAGCGCATCACGGGCCTTCCGCCCGTCGTGTGGATCGGCGGCGTGGTGCTGCTCATCATCCTCCTCCTCATCATCTTTGCCCTTTAGGCAAGCCGTCGAAACCTCGTCGAAATTCGTCACCGCGCACCTTGACGGCCAACCATCGGGCGGAACACACTAGGGCCAACATTAGGGTCAACGACGCTCGCCCGCGAGCGCTCGGGCCGCCTGAAATGCTGCTCCAGGGAGGGGATATGACCGCTGTCACTGTTTCCATGACGGTGAACGGCAAGCCCGTCACGGCCACGGTCGAGGCGCGGACCTTGCTCGTCCAACTGCTGCGCGAGAGTCTCTCGCTCACCGGCACGCACGTCGGCTGCGACACCAGTCAATGCGGCGCCTGCGTCGTCCACGTCGACGGCCGCTCGGTCAAGAGCTGCACGCTCCTCGCCGTGCAGGCCGAGGGTGCCCTCATCACCACCATCGAGGGGCTCGCCAAGGACGGCAAGCTCCACCCCATGCAGGAAGCCTTCCGGGAGAACCACGGCCTGCAATGCGGCTTCTGCACCCCGGGCATGGTGATGAGCGCGCTCGACCTGGTGAAGCACAACGCGGACCCGAGCGAGCGCGAAGTTCGCGAATGGCTCGAGGGCAACATCTGCCGCTGCACGGGCTACCACAATATCGTCAAGTCCATTCTGGCCGGTGCTGCCGCCATGAGGGGGAAGTGACATGCCCGACACCGGCATTGGCGCGCGCGTACTGCGCAAAGAGGACGCGCGGTTCCTGACGGGCCGCGGCCACTACACCGACGACATCAGTCGTCCGAATCAGACCTACGCCTACATCCTGCGCTCGCCCCACGCGCACGCGAAGATCAAGAAGCTCGGCATCGCCAAGGCGGCGAAGGCGCCGGGCGTGGTCGCGGTCTTCACGGGGGCCGATCTTGTCAGCGACAAGGTGAACGGGCTGCCGTGCGGCTGGCTTGTCCACAACAAGGACGGCACGCCGATGGTCGAGCCGCCGCACCCCGCACTCGTCACCGACCGGGTGCGACACGTGGGCGACCAGGTCGCCGTCGTGATCGCGGAGAGCAGCACCCAGGCGCGCGATGCGGCCGAGCTCATCGAGGTGGGCTACGAGGAGCTGCCGGCCGTCGTCTCGATCGCGGCCGCGCTCAAGCCGGCTGCACCGCTCGTTTGGGACCAGGCTGCCGCCAATACCTGCTACGATTGGGAGCTCGGCGACAAGGCGGCCAACGACGCGGCCTTCGCCAAGGCCGCCAAGATCGCCAAGGTCGACCTCGTCAACAACCGCCTCATCCCGAACGCGATCGAGCCGCGCGCCGCGATCGGCGAGTACGATGCCACCTCGGGCCACTACACGCTTTACACCACGAGCCAGAACCCGCACGTGATCCGCCTCTTGATGGGCGCCTTCGTCCTCGGCATCCCCGAGCACAAGCTGCGCGTCGTGGCCCCCGACGTGGGTGGGGGCTTCGGCTCCAAGATCTATCACTATGCCGAGGAGGCGATCGTCACCTGGGCGGCCAGGAAGGTCGGGCGCCCGATCAAGTGGACGGCCGAGCGCTCCGAATCCTTCATGAGCGACGCCCACGGCCGCGACCACGTCACCCACGCCGAGCTCGCACTCGACGGCAACGGCAAGTTCCTGGCGCTCAAGGTTCTCACCAAGGCGAACCTCGGCGCCTATCTCTCGACCTTCGCCCCCTGCATCCCGACCTACCTCTATGCGACGCTGCTCGCCGGCAACTACGCAACACCCACGATCTATTGCTCGGTGCGCGCGCTTTTCACCAATACCGTGCCCGTCGACGCCTATCGCGGCGCCGGGCGGCCGGAAGCCACTTACGTGGTCGAGCGCCTCGTCGACGAGGCCGCGCGCATAAGCGGGATCGACCGCGCCGAAATCCGCCGGCGCAATTACATCCCGCGCGACAAGTTCCCCTACCAGACGCCGGTAGCACTCCAATACGACATCGGCGACTACCACACGACCCTGGACAAGGTGCTCAAGGCCGGCGACTACGCCGGCTTCGAGAAGCGGCGCGAGGAGGCCAAGAAGCGCGGGCGTCTGCGCGGGCTCGGCATTGCCAGCTACATCGAGGCCTGCGGCATTGCGCCCTCGGCCGTGGTGGGCTCGCTCGGCGCGCGCGCCGGCCTCTACGAATCGGCGGCCGTGCGCGTGCATCCGACGGGATCGGTCACCGTCTATACCGGCTCGCATTCCCATGGCCAAGGACACGAGACCACCTTCGCCCAGCTCGTCTGCTCTACCCTCGGCGTGTCCCTCGACAACGTCGACATCGTCCACGGCGACACGGACAAGATTCCCTTCGGCATGGGTACCTACGGCTCGCGCTCGCTCGCGGTCGGCGGCAGCGCCATGTTCAACGCCATGCAGAAGGTCATCGCCAAGGGCAAGAAGATCGCGGCCCATCTCCTCGAGGCGGCCGAGGCCGACATCGAGTTCGCCAACGGCGAGTTCCGCGTCGCGGGCACGGACAGGAAGAAGGCGCTCGCCGAGGTCTCGCTTGCGGCCTATGTGCCGCACAACTATCCGGCCGACCTCGAGCCCGGGCTCGAGGAGCAGGCCTTCTACGACCCGCTCAACTTCACCTACCCGGCCGGCACCTATCTCTCCGAGGTCGAGATCGATCCCGACACCGGCGCGCTCTCGGTCGAGAGCTTCACCGCGGCGGACGACTTCGGCCGGATCATCAACCCGATGATCGTCGAGGGGCAGGTGCACGGCGGCATTGCGCAAGGGATCGGCCAGGCCCTCCTCGAAGGCTGCGTCTACGACGGGCAAGGCCAGCTCTTGACCGGCTCGTACATGGACTACTGCATGCCGCGGGCGGACAATCTGCCGTCCTTCAAGGTCGACACCAACGTGACCGCCTGCACCCACAATCCCTTGGGCGTCAAGGGATGCGGCGAGGCCGGTGCCATCGGCGCACCCGCCTGCATCATGAGCGCCATTCTCGACGCCTTGCGCCCGCTCGGCGTCGCCAGCCTCGACATGCCGGCGACGGCCGAGAAGATCTGGCGCGCCGTTGAGCGTGCGAAGACGCCCAAGGCCGCGTAAGGGAGGAGACAAGATGTACGACTTCAACTATCACCGGCCGAAGAGCCTCGCGGATGCCGCCAAGCTGCTCGGCGGCAGCGAGGAGGCCAAGCTCGTGGCCGGCGGGATGACCCTCATTCCGACCTTGAAGCAACGCCTGGCGCAGCCTTCCGACCTCATTGACCTGGGCGGCATCGGCGAGCTCAAGGGCATCAAGCGCGAGGGCAACGCGCTCGTCATCGGCGCCATGACCCCGCACGCCGAGGTGGCGGGCTCGCCCGAGGTCAAGAAGGCGATTCCAGCCCTCGCCGCGCTCGCGGAGGGGATCGGCGACCCGCAGGTGCGCAACAAGGGCACCATCGGCGGCTCGATCGCGAACGCCGATCCGGCGGCCGATTATCCCGCCGCCGTGGTCGGGCTGGGTGCCACGGTCATCACCAACAAGCGCAAGATCGCGGCGGACGACTTCTTCATGGGCCTCTTCGAGACCGCCCTTCAGGCAGGCGAGATCGTGACTGCGGTCAGCTTCCCCATCCCCGAGAAGGCGGCCTACGTCAAATTCCCCAATCCGGCCTCGCGCTATGCCATCGTGGGCGTGCTCGCCGCCAAGACGGGGGGTAGCGCGCGCGTCGCGGTGACGGGAGCCGGTCCGTCCGTCTTCCGCCTCAAGGCCGCGGAGGAGGCCCTTGCCAAGAGCTGGTCGGCGGCCGCACTCGGCGGCCTCAAGGTGCCGCAAGCCGGGCTCAACTCGGATATCCACGCGAGTGCCGAGTACCGCGCGCATCTGGTCGGCGTGATGGCCAAGCGGGCGGTGCAGGCCGCCGGCTGAGACGCGCAGCGCGCAATCATGGCGGAGGGGGCTTGCCGGGAGGCACCCCTCCGCCCGATTTTTGGGGGTCCCCTTGAGCCGCGCTGAGACCATGAAGCCATCGTCCCTTCCACCCTCGACGGTCGAGGAAGCCCACGCGCTCCTCACGCGCGGCCGCTACGTCGCGGACCGCAGCCTAGCCACCGCCGTCTATTTGGCGCTCCAGCTCCGCCGTCCGCTCTTCCTCGAAGGCGAAGCCGGGGTGGGCAAGACCGAGATCGCCAAGGTGCTGGCCGAGACGCTTGCACGCCGCCTCGTCCGCCTCCAGTGCTACGAGGGCCTGGACGTGGCGTCGGCCGTCTATGAGTGGAACTATGCGCGCCAGATGATCGAAATCCGCCTGGCCGAGGCCGGCCAGCGCGAGCGCAAGAGCCTCGGCCAGGACATCTTCGGCGAGAGCTTCCTCATCAAGCGCCCGCTCCTGCAGGCGCTCGAGAGCGATGCCTCGGGCGCCCCCGTGCTCCTCATCGACGAGCTCGATCGCGCGGACGAGCCGTTCGAGGCCTATCTCCTCGAGGTGCTCTCCGATTTCCAGATCACCGTTCCCGAGATCGGCACCATCAAGGCGGCGTCGCCGCCCATCGTCGTCATCACCTCCAATCGGACGCGCGAGATTCACGACGCGCTCAAGCGGCGCTGTTTCTATTATTGGGTCGACTATCCGGATGCGGCGCGCGAGCTCGAGATCCTGCGCATCAAGGCCGCGCAGGCGCCCGCCAACCTCTCGCGCCAAGTCGTGGCCTTCGTCCAAAAGCTGCGCCAGCGCGACCTCTTCAAGCTGCCCGGGATCGCCGAGACCATCGACTGGGCGCATGCCTTGACCCAGCTCGACATCATCCAGCTCGACCAGCGCGCGATCGACGACACCCTCGGCGTGCTCCTCAAGTACCAGGACGACATCGCCAAGATACAAGGCAGCGAGGCGGCGGCCATCCTGGACCAGGTCCAGGCCGAGCTCGCGGCGGCCCAGGCCGCGGACGCGGTCAAGCGCCAGAAGGCATGAGTGCGCGGCTCTCCGAAAGGCGTCGCTTAGCAAGCTGAGTTCGGATATTCTTTAGGAATGGAACGGGAAGAGCTCATAGCAACGCCGCGCTCCCATGAGCAGGAGTTACGCCAACGCGGCGTTCGGCACGTAGCACTTTTTGGGTCGGCCGCCCGCGGCGAGGCTCGACCTTCGAGCGACATCGACGTGTTGATCGATCTCGACCCCGCGGCACCGATCGACATGTTCGGTTACGCCGGACTCAAGCGCTACATTGCCGACTTGTTTCCCGGGCCCGTCGATGTGATCAACCGCGCGGCGCTCAAACCGGCGCTCCGCGACCGCTCGACGGCGGATGCCGTCTATGCATTCTAAG
>DATNIJ010000318.1:0-9875 GCA_035604475.1 Alphaproteobacteria bacterium
CTGCTTCACATTCGTGGGTGCAGCCGGATAACGCTGATCGAGCTCGGTGAAGAGCACGCAGGCATCCTTCTTGCGGTTCAGCTGGACGAGCGACATGCCGAGCTTGAGCAGCGTATCCGGCGCCTTGGTGCCCTTGGGATATTTCTGGTAGCCCTCCGCGAAGGCACGCGCCGCCTGATCGTAGTTGGCGCGCAGATAGAAGGTCTCGCCGAGCCAATATTGCGCGGCCCCGGCAAGGGCATCGTCCGGATGGGTGTTCACGAAGGCAGCGAAGGCTCTCTCGGCGCCGGCATAATCCTGCTGGATCAGCAAGGCCCGCGCGTAATCGTACTGCTGCTGCGGCGCGCCGACCGGGAGGACCTGACCCGATCCGAGCACCGCTTTTTGCGGGGGCGGGGGAGGCTCCGCGGCACCCTGCGTGGCACCCGCGGAAGGCGCTGCCGCGGCGGGACGGCTCGGCGGCGCGCTTTCGGGCTGGCTCGTCGGCGAAGGCGCCGCCTCACCGCCGTGCTCGACTGCCGAAAGACGGAAATCGACGTCCTTCGCGAGCTTCTCGAACTGCGCCCGGACCTGATCGACATTGTGGCCGATCTCCTCCAGCCGGCCGGTCATCGTCTGTATCTCGTTCTCGAGCTGGGACACGCGCACCTCGAGGCCGGCGGCGACGGTCGGCGCGAGCGGACCGCTCGGGGCACCCGCGCGCGCGGGTGCTGCCGTGCTGCCGCTGAGATAGACCTGGCGCTGCAGGATGGCGAGATCGCTTTCGAGACGTTCGATGCGCTGGAGGAGGGCGCGGCTATCGATCTCTTGGGCCGAGGCCGGCGCGCACAGGAAGACGGCGACGAGCGCGGCGAGGACCGTCGAAAGGGCGGACGCCAAGCACCTCTCGAAGTGCTCAGTTACGGCGATTTGCGGACGCGGCATGGTCGAGCTCTCGGATGGTTGCCTGGCCTATCCACGGGTGCCGGGTGCAATTGCCCCCGCACGTGGTGAGGCCGTACAGTGCCGAGCATTCTAGGCAAAATGATGGCGCCTGCCCATCTCCAACGGCCGAGGCCGCGAGACCGGCAGGCGCCGGTGACCCGAGCGCCCGCAAGGGGCGCAAGAGTTAGATCAGTTGACGACCATCACGTCGCGACGGTTCTGCGCCCACGCGGCCTCGTTCGAGCCGACCACCGCCGGACGCTCCTTCCCGTAGCTGATGGTGGCAACCCGCCTGGCCTCGATGCCAAGGGCCGCCAGATACTTCTTGGCGGCGGCGGCGCGGCGCTCGCCGAGCGCCAGGTTGTACTCGCGCGTGCCGCGCTCGTCGCAGTGACCCTCGATAGTCACGGTGTTCTGCGGATATTTCTTCAGCCACTGGGCCCACTTCTCGACCTGTGCGCGGGCGTCGGCCCGCAAGTCGGACTTGTCGTAATCGAAGAAAACGCGGTCGCCCACATTGGCCACGAGATCCGCTTGGCTGCCGGGCACGATCTGCGCGCCAGCCACGGGGGCCGGCTGGCCCTGCATGCCGGGCCCCGCGGCGGCCTTCGGGGGCTGCGGCTGCTCGGAGGCACATGCGGCAAGCAAGACCACCGCGGCGAGGATGCTGAGAACAGAGTTTAAGCGCATTTCGTAAACCCCCTTAAGCGGCTGAGTGGGTTAGTTTAGACGACGCGGCAACGACAGATTCCTTGGCTGAAGAACGCGCCGAATTCCAAGTGGTCGGCCCGAGCTAGGCCGTCAACCTTGAGCGCAACGTAGCCTTCGGGGCTCATGGATTCAATGGCGACCAGGCCGGGTCCGAAGCGTCCAGCGGAGTGACGACCTCGCGCTCGTTATAGCCCGTCAAATCAATCGTGTAAAGGCGGCTCGTGAAACCTTCGCCATGGGCGCCCGACGGGGTTTGCTTGAAGAACATCAAGACGCGGCCGTTGGGCGCCCAGGTCGGCCCCTCGACGAGGAAACTCTGGGTGAGCTCGCGCTCGCCGGAGCCGTCGGGGGCCATGACGCCGATGTAGAAGGTATTGCCCTGATAGCGGGTAAAGGCGATGAGGTCGCCGCGCGGCGACCACACAGGCGTGCCGTAGCGGCCTTGCCCGAAACTGACGCGGTGGATGTTGGAGCCATCTGCGCCCATCACATAGATCTGTTGGCTGCCACCGCGATCCGAGGCAAAGGCGATCTGCTTGCCGTCGGGCGAGAAGCATGGCGAAGTGTCGATGGAGGGCGAGCTCGTGATCTGGGCCTGCCGTCGCGTGCGCACATCGAATGTGTAGATGCTCGAGGTGCCCTCGCGCGCGAGGCTCATGATGAGGGTGTTGCCGTCGGGCGAGAAGCGGGGTGCGAAGGTCATGCCGGGGAAATCGCCGACCACCTCCTGCTGCCCGGTGTCGATATTGTAGAGATAGACGCGCGGCCGGTTCTGAAAATAAGAGAGATAAGTGATCTCCTGCGTCGTCGGCGAGAAGCGCGGCGTCAGCACGAGCGTGCCGGGATTGGTGAGAAATTTGTGGTTGGCGCCGTCCTGGTCCATGATAGCTAAGCGCTTGATGCGATTCTGCAGCGGCCCCGTCTCAGACACGTAGACGATGCGCGTGTCGAAGTATCCCTCCTCGCCCGTGAGCCGCTTGTAGATCGCATCCGCGATGATATGGCTGATGCGCCGCCAGTTCTGCGGCGTCGTGAAGTAGGCGAGGCCGATCATCTGCTGCTCGGCATAGACGTCCCACAGCCGGAACTCGACGCGCAGGCGGCCATCGGGCTGCTTGTCGATGGCTCCGCTGACCAGCGCCTGGGCATTGATCGTCCGCCACTCGTTGAAGTGCGGGGCCACGCGCAACGACTCGGCGGTCTGGATGAAGGCCTTGGGGTCGATCGGCTTGAACAGACCCGAGCGCTCGAGGTCGCCCGAGATCACGCCGGTAAGGCTTTGCCCGACCTGCGCGTCGTCGGGCGCCTGACCGAAGAAGGGGGTGATGGCGATCGGGATCGGCTGCATCTGGCCGCGCGTGATGTCGATGTGCAGCTCGGCGAATGCCGGAGCGCCGCCGAGCGATATCGCGGCGAGTGCAGCGAGGACTGCCGTGACGATGAAGCCGAGGCGGAAGCCGGTCGTCGTTGGTGATTTCATCACACGCCCTTCACAGGATATCTTTGGGATTGAAGGTCAACGTCATGTCTTGCCAAAGCGAGAATTTCTCCGGCGGCAGCTTGAACGGCTGGCAGAGGAGTATAGCGCGGGTCGCACTCTCCGCCGCCGTGCGGAAGAAGCTGTCGCTCTGCACGCGCGACTGATCGACGATGCGCGTCTCGCGCACCGAGCCGTCCGGATTGAGAGTAACGTGGATCTCGACGACGAGATCCTTGGCGTCCTTCGCTCCGGCGGGCACGTTCCAGCATTTCTCGATCTGCTGGCGCACCGCATCGATTTCGCTCATCGTCATCTTGTTGTCGAGCGAGGAGGGAGGACGCGGGCTCGTCTGGGCGAGCTGCTTGATCACCTTGTCGGCCGGCTCGGGCGGCGGCTGCGGCTTGCTCTGCTCGACGCTCCTCAGGATCTTCTCGATCGTATTTTCCGGCTGTTGCTTGGGCTTGGCCACGGGCGGGGGCGGCAGCGGCGGCGGGGGCGCTTGCACCTGCTGCTCGGGCTTGGGTTCCGGCTTCTTCTCGGCCTGAGGGGTGGGCAAGGGCTCGGGCGCCGGCTCGGGTGGGGGCGGCAATGCGGCAACCTGCGGCGGCTTGGGCGGCGGGGGCGGCGGCGCCTCGACCCGCGGCGGGGGCGGGAGCGGGGGGGCGGGAGGCAACGGCGGTGAAGCCTTGGGGGGCTCGGGCTTGAGCTCCGGCTTGGGTGTTGGTTGAGGCACGTTGCTCTTCTCTGCGAGCGTCGCCAGCTCGACCGGGATCGGCTCCTCGATGATGGGCGGCGGATTGGTCAGGTGCGGCAGGCCGAATACGGCGAGGAGAATGATCGCCATGTGCAAAACGCTGGAGCATATCATCCCCCGCTGCATGGCCTCAGTGCGCCCCCTTCTGCTCCTTGGGCACACTCGTCGGCATCTCGGCCACGAGCGCCACGTGCTTGAATCCGGCCAGGTTGATGACGCCCATGACCTCCATGATGCGTCCGTAGTTGATGCTGCGGTCGCCGCGCACGAAGATGCGCGTGTCCGGCTTGTTCTGGGTGATGGCTTGCAGGCGCGCGGCGAGATTTTCGATGGGGATCTCGGTCTCCTGCAAATAGACGTTGCCCTGGGCGTTCACCGAGACGACGAGCGGCTCATCCTGGCCCGTGATCGGCGCTGCCGTCGTCTTCGGCAGATCGACCGGCACGCCCACGTTGAGGAGGGGGGCCGTCACCATGAAGATGACGAGCAGCACGAGCATCACGTCGACCATGGGGGTGACATTGATCTCGCTCATGGGCGGCCGCCTGAGGCGTCCGCCGCGGCTCATCTTCGGTGGGTTGAGGACGATCGCCATGGCCTACGTCCGCTCCTCGAGCTGGCGCGAGAGGATCGCCGAGAATTCGGCCGCGAAGGCCTCGAGCCGGCTCGAATAGCGCACCAGATCGTTGTTGATCTTGTTGTAGGCCACCACCGCGGGAATGGCGGCGACGAGGCCGAGTGCGGTTGCGAAGAGCGCCTCGGCAATGCCCGGCGCCACCACGGCGAGCGTGGTATTGCGCGTCAGCGCGATCGACTGGAAGCTGTCCATGATGCCCCATACGGTGCCGAAGAGCCCGATGAAAGGGGCCACCGAGCCGACGGAGGCAAGGAAGGCGAGATAGCGCTCGAGGCGGTCCATCTCGCGCCCGAGCGTCACCTGCATGACGCGCTCGATGCGGTCCTGCAGGCCGCCGCGGGCCTCCTTAACGTTGATGCCCTTGCTGATCGAGCGGCGCCATTCGCGCATGGCCGCCGAGAACATGGCCGCCATCGGTTCCTGGGGCTTGCCGTCGATGCGGTCGTAGAGCTCCTCGAGCGAGCCGCCCGACCAGAAGGCGTCCTCGAAGGCGCCGGTATGGCGGGCGAGCTTGCGCAAGCGGAGGACCTTCTCGAAGATGATCGACCAGCTCCAGAAAGAGGCGAAGAGGAGCAGGACGAGCACCGCCTTCACGATGAGGTCCGCCCGAAAGAACAGGCCCCAGATCGAGAGATCAGTGGACGGCATCGAGCCGCCCAGGTTCAGGACGTCGACTGCGGTTTGCTGCATGGCACCAACTATTTCTCCCGAGATTGCGACAAATTTATGAGCGTCTTGCGGATTACGGCCGGCAGGCGGACGGGACGGCCCGCTTGATCGAGCACGGCGAGGCGGAGCACGATGCGCGCAAGGGGCGTGCTGCCGCGCTTGACGATCTGCTCGGCCTTGAGGCTCGCCAGGCCCACCTCGGTCACCCGCGTGTGCACCTCGAGCGCATCATCCAGGCGCGCGGGCTTGAGAAAATCGACCCCGCAGCGGGCGACCGCGAAATTGAGCCCCTCGCTCCGCATCAGCTGCGAGCTTTCGACGCCGAGCAGCCGCATCATCTCGGTCCTGGCACGCTCGGCAAAACGCAGGTAGTTCGCGTGGTAGACGATTCCGGCGGCATCCGTGTCCTCGTAATAGACGCGCAACGGAAAGACGTGAACGCCCGTCTCGATGGCCCCGCTCATGGCCGCGTCAGCCATCCTCGTCCTCCGGGCTCTCGATCTCGAGGCTGAGCTGCGGCGCCGGGGCGGCTGGCGGGGCGAGGCCGAGGTGGCGGTAGCCGCGCTCCGCGAGCATGCGGCCGCGCGGCGTGCGCTGGACGAGCCCTTGCTGGATGAGATAGGGCTCGATCACCTCCTCGAGCACGTCGCGCTCATCGCCGAGGGCTGCGGAAAGCGTCTCGATCCCCGCCGGCCCGCCGCCATAGTTGTCCGCGAGGCAGCGCATATAGCGCCGGTCCATGGCGTCGAGACCGGAGCTGTCGACCTCGAGTCGCATCAAGGCCGCGTCCGCGGCGGCACGGTCGATCTCGGCGACGCCGCCGACGGCCGCGAAGTCGCGCACCCGGCGCAGGAGACGGCCGGCGATCCGCGGCGTGCCGCGCGCGCGACGCGCGATCTCGCTGGCACCCTCGGCGCTCAGCCCGATGCCGAGCACGCGCGCACCGCGCGCCACGATCTCGACGAGCTCAGCATCCGTGTAGAACGAAAGCCTGAGCGGGATGCCGAAGCGCTCGCGCAAGGGTGTGGTGATGCGGCCGGAGCGCGTGGTGGCGCCCACGAGCGTGAAAGGCTGGAGATCGATCCTCACCGAGCGCGCGGCCGGCCCCTCGCCGATGATGAGGTCGAGCTGGAAGTCCTCCATGGCGGGATAGAGGATCTCCTCGACCGCGGGGTTCAAGCGGTGGATCTCGTCGATGAAGAGCACGTCGTGCCGCTGGAGGTTGGTGAGAAGGGCCGCGAGATCGCCCGCGCGCGCGATCACCGGCCCCGAGGTGGCGCGGAAACCGACGCCGAGCTCGCGCGCGATGATCTGGGCGAGGGTCGTCTTGCCCAAGCCGGGCGGGCCAAAGAGCAGCACGTGGTCGAGCGCCTCGCGGCGCGAGCGGGCCGCCGCGATGAAGACGCTGAGGTTGGCGCGCACTTGGGCCTGGCCGACGAACTCGGCGAGGGAGTGCGGACGCAGCGAGGCCTCGGGGATGTCCTCCTCGGCAAAGCCGCCTTCCACCATGCGCTCCTCGGCGGGGATCGGCGAGGTCACTGGCTGAGCTCCCTGAGCCCGGCCTTCACGAGCGCATCGAAGCCCGCTTGCTGGCCGAGACGGCGCTGGACCTCGACCACGACGCCGAAGGCAGCCGCGCGGCGATAACCGAGATTGACGAGGGCGGAAACCGCATCCGCGGCAGCACCCTCGAGTGCGGCCCCCAGAGCCGCAGCGCCGGCCAGCGCCGCCGGGCCGAGCACCACCCCGCCTGCCTTGTCCTTGAGCTCGGACACGATGCGGCCGGCGAGCTTGGGGCCGACCCCTTGCGCGCGGGCGAGCGCTGCCTTGTCGTGGGCCGCGATCGCAACCACGAGCTGGCCCGGGTCGAGCACCGAGAGGATGGCTAAGGCCACCTTGGCACCCACCCCCTGGACCGTGTTGAGCAAGCGGAACCAGCTGCGCTCGGCCTCGTCCGCGAAGCCGTAAAGATGAATGTGGTCCTGGCTCACCTGCGTCTCGATGAGGAGGCTCGCCGGCTCCCCATGCGGGGGGAGTTGCGCCAAGGTGCGGGCCGAGCAGAAGACGAGATAGCCGACCCCGCCCACGTCGATCACGAGCGAGCCCTCGCCCGTCTGGTCGACGAGGCCGCTCAACTTGGCGATCATGGCCGGCCCAGGCTCTCGCTGCGCTCGTGCGCGCGCCAGCGCTCGAAGGTGGCGGCGTGATGCGCGTGGCAAATGGCGACGGCAAGCGCGTCCGCGGCATCGGGCCCGGCGATCTCGGCCGTGGGCAAGAGATGCCGCACCATCGCCTGGATCTGCTCCTTCTGCGCGTGGCCGGCGCCGACCACGGATTTCTTGACGAGGTTGGTCGGATATTCCGTGACCTTGAGGCCGGCGCGCGCCGGGGCGAGCAACACTACCCCGCGGGCCAAGCCGAGCTTCAAGGTCGAGCTCGCATTCTTGTTGACGAAGCTCTCCTCGACCGCCGCCTCGTGAGGCGCGTAGCGCTCGATCACCGCGCGCACGCCGTCATAGAGCTGGGCGAGACGCATGGGCACCTCAAGCGCGTCATCGGAGCTGAGCGTGCCGTTGGCGACATGACGGAGGCGGCCCGCCGCGGCCTCGATGATGCCCCAGCCCGTCTTCCTCAGTCCCGGATCCAGTCCCAATAGTCGCATGAGCCCCTCGGTCCCTCAGCGCGTGGCGGGCGCAGCCCCGGCTCAGCCTACGAGCCTCGCCATAAGATCGTCGGCAATCTCGAAGTTCGCCGAAACCGTCTGGACGTCGTCGTTGTCCTCGAGCTGATCGAGGAGCTTGAGGAGACCCCTGGCACGCTCCTCATCCCCCATCGGCACCGTGACTTGCGGCTTCCACACCAGCCCCGCGCGCTGGGGACGGCCGAACTTGGCCTCGAGCGCCTCCAGCACGCGGGCGAACGCATCGGGTGCCGCGGTGATCTCGTGCCCGTTGGCGCTCGATTCCACGTTGTCGGCGCCGGCATCGAGGGCGGCCTCGAACATCTCATCCGCACTCGCGGCCTCGGGGCCGTAGACGATCTGTCCGACCCGCTTGAACTGGAAGCTCACGCTGTTGGTCTCGCCGAGCACGCCGCCGTGCTTGGAAAAGGCGGTGCGCACGTCGGAAGCGGTGCGCTTGCGGTTGTCGGTCAAGGCCTCGACGATGATCGCGACTCCGCCCGGGCCGTAGCCTTCGTAGCGAACCTCGTCATAGACCGCACCCGCCTCGCCCCCGCTCGCCCTCCGGATCGCGCGCTCGACGGTGTCGCGCGGCATGTTGGCATCGCGTGCCGCCGCCAGCGCCGCGCGCAGACGCGGGTTCGCACTCGGCTCCGCTTGACCCGAGCGCGCCGCCACCATGATCTCGCGAATGATCTTGGCGAAGAGGCGGGCGCGCTTGGCGTCCTGCGCCCCCTTGCGATACATGATGTTCTTGAACTGCGAATGGCCGGCCATAACGTCCGCGTCTCAAAATTTTGCAGGCGCACCGCGATTCTATACCATATCTTGTGGATAAGCGCACGATGACAGGCGGCTCAGCTAACAGACCAATATGGCGAGATTGGGGCGCGGGTAGCGGGGTACTGTCCGACTTAGGACAGCCGGCGCCTACGCCTGTCGCGGCGGCACCGCCTCCGACGCTTAGGGCACCTCGACGGCGAACCAGATCTCGGGCTTGCCGCGCACTCCGGCCCATCGCCTCCTTGAGCTCATTGCTGGAAGCGAAGCTTCGCGCCTTTTCAAGCGTCGCGAAGTCGTGCCACGCCGTCACGTCGTTAACATCATCGACCGCTTGAAACACCTGGTGGTGGCCGGCGGCTCCCATTGCTTTGCGCTCGGCCTCGAGCTTGTCAAATTCCGGCGCCATGCTGTGCAGGCCGCGATCCTCGGCGAGCGCCTTCCGATCCGAGACAGGCTGAAACTGCGGCAGGTTCATGATTTTTCTGCTAGGCTTCGTTCGCCCGTAAGCCTCGGCCCAGGTGCCGGGGTAAAATCAAGGGAGACGCCGCCGGCAACCCGGCCCGGTCGATCGATGTGCGTGCACGGGGAGTTCTAGGGGGAAGCGATGGAGTCACAGCTCAAGAGAGTGTTCGTAGGAGTCAGCACGTTCGCCGTGGGACTCTTATATTTCTATGCTCTCGCATTGTCGGTCGTCGTCGCCTTGACCAACACCGTCCCCTGGTACCTCATTTTGGGGGCCTGGGTAATCATTTCCATCTTGCTCTTCTACGCGAAGGACCGCAGCGCTTCGGCTTCGTAGCTTCGACGCGCTCAAAGCTCCGGCAGCTTGAGCGTCCCCGCCGGCTGAGGCAGCGGCCAGTGCGGCTGGAGCCGGCCGCCCAGGCGCAGGGGGGCGATGTGCTTGGCAAGTCCCGTACGATCGTCGCTCTCGATGAAGGCGGCGCAGAGCGTCGCCTCGCCGTCGGCGGCACTCAGCCGCTCGCCCTTGAGCTTGGTGACGAAGCGGGCAACCGCCTCGCCCTTCTGCATGCCGATCACGGAATCATAGTCCCCGCACATGCCGAGGTCGGTCTGGTAGGCGGTGCCGCCCGGCAGGATCTGCGCGTCCGCGGTCGGCACGTGCGAGTGGGTGCCGAGGACGGCGGAGACGCGCCCGTCGCAGAAGTGCCCGACCGACATCTTCTCGCTCGTCGCCTCGCCATGGATGTCGACCAGGATGAAATCCGCGTTCTTGCCG
>DATNIJ010000319.1:0-14278 GCA_035604475.1 Alphaproteobacteria bacterium
TCAAGTCGGCGGGGCTGATCACCACGCTGCTCAAGGATCTCGGCACGGCTTGCGCCTTCGGGCAGGCCAAGACCGCCCCCATGCCCATGACGGCGCTGGCGGCGCAACTTTACCGCACCTTGTACGTTGATCTTCACGGCGCGCACGACGGGATGGGCATCCTGCGGCTCTACAGGAAAACACCGCTCGCGAAGTGACCGGCACCCCTGGCAGCGCTTGCGCGCGCGAGCTATCCTCGCGGGCGGATCATCTGCGAGGCGCCGCATGGACGGTCCCGGCGGGGACGACGACAAGGACAAGCCCCAGTTCGGCACGCTGCTTGCCGGCCTGGCGGTCGCGGCCTTTCTCGTCGTGCTCGGGCTCTTCATCATCGACAGGCTCAAGGCGATGTCCGATCTCCAAGACTGCGCGATGTCGGGGCGCCGGAATTGCGCGCCGGTCTCGACCGAGGCGAGATGAGGGGCGGGGCCGCGTCAACCGACTCGCACCTCGCGCGGACATGACTGGATGCTCGGTGCGGTCTCCCCATAAATGCCCAAAATCAATGCGCAGGTCAGCCGCGTTCGAGCCGTACATCGTTTGAGGATCAGGCGGCCGCCCGGCAGGAGGACGCGATGAATTGGAGCGGCGAGCCGAAGCTCGCGGAAGCACTTTGCGATCCGGTGGTTCAAGCGGTGATGGAAGCCGACGGCGTCGATGCGCGGGCGCTCGGCGTGACATTGAGCCGGGCGGCGCGGAGAGTCAGGCTCGGCCGATGCGTCCCAGCCAGCCGCGATCGCGGCGCAGCTCGCCGGCAAGCCCAGGACGATTGAGAAGGGAGATCGCCAAGACCCGCCTTCCCCTCCCCTGTTTCTCCTGCGCTCCGCTCTCTCCCCTCTCAGAGGACTCGCGCCGCTTCGCGGCTCGCGGTCAGGATGTGGCGGCAGCACGGCCGCTGCGGCGGCGGCGCCCCCTTGGCAAGCGGCAGTGATGCGTGGAATGGTTGCTCCGGCCGCACATTCGGCGAAGGGAGCAACCTAAGCAATGGAAGCCATCAAAGGCGAGCTGCTCGCGCGCATAGAACGCGACCGCGATCTTCTCATCGACTTCTTCAGGAGGTTCATCCGCTGTGCCAGCCCAAATCCGCCGGGCGACACGCAGCTCGCGGTCAAGCATATCCGGAGTTTCCTCGACGCGCGCGGCGTGCACTATCGCGTCATCGCGCCGAACCCGATCATGCCGAACATCGTGGCGACCTTCGAAGCGGGCCTGCCGGGACGGCATTTGGCGCTCAACGGGCACATCGACGTGTTCCCGGTCGGCGACGGCGCGGGATGGAGCCGCGACCCCTGGGGCGGCGAGCTGGTCGATGGCAAGATCTACGGCCGCGGCGCCTGCGACATGAAGTGCGGCACGACCGCGTCGATCTTCACCTTTCTCTATCTCGGCGAGATACGCGAGCGTCTTTACGGCCGGCTCACGCTCTCCGCGGTATCCGACGAGGAGACCTTCGGGCCGTGGGGCGCGCGCTATCTCTATGAGCATCACCCCGAGGTGTTCGGCGATTGCTGCCTGAACGGCGAGCCGAGCGGCCCCTACACGCTGCGCTTCGGCGAGAAGGGGCCGCTGTGGCTGGCGTTCAGCGTGCGCACGCGCGGCGCGCACGGCGCCTACACGCACATGAGCAAGAGCGCCACGGCGCTCGCCGCGAGCCTGATCGGCGAGCTCGCAGCGCTCGCCGACATTCCCCCGCCCGAGGCCGGCAACCTCGCCGCAGCGCTCGATCAGGCAGCCGAGGTCATCGACAAGTCCTACGGCAAGGGTGCGGCCAAGATCGTGCGGCGCGTCACGGTCAACCCCGGCGTCGTGAAGGGCGGCCTCAAGGTCAACATGGTGGCCGCCGAGTGCGATTTCGAGGTCGATATCCGCCTGCCGAACGGGTTGGACGACAAGCGCGTGCTGGCCGAGGTCGACCGCATCGTCGCGCGCTACCCCGAGGCGAGCTACAAGGTGGTCATCTACAATCCGCCGAGCTGGTGCGCGCCCGACAGCGAGATGGCTGAGATCGTGCGCGAGAATTCGCGCGCGATCTCAGGCATCGACCCGGTCCCCGTCGTCAGCCTCGGCGGCACCGACGCGCGGCTCTGGCGCTACAAGGAGCTGCCCGCGATCGTCTACGGGCCCTCGCCGACGGGGATGGGCAGCGTCGACGAGCACGTCACCCTCGACGAGTTCTTCCACGTAATGCGCTCGCACCTGCTCTCCGCCTACGACTATATGAGCCGAGCCACCGGGCCATAGCGCACGGCCCCGTGAGGTCGGCGCACGCGCCCGCCTATTCGGTCACTCCGAACGGCACCAGGTTCGGCTTGTTCCAGAAGCGGCCGGTCGGGCCGTACTGCTCGCTCAACTTCTCCCACCGCCCCGTGGTCAAGAGGAAATCGATCGAGGTGTTCATGAAGTTGAGCAGGTCCTCGTTCCCGCGCTTGACCGACCAGGCAAGCGGCAGCACGTTGTAGGGGTGGCCGGCAAAGAGGTCGGTGACCTCCGGGTGGACGGCGGCATAGCGGTACGCCTGCCAAGCGTCCTCGACCCCCACGTCCGCGCGGCCGGTGGAGACCTCGATGAAGGGTGCCGTCAGGTTCCCCGTCGCGAGCAGAACCTTCTGAGCCTTGGGCCAGTTCTCATTGGCGTACTCGACGCTGGCTCCCCCTTGCACGAGGGCGATCTTGATGTCGGGATTGTTGAGATCGGCCGGGGTCTTGAAGCGCGTGTCGCCCTTCTTGACCACGGCGCTGTAGCCGAGGTAGGAGATCGGCTTGGTGAACTCGACGGCACCCGCCCGTTGAATCGTCGCAAACGTACCCGCGATCGACACGTCGAACTGGTCAGAATTCAGGCCCGCGGCGAAATTGGCCCAGGTGGTCTCGATGAATTCCGGCTCGACGCCGATCATCTTCGCGATCATCCTCATGCCGTCGACATAGTAGCCGGTTATGTCTCCCGTCTTCGGATCTTTGATGGTCCCGGGCGGTGACGGGATAAAGCCGATCCGCAGCTTCTTGTCCCGCAAGATGCGGTCCATGGCACCTTGGGCCGATGCGCTCGCGACCGCGAGCGGTGCTAGTATGGCGAGTGCAAGGATGGCGGCAATGGCGCGCCTCAGTCCCGTTCCAAGCATGTTCGTACTCCCTGTTCGTCCTCGATCAAGCTCACGATTCGACGCGCAACCGAGCGGCCGCGGCCGCGGCCGCGCCTCAGTGCACGACGCGGCGCAGGAATTCGACCGTGCGTGCCTCGCTCGGCGCCCTGAATATCTCTTCAGGCGCGCCGAATTCTACGATCTTGCCGTGGTCCATCATGATGACGCGATCGGCGACCTCGCGTGCGAACGCCATCTCGTGGGTGACGATGATCATCGTCATGCCGTCGGCGGCGAGTGCGCGCATCACCTCGAGAACCTCGCCTATGAGCTCCGGATCGAGCGAGGAGGTCGGCTCGTCGAAGAGCATGGCCTCGGGCTGCATCGCGAGCGCGCGCGCGATCGCCGCGCGCTGCTGCTGGCCGCCGGAGAGCTGGCTCGGATAGCTCCACAGCTTATCGGATAGCCCGACCCGACTCAGTAGCTCGGCGGCGCGCCGCTCCGCCTCTTGGCGTCGAACCCGCTGCACGATGATCGGCCCCTCGACGACGTTCTCGAGCACCGTCTTATGCGGGAACAGATTGAAGTGCTGGAAGACCATCCCCATGCGCGCGCGCACGCGGCTGACGTTCGCCTCCCGGTCGCGCACGAGGCGCCCCTTGCCGTCGCGGCGGTAGCCGACGAGCGCGTCCCCGAACCAGATTTCCCCCTCGTCGTAATCCTCGAGGAAATTGATGCAGCGCAGAAGCGTGCTCTTTCCCGATCCGCTGGGCCCGATGATGACGAGAACCTCGCCCGTGGCCACTTCGAAATCGATCCCGCGAAGCACGTGGTTGGCGCCGAAGTGCTTGTGCAGATTGCGCACCTTGATGAGCGGCGGGCCGTTCATGCGCGCCTGCCCCAGAAGCGCTCGAGATGCTGAGACATGTAGATGAAGGGGAAGATGATGACGGCGAAGGCGACGGCGAGTGCCGTGTAGACCTCGAGCGGGCGGTAGGTGTTGTTGATGAGATTCTCCGACTCGTGCAGGAGCTCGTTGACCGCAAGCACGGAAGCAAGCGTGGTGATCTTGATGAGGTTGGCGAGCTCATTGATGAAGGGCGGGACCATCCGGCGTACCGCCTGCGGAAGGATGATCCGGCGCATCGCGGCACCATAGCGCATGCCGATGGACTTCGCCGCGTCCATCTGGCCCCTGTCGATGGAGACGATCCCGGCGCGGAATATCTCGGCGACGTAGGCTGCGGAGTGGAGACCGATGCCGACGGTGGCCGAGGCGAGGTTGCCCATCTGCACGCCCGACATTATCGGCAAGGCATAGTAGATCCAGACGAGCTGCACGAGGATCGGCGTGCTGCGGAAGGTCTCGATGTAGATCGCGGCCGGCCAGCGCACGGCTCCGATGCGCGACGAGCGGCACAGGCCCAGGATGAGGCCGAGGACCAGCCCGATGGCGAACGCGCCGAGCGTGAGCTCGGCCGTGACGATGGCCCCGCGCACGAACACCTGGCGATAATCCCAAACGATCTGGAAATACCAGTTGTAGCTCATCGATCAGCCTACTCGCATGTTTGATGGGACAAGGACTCGCCCGGCACCTTGGCGGGAACCCAATTGTCGAATGCATGAAGCAGCGGCACCTCGGGGTGCAGCGGCCGGAGCGCGCAAGGCGCCAAGTCGCGGGAGGCGAACGCCGGAACGAGCTTGGACGAAAAAAGCGCGGAGCACGCAACTGCGTGCGCCGGGTGCGCAGCGCCGAACATTACCCTCCCCGCTCGCTTGCTCTTGGCGTCGATCGACGGTAACAGATGCGCCCGAGCGTGTCACCAGTCGATCGCGCGCGAACAATCGGCGCTCGGTCCGGCATAACCGGGAGGGGCCGCCATGCAGTCGATCGAGGCACGGAACCTGAGCGAGGCGCGCGTCTATGCGCTCCTGGTGGGGATCGTGGTGCCGCGCCCGATCGCATGGATAACCTCCACGGACAGCCACGGACACGTCAACGCCGCCCCGTTCAGCTGCTACACCTTCGTCTGCAACAAGCCCCCGATGATCGCCGTCAACATCGGCCGGCGCGGCGGTGCGGAGAAGGATACCGAACGGAACCTGCGCGCGACCGGCGCCTTCGTCGTCAACGTGGTGACCGAGGACCTCATAGCACCGATGCACGAGAGCTCGCGGGACTATCCCGCCGGCACCAGCGAGCCGGAGCTCCTCTCCCTCGAGCTCGTGCCGAGCCAGCGCGTGCGTCCGCCCCGCATCGCGCGCTCGCCGATAGCGCTCGAGTGCGTGCTGGACCGCATCATCGAGCTCGGCCAAGCGCCCAACGCGCTCGTCATCGGCGAGGTCGTCGTCTTTCACATCGCCGACGAGCTGCTTGCCGGCGGACGCGTTGACGTGCGCCGCTTCCGCCCTCTGGCACGGCTCGGCGGCCCGCATTACGCGCGCCTCGGCGAAATCATCACCATGCCGAGCGCCGGCACTCCCGGGCCGCGCGAGGCGAAGCGATAGGACCGGCTGCGGCGTCGCGCAAAGGCAGCGCCCGACGCAGGCGAACCACCAGCGCTACTCAGTCTCCGGCTCTGTTATCCGCAACGGTTGCAGGAACGCCTAACTTCCGGCAGAGGCACCCCGGCCCTCGGACCCCCTCGTCCCTTGACTCGCGGGCGGCCGTTCGAAACCATCCACCCCCTTGCCCGCTCGTCCTTCGAGGCGCCCTCGCCATGCACATCCACTTCGAAACCCGGGAAAACAAGCCTGTTGTGTTCAAGCTCACGCCGCGGCTCGTCGAGGAGGCCGCCGCGCGCAACGGCAGCCCGGGCTCCGTGCGGCTCTCGGTCGGCGCCGACCTCAAGGATCCGGACCTCCTCGTTGCGGCCACCGCACTCGTCACCTCGAACGACATCGTCAAGGACGCGAAATTCCCGCGCTTCGATCTCGCGCGACGTGCCCCCAATTTGCGTTGGATCCACATCATCGGCGCCGGCATCGAGCCGCTCCTTCCCCTCGATTGGCTGCCGCCGAGCGTGACACTCACCAACAACAGCGGCGTGCACATCGAGAAGATCGGCGAGTTCGCCACCATGACGCTCCTCATGCTGAACTGCCGCATGCCGGAGATCGCCGCGAATCAGCGCGAGCGGCGCTGGCAGCCGATCTTCACGACCTCGATCTCGGGCAAGTGTATCGTCGTCGTCGGGCTCGGCGACATGGGCGGCACGGCGGCGCGGCAGGCCAAGAAGCTCGGGCTCAAGGTGATCGGCGTGCGGCGCGAGCCGCGTGCGCACCGCTACGTCGACGAGATGCTCGGCCTCGCCCATCTCGCTCAAGCGCTTGCCCGCGCCGACTTCCTCTTCGTCGCGACGCCGCTCACACCCGAGACGCGCAATCTGATCGACCGCCGCGCGCTCGCGGCGATCAAGCCCGGTGCGGGCCTCGTGAACGTCGGCCGTGCCGGCGTCGTCGATTACACGGCGGTCGCGGAGGCGCTCGCAAGCGGAGTCCTCGCCGGTGCGGTCCTCGACGTCTTCGATCCCGAGCCGCTGCCGGCGGATTCGCCGCTTTGGACGACGCCCAAGCTTGTCGTCATGCCCCATTGCTCCTCGGACGATTTGGAGCGCTATCTGCCGCTCACGCTCGATCTCGTCTTCGCGAACCTGCGCCGGCTCATGGCGGGGAAGGCATTGAAGAACAGGGTCGACCCCAAGCGGGGCTATTGAGTAGAATTGGCGGTCATCGGCGCGCCCATAAATCGACGCTTGCCGGCTGGAGAAGCGAAATGTCGATGCCTTCCGAAAGCGAGATGTTCGAGCCCAGGCATTACGAGGCGGTGCGGCGGCCGCTGCTCGAGGCCGAGACGCTGCCGCCCTGGTGCTACACCTCGGAGCGCTTCTACGCGCGCGAGGTCGAGCGCATCTTCAGGAAGGTTTGGAACTTCCTCGGCGCCGCCGACCAGATCCCCAACCCGGGCGACTACTTCACGCTCGACTTCGCCGGCATCCCGCTCATCGTGCTGCGCGATGCGGCCGGCCAGCCGCGCGCCTTCGCGAACTCCTGCCGCCATCGCGGCTCGGAGCTCCTCTCCGGCAGAGGCAACTGCAAGGTCATCCAGTGCCCCTATCACAGCTGGAGCTACGCGCTCGACGGCAGGCTCAAGGCGGCACCGGAGATGCAGAAGACCCGCGGTTTCGACCCCGCTTCCTACGGCTTGGTCCCGCTTCGGCTCGAGACGTGGGACGGCTTCCTTTTCGTCACCTTCGCGTCCGAGGCGCCTCCGCTCCTCTCCTTCCTCGGCGAGCTTCCCGAGAAGGTCGCCCCTTATCGGCTGGAGGAGATGGCCTGCGCGCGGCGGCGCGAGTTCGTCATGGAGTGCAACTGGAAGCTCTTCGTCGAGAATGCCAAGGAGTCCTACCACATCGCGACCGTGCATCGCGCGACGATCAACCGCTACGCATCCGTGCGCATGGCCGGCTATTGGGTCGAGGAGGCGAAGGGCGAATACGTCGTCACCTTCGCCCAGCATGACGGCAGCATGGCGCTCCTCAAGGGCGACAAGGGCTTCCCCACGAACGAGAGTCTCGAGGGCCGGCGCGAGGCGGGCGGCACTACGGCCCCCCTCATCTATCCCTCAACCTACCTCGCCTGCACCATCGACTGCGCCTGGTACCTCGAGCTGCATCCGCTCGGGCCGGCGCGCACGCGGCTCATCCACGGAGCGCTCTTCCCCAAGAGCCGGCTCGCGCGGCCGGACTTCGCGGACGTTGCCGCCAACTATTACAAGCGCTGGGACATCACGATCGAGGAGGACATCGTCGCCTCGGAGCGCCAGCAGCGGGGACTGTCCTCGCCCTTCGCACTGCCGGGCCGCTTTGCCCACCGCGAGCCGCTCGTCCACGAGATCGACAACTGGGTCCTCGATCGCGTGCTCGACCGGCGCTGAGCAGCCGGCAGGCCGCCCCGCGCCACGGCCCTCAAATGACCGGCCAAAGGGGTGCCGCCACGTCCGCCAGCCCCGCCCGCTTGGCGAGATGGCGCGCGCGGTCGCGCGCCTCCTCGTAGAGGTCCCGCTCGTTGAGTGTTAAGACCTTCTTGTCTCGCATGACGCAGCGCCCCTCGACGAGGACGGTGTCCACCGAGCCCCCGTGCGCCGAATAGACGAGGTTGGCGATCGGATTGTGCACCGGCTGCCACTCAGGCCGCATGATGTCGATGATGGTAATGTCGGCCTTCTTGCCCGCCTCGAGCGAGCCGAGCTCGCCGTCCCACAAGAGCGAGCGCGCGCCGTTGATGGTGATCATCTCGACGGCGGTCTCGGGTCTGATGACCTTCGGATCGAGGCGCGCCTCGTGGTAGCCGCCGACCAGGAGGAAGGTCTGGCGGATGGCGTCGAGGAAGTTCCCGGACATCGCCGAATCCGAGCCGAGCGAGAGTGTGATGCCGAGCTCGTGCATCTCGGGAGCCTTGCCGTGGGAGATGTTGCCCATCGCCTGATGGAAGGTGGCACCCGGTGCTAGGGAGACCTTCACGTCGTGCTGCTTGAGCAGCATCAGCTCCTTGGTGTCGACCCAGCCCATGTGCATGAGCAAGAGGTTCGGGCCGAGCAGGCCCAACTTGTCGAGCCGGCCGATGTCGCCCATGCCGTATTTCAGGTGCGAGGCGACGGTCTCGTCCCTGTTCTCGCAGGCATGTCCCAGGATGCCGACGCCGCGCTTGCTCGCGAGTGCGGAGAGCCGGCGCAGGAGATCGTCGGAGCAGGCGACCGGCACGCGCATCGAGAACCACGCCTTGAGGCGGCCGCCGAAGGCGCCGTCGTACTCGCGCACCATCTCGTCGGCGCGCATGAGTGCCTCATCCACGGGCTCGAAGAAATTGCGCGGGAGGTTCCCCATCGAGGTCTGCCCCATGTCGAAGACCGTGCGTGCGATCATGCCGCGGATGCCGCTCTCGCCGGTCGCGCGCGCGGTCTCGGCGGGGAAGTAGTTGCCGGGATCGGCGAAGCAGGTGATGCCCGCGCGGATGAGCTCGAGCTGCGCGAGCCGCGCGGCGCAGAGCGCGTCGCCCGCGTCCATGTGGGCCTCGACGACCCAGAGCCGTCTGAACAGGCGCTCCGGCCCGGAATAGGCCTCGTCGCCGAGGCCGCGGCCGAGCTGCTGCGCGTTGTGGATGTGGGTGTCGAAAAGACCGGGGAGCACGAGCCTGCCGCGGGCGTCGATCGTCTCGTCCGGGGCGAAGTGCGGCGGCATGTCGGAAGCCTTTCCGACCGCAACGATGCGCCCGCCCTCGATCGCCACGGCGCCGTCGCGGATGATGCGGCGGCCCTTGTCGACGGTCACCAGGAAATCGGCATCCTTGATCAGGATCTTCTGCATCGTTGCTGCTCCGAGGGTGGCGGGAAATACGTATCACGCGCCGGTGGGATCGACTACGTGACGCCAAGATAGCCGATGCCCATTGTGACTATCCCCAGCGTTGATTATGCCGGAGGATCCGTGAGCTCGGCGACAGCCCTTTGGATCGCTGCCTCGATCTCGCTGATCCAGCTAACGATCTCGTCGCGCCCAGGAATGCTCGGCTCCAAGTCCTCTTCCGGGTATCGGAAGGCGATGGCATAGGGCGTCAAGCGCCCCAGCGACGCGAGTGCGAAGCGAGACCGGTCGGCAGACGATAATCGATCGGCGAGAGTGTCGATGTCATGACTCTTCGGCGGCTCGATTCCACGGTGGACCAAAATCGCCTTCACCAACTTCTCGGCGGCTTGCTGGCAGTGGTAGGCCGCAAAGCCCGGCAGAAAATGGGGGCCGTCGATGCAATTGCGCGCGGCGAGGAGGTCTCCGCGCGCGATCTCGAGCCAGCGCAGCACCATATCAGACGCGGTAGACAAGCCGCCCCCGATGCCATGCCACGTAGCTCAAGCTTCCGACCTGGCGCTTCAGCGCCTCAAAGCGCGATTGCCGCGTCGGTATGACGTCGGCGGCTATGCCGCTGCCGCGAATTGCCGCATAGCCGGCCACGACGGTCAGCTGCTCCGGAGGCGTATCGTCCGGAACAACGACGAGCAAGTCCCAATCGCTCTCGCCTCCCGCGCGGCCTTCGGCGCGGCTGCCGAAGAGATAGACCGCCTGGGGCTGGAAGGCGGGGACGATGCGGTCGAGGAGCGCCCGCAGGGCCGGCTCCTTCTTCGTCGGGGGACTTACATCGGACATATATTGCCGCCTCTGTTGTCCACTTCTACACCCCCGGCTGCAATGTTGGAAGCGCTGGCGGCTCGGGCGCTCACGCGCCGAGATAGAATTGCCGGATGAGCTCGTTGTTGCTGAGCTCCTCGGTCGAGCGCCTCTGACCCTTATCGGGCGCTTGGTTTGTGGCCGGACGCGATCTCGCTCGGCCGACGTGTCGGTGCGCAGCCCGCCTCCAACATTGCGGTCTTCCTTTGCAATACTCGCCTGCGCCAGTCATCCTCGAGCCGAACACGTCGTGGCGGGGGCTGGCGAGAGGCAGGTCGGACTTGGGCCGGGTCCAGCTGCTCGTCGGCAGGTGAGACGGGAAGGAGAGTGCCGTTATGCCGCGATTTCCTTTCATCTTGCTTTTGAGCTTCATCTTCGGCGGAGCGGCGCCGCTCGCCTCGGCCTGGGCCGGCGACGTCAACCTCTGCATCGACCAATGCTTCAGTACGTTTCGGCCCCCCGCTGACTGCCCCTCCTGCACAGGGCAACGGGACCTATGCTTAAAGCAATGCAGCAAGGTAGGGCCTTCTTACGGCGCCATCGCCTATGGACGCACGAGCGGGGCCTGGGGCTCGTCCTATCAGTGGGACAGCCAGGTGAAAGCCGAAAGCACCGCCATGCAGAACTGCCAGAAGAACGGCAACGACTGCGAAGTGATGGTGTGGTTCCATGACGAATGCGGTGCCGTGGCCGCAGGCGATGGCGGAACCGCCTTTTGGGGCCTCGGCGATGGCGAAGGGCAGGCGCGGGAGGACGCCGTGAACAAGTGCGTGCAAGGCGGGGGCAAAAATTGCGAGATAGAGGCCGCGCAGTGCTCGAGGTGAGGGTCAACACCCGCCTATGGCGAGAGCGCGCGCCGCGCCGGGAACGCGAAACGTTTCGTCTCAATCCACCCACACCCGCTACAGGTATGCTCGGAAAGGGCGTGATGTCTCCTCCTAGCACTTCCGCGACATCCCCTGTCACGGGAAGGCCGGTTTCGGCGAGGCGGTGCGCGCCGCCCTGGCTCTACGCGCGCGATTCGGAGCCGCCGGAAGGCGATTGAGCCGTAAAGGCTCGCGGCGCGGCCGCTCTTAATCGGCGCTCGAGCCGTGTGCGTGCCGCGTGCCGTCCAAGCTCAAAGGCCCACCGCCTGCGAAGAAGAGGTAGAGGAAGAGGAAGCAATAGAGGATTGCAGCGTCGCCGGCGTTGAGGAGCGGGAAGAAGCTGCGCGGAAAGTGCACCATGAAATAGGCGACCGCCATGTCCCCCGCCAGGATGAATGCGACCGGGCGCGTCCACAGGCCGACCAGCACGAGCAGGCTGCCGACAATCTCGATCACGCCCTGGATACCCAGGAGCGAGAACAGCGCCGGCCCGGGGTTGGGCGAAGGCGGAAACCCGAGCAGCTTCGCCGTGCCGTGCTCGAGGAAGAGCAAGGCCGCGACGATGCGCACCACCGCGAGCATGCATGGCGACCATTTCTCGAAAGCGCCGAAATTTGCCATGGCACACGCCCCCCCCTTGTTGGATCACACTCTGATACAGTATTTCCGACCCTCACGGCTAGCTACGGCATTCACACATCCTCGTGATCGACCACGACGCGAAGGCGGCGATAGGCGCTCACGCCCCGAGATAGAATTGCCGGATGAGCTCGTTGTTGCTGAGCTCCTCGGTCGAGCGCCCCTCGAAGGCGATCTTGCCGTGGACGATGACGTAGCCGCGATCGGCGATGCGGATGGCCTGGCTGAAGTTCTGCTCCGCCATGAGCACGGTGAGGCCGTGGTGCTCCTTGAGCTCCTTGATCTTCTCGATCACGTGCTGCACGAGAAGCGGTGCCAACCCGACCGAGGGCTCGTCGATGAGGAGGATGCGGGGCGCCGACATCAGCGCGCGCGCAAGCGCCAGCATCTGCTGCTCGCCCCCGCTCATGCTGGCGGCGAGCTGGCGGCGGCGCTCCATGAGGCGCGGGAACGCCTCGTAGCAGAACGCGAGGTTGCGGTCGATCCCGACCCGCGCCGCCCGGCGAAAGGCCCCGAGCAGCAGGTTCTCCTCGACCGTGAGCTTGGCGAAGAGGCGCCTTCCCTCCGGGACGAGCGTGATGCCGAGCTCGACGATCTCCTCCGTCGTCCTGCCGACGAGATCCTGCCGCACCCCCTCGATCTCGGCGGTGATGCTGCCCGCACTCGGCCGCACGATGCCCATGACGCATTTCATGAGCGTGCTCTTGCCGTTGCCGTTGGTGCCGAGGAGCGCCACCGTCTCCTGATTGCCGACCGTGATCGAGATGTCCTCGAGTGCGCGGACCGAGCCGTAGGCGGCGTGCAGCCCTTGGATCGAGAGGCTATTCGCCAAGGTAGGCCCTCACTACCTCGGGGTCGCGGACGACCTCCTCGGGTGCGGCATCGGCGATCTTGCGGCCGGCGACGAGCACTATGACGCGCTCGGAGAAGCTCAGCACCGCGCGCATGATGTGCTCGATGAGGATGATGGTGATGCCCCGCTCGTTGAGCCGCCCGAGAAGGAGCAGGATGTCGTCGATCTCCGAGTGCGAGAGCCCGGCCATGGCCTCGTCCGCGATCAGGATCTTGGGCTCGGCGGCGATGGCGCGCGCGAGCTCGAGCTTGCGCATCTCGACCTGGGAGAGCTCGAGCGGATTGCGTGCCGCCTTGTCGGCGAGGCCCACCATGCGCAGGAGCTCATCGCAGCGCCCGCCGATCTCAGCATGGGAGAGCCGCACGCCCGTGCGCGCGCTCACGGCATAGAGGAGCGGAATGCGCAAATTGTCGCGGACCGAGAGGCTGCGGAAGGGCCGCGGCAGCTGGAAGCTGCGCGCCATGCCGAGGCGGATGCGGCGGTGCGCCGAGAGCCCGTCGATGGCCTGCCCCTCGAAGCGGACCCTGCCCGACTCGTTGCGCAAGGTGCCGCAGAGACAATTGACGAGCGTGCTCTTGCCCGAGCCGTTGGGGCCGATGAGGCCGACGCGCTCGCCCTCCTTGACCGCAATATCTATCGACTCGAGCGCCACGAAGCCGCCGAAGCGCTTGCCGAGATCCTCGACCTCGAGGAGCAGGTGCCTCGTCATGCCCGCCTCGCGCCCCAGTGCTTCTCGAACAGCCCGACGATGCCGTTGGGTGCCGCGATCACGAAGCCCACGAGCAGCAGCCCGACGATGAGCAGATTGACCGCCGACGAGATCGTCACGGTCGCCACCTGCTGGATGGTTCCGAGCAACAGCGCACCGATCAGTGGGCCGAGCCAGCTCGTGGTGCCGCCGACGAGCGGCATGGCGACCGCGTTGACCGCGTAGGCGAGACTGAAGCCCGAGGCCGGATCGAGATAGGTCACGTAATAGGGGAGCGGCGCGCCCGCCATGCCCATGAACGCCCCGCTCAAGGTGGTGGCGAGGAGCTTCAGGCGCAGCGTCGGCACGCCGAAGGCCTCGGCCGCCACTTCGTCGTCGCGGATGGCGGAGAAGCCGTAGCCGAGCCGGGAGCGCTCGATCGCGCGCGCGGTCGCCAGCGCGAAGACCGCGAGTGCGAGCATGACGAGGAAGAGATACACGATGTAATTGCCGACGATCGGCACCTGCTGAGGGCGCATGATGTAGGCGCCGCGCGAGCCGCCGACGAAGTCCCAATTGACGATGAGCGTCTGCACCACGACCGCGAGTGCCAAGGTCGCGATCGCGAAATAGACGCCGCGCAATCTCAGCGTCAGATATCCGGTGCCGAGGCCGACCAAGCCGGAAATGGCGCCGCCGATCACCATGAGCACGGGCAAGGGGAGTGGGACCAGCTTATAGAGGGCGACCGAGCTGTAGGCGCCGAGCGCGAAGAAGGCCGCCGTGCCGAAATTGACGTAGCCGGTATAGCCGCCGAGGATGTTCCACGCCGTCGCGAGCACGACGTACTGCAGGACGACGTAGCCGGCGAAAAAGAAATATTCGTTG
>DATNIJ010000320.1:0-4867 GCA_035604475.1 Alphaproteobacteria bacterium
TTCGGTGCGATCGGCTCGGCCGTCGCCCGGCGGCTCGATGCGGGCATCGAGGGCTTGCGCCTCACGGCCGTCTCCGCGCGCGATCGAGAGAAGGCGAAAGAGCGCATGGCCGGCTTCAGCAACCGCGTCCCCGTGATCCCGCTCGGCGAGCTCGCGGCCACGGCGGATGTGGTGCTCGAATGCGCTCCGGCCGCCGTGTTCCTCGAGGTGGCGCGGCCGGCACTCGAGGCCGGGCGCATCTTCATGCCGCTTTCCGTGGGAATGCTCCTCTCGCATCCCGAGCTCGCGGAGCTCGCGCGGCAGCGCGGCGGGCGCATCCTCGTGCCGACGGGTGCGCTCATCGGCCTCGATGCGGTGCGTGCCGCGGCCGAAGGCGAGATCCGCTCGGCCCGCATGGTGACGCGCAAGCCGCCACGAGGCCTCGAGGGGGCGCCCTACCTCGTCGAGCGCGGCATCTCGCTCGACCGGCTCAACGGTCCGCTCAAGGTCTTCGACGGGAGTGCGCGCGAGGGGGCGCGCGGCTTCCCGGCGAACGTCAACGTGGCCGCGGCGTTGAGCCTCGCCGGCATCGGCCCCGACGAGACCCGGCTCGAGATCTGGGCCGATCCGGGGCTCAGCCGCAACATCCACCGCATCGAGGTGGAGGCCGATAGCGCCCGCTTCTCGATGGAGATCGAGAACGTGCCGTCCGAGGAGAACCCGCGTACCGGGCGCATCACGGCCTTGAGCGCCATCGCAGCACTCCGCGGTCTCGTGAGCCCGCTCAAGGTGGGGACGTGAATTCCCTCTCCCGCTTGCGGGAGAGGGAAGGGGCCCATCCCGAAGGGATGGGAAGGGTGAGGGATCGCCAGATATCGGGGCAGTCCCTCACCCTCCCATTGCTACGCAATGGGTCCCTCCCTCTCCCGCTTGCGGGAGAGGGGCAAAGGAGCGTTAGCGGGTCTTGAGCCAACTCACTGTTAACGCGCCGATGATTTCGAGCGCTAGCTCCGCGCCAGCGCCGCGACTTCATCGGCCGAGAGGCGGATGGCGGCGGCCGCGAGATTCTCCTCGAAATGCGCGAGGGACGAGGTTCCGGGAATGGGAACCATGACGGGCGAGCGGTGCAGCAGCCACGCGAGCGCAATCTGGGACGCCGAGGCATGGTGCCGCCGGCAGATTTCCGTGAGGCTTTTCTGCGCCCGCGCGAGCGTGCCAGCGTCGAGGGGGTACCAGGGAATGAAAGCGAGCCCCTCGCGCGTGCAGGCATCGACCACAGGGTCGTGGCTCCGGTCGCTCAAATTGTAGCGATTTTGCACGGACACGATCTTTGCCAGCTTCCGCGCCCGCGCGAGCTGTTGGACTGTCACGTTCGAAAGGCCGATGTGGCGGATCTTGCCCGCTTTTTGCAGCTCGACCAGCGCGCCGACCGAGTCCTCGAGTGCTGTCTTGGAATCGATCGTGTGAAGCTGATAGAGCTCGATGCGGTCGAGCTTGAGCCGCCTGAGACTGCCTTCGCACGCTTGGCGCAGATGAGCCGGACGGCAATCCGCCTCCCAGCGCTCGGGGCCGGGACGAACGAGCCCGCCCTTTGTCGCGATCACGAGACCCCTTGGATAGGGATGCAACGCCTCGGCGATCAGCGCTTCGCTGGTCTCGGGTCCGTAGGAGTCGGCCGTATCGATGAGATCGACGCCGCGCTCGACGACGCGGCGCAGCAAGGCGACAGCCGCAGCACGGTCGGGTGGATAACCCCAGATGCCGGGCCCGGTCAAGCGCATGGCGCCGAAGCCAAGCCGCTTAACCGTGAGATCGCCGCCGATGGTAATCGTCGTGGGGAGCGGCTGAGCGCTTGCCATGTTCCATCTCCTCAATCGCCTGCATGCCGTGCGCGTGTCTCGGGCCGGCCCGGCGCCGCCTCGCTCGAGTGCGCCTCGAGCGGCTGCGTCTTGTGAAAATGCGTCAAGTCGATGATGCGCTGGCCGTCGGGCGCGCGGGCGAGAACATCGACGAAGCGGCGGTTCCACAAAATCTGCTCGGCGGAGTAGGCGAAACGCGCATGCACCGTCTGGTTGAGCGTCTCGTCGGTGCCGGCGAGGAGGACGACGATGACCGGCTCGCACTTACGGAACGAGTCGGGCGTCTCTCCGTAAAGCGGACTCGTCTCGTCGATCGGGTGAACGACCGTCCAGGAGAGTCCGAAGAACGAGCTCTGGTGCCGCACGAGCTTGAGGTCGCGCTGGCGCTGCATCTCGCTTCCGTCGGGACTGACTTCGCGGCGCAGGAGCGTTACGCGGACCTCGGCCTGGAGGATATTGTTGCGGCGCGCATTGGCCATGCGGAACATGAGCGCCGGCACGCCGTCGAAGGGCGCGATGACGGCCACGTCGCTGAAGAGCACGCGCGCGCTCGGGCGCGAGAAGCGGGTGAAGAGAAGGCCGGTGATCAAGGCGAACGAGAGGAGGCCGACGACCGTTTCCGCGGTGACGACCAGGTTGGCGAACAACGTCGCGGGGGACAGAGAGCCGTAGCCAATGGTCGCCATCGTCTGGACGCTGAAGAAGAAGGCATCGGCGAAGCTGCCCGGCCGCGCGTTGGCGATGCTGCCCGGCTCGGCAAGATAGAGGAGTGCAAAGAGAAGATTGATGACGATATAGGCGCCGGCAAGGAGCGCCAGGACCGCCCGCCAAGAGAGCGTCAGGAACCAGGCGTAGAGGTCGCGGTGGCGCGCGGATTCCGTGCCGAGCCAGATCACGCCGGAGTTGCCGTCGGGCCCGCGGCTCTGCTTCGCCCGGCGCCGCTTTCCGGCCCCCGCGCGCGCCGGCTCCTCCCGCGCGCTCGATTTGCGCTTTGGCATCCTCATGGCTCCCTGCCCGCGCCGGCCGTCACGATGCCCCGGCACTCGCCGAAGCCAATTGCGACGAAGCCCGGCCGCGCGCAATGGGCGCGCATGACGACCTCGTCGCCGTCCTCGAGAAAGCCGCGCGTCTCCCCGTCCGGCAGACTTATCGGCTCCTTGCCGCGCGAGGTGATCTCCAAAAGGCTTCCCCAGCTCTCCCTCGAGGGGCCCGAGACCGTGCCGCTGGCAATGAGGTCGCCGGGATTGAGATTGCAGCCGTTGACGGTATGGTGCGCGAGCATTTGCGCCACGGTCCAGTAGACATCGCGAAAATTGCCGCGGCTCAGCCGCTCTGGCGGCACGCCCGCCTGCCGCATGCGCGCCGTCGAGAGGAAGGCCTCGACCGTCACATCGATGCCGCCCTCCTCCGCATCGCGCGCGGAAGCGAGATAGGCGAGCGGTGCTGGGTCGCCCGCCGGACGCGCGAAGGCCGCGGTGCGGAAGGGCGCCAAGGCGTCCTCAGTGACGACCCAGGGCGAGATCGTGGTCGCGAAGCTCTTGCCGAGGAAGGGGCCAAGGGGCTGATACTCCCAGGCCTGGATGTCGCGCGCCGACCAGTCGTTGAGGAGACAAAATCCGAAGATGTGCCCGGACGCCTCCGCGATCTCTAACGGCCGTCCGAGCGCGTTGCCCGGGCCGACGAAAAAGCCGAGCTCGACCTCGTAATCGAGGAAGCGGCTGGGGCCGAAGCGCGGCGCCGCGTCGCCCGGGCCCTTGGCCTGTCCCTGCGGCCGCCTGACCGGTGTGCCGCTCGGCACCACCGAGGAGGCGCGGCCGTGATATCCAACCGGCAGCCATTTGTAGTTCGGCAAGAGCGGGTTGTCCGGCCGCAGGATCCTGCCGACATTGGTCGCATGGAACACGGAGGCGTAGAAGTCGGTGTAGTCGCCGATCGCGGCGGGCAAGAGGAGCTCCGAATCCGCCATCGGCACGAGGGCGGCTTCGGCGCTTACGCGGCGCGCACCCTCGTCGTCGCCGCCTGCGGCGAGGAGCCGCGAGGCCGCACGGCGCAAAAGAGAGGCGTGCGCGGGTCCGAGCGCCATCAGCCGGTTGAGCGTCGGCTCGCTCGCCGCAGCCGCCGCCTCGCGGGTTTTGCCTTGAAAAACGCCCGCCCGATGCGCCGCCGCAAGGTCGAGAATGAGCTCCCCGATGGCAATCCCGCCGCGCGGCCTCTCGCTCGCGGCGCGCCGGCGAAATATGCCGAGCGGGAGGTTCTGAATGGGGAAGTCGGCGCTCTCGCCGTTGGCCGAGGCGACCCAGCTCCGCCGCGTGGGATCGTGCGTCTCGTCGAGGGCCGGCACGGCGCTCAGCCTTTGAACAGCTTCTTGAAGCCGAGCCAGACCGAATCGTAATCCTTCTGCAAGGCCTCGCTCGCGAGGGCCGCGCGCGTGGGGCGGATGACGAGGAAGGTCTCGAACAAGAACGCCAAAGTGTCGGCGATCTTATGCGGCTTGAGCTCGTCGGCGACCGCGCGCTCGAAGGTCGCCGCGTCCGGGCCGTGGCCGGACATGCAGTTGTGCAGCGAGGCGCCGCCCGGCCGGAACCCTTCGGCCTTGGCATCGTAGACGCCGCGCACGAGTCCCATGAACTCGCTCATGCAGTTGCGGTGGAACCAGGGCGGCCGGAAGCTATGCTCCGCCACCGCCCAACGCGGCGGAAAGACGACGAAATCGCAGTTGGCGGTGCCGGCGGTGCTCGTGGGCGAGGTAAGCACCGTGAAGATCGAGGGATCGGGATGGTCGAAGCTGACCGTTCCGATGGCATTGAAGTGCGCAAGATCGTACTTGTAAGGCGCGTAATTGCCGTGCCAGGCGACCACGTCGAGTGGCGAGTGATCGAAGTCGGCCGCCCACAGATTGCCTTCGAACTTGGCGACGACTTCCGTCGGCTCGTCGCGGTCCTCGAAGGCGGCCGTGGGATAGAGGAAGTCGCGCGCATTGGCGAGGCCGTTGGCGCCGATGGGGCCGAGGTCGGGCAGGCGCAGGACGG
>DATNIJ010000321.1:0-7084 GCA_035604475.1 Alphaproteobacteria bacterium
CTTGCGCCGCAGTCCCGCGCTGAAGACCCGCCGATCGTGCAGATCCTCGAGCACGCCCAGCATGCCGACAAGGCAGCCGTGCAGGCCCGGGCGCTCGGCTGGACCGCGGTCGTGCTGGGCGGCGTCAATCTGATCATCATCGGCTTCGTGGTGCTGCGGCTTGCCGGTTTCGGCTCGAGCCTGCTTGGCGCCGCCGAATGGCCGGTTCGAAAGATCCGCCGCCGCCAGATCGCCCTCGGCAAGAGCATCGGCGAGCTCAATGTCCATTTCCAGGACATCGAGGCCGATCGCAAGCAGCTCCTTGAACTGATGCAGTCGATCAACGATCAGCTGCAGGCCACGGAGGAGGACATCGAAGCGACGTGGGCGCTCAAGGAGCACGCCACCTCGAGATCGGACTGACAGCCGCCCGGCTCGCCCCACGCCGGCTGAAGCGCGCCGTTCACCAAGTGAAGATTTTCACCAGCTCGGAGGCGAGCAGGAACAGATTGACGCCGACGACCGCGAAGCCAAAGACGCCAACGGGCGCGAGCACGAAGACCGCGAGGAGCGTCCATTTGAGCCGATCGGTCCATACGCGATTGGGAGGCTCCTCCACTTCATCCTTCATCTCGGAACCTCGCCTCCACCCAAGCCGAGCGCGAACCCGCGACTGATTTTATGACGGCTGCGCCAGCGGTCGGCGCGAGCTTGCCGCGGTGTCATCCAGCCGCATCCCGTCCTTCCTTGGCCTCTTGCGCGGTGCGCAGCTGATCGCCGGCCGACTTCAGCATGTCGTTCATGCGCGGGCGGTCGGCATCGAGATCCTGAAAGTGGGCGTTGAGCTCCCCGAGGCTCCGCCTCAGCGCAGCCTGGCGCCGGCGGATCGCAAGGATCGGCCATTCGGCTTGCCCAAGCAGGCTCCAGCCGCGCCGCGCGAGACCGCGCACCATGAAGGCGAGGACAATCAGATTGACGGCACCCAGTACTGCCGCGGCCCAGCCGAGCAACCGAGCCCACCAGGCGTTCTCGTAGGCGTCCGCCATTTGTTCCAGGACGGCCTGGCTCGTGTCATCGGCCGCGGCCGATCGCCACAGGAGGATAATGAGCGCGAGTGCCATCAGTGGAACGAGACGGGGCAGAAGGTTAGGCTTCATGAGCGGGCCCGCGCAATCGCGCGGCCTCCGGATTGTCATCGTGGTTCACCTCGCCATTCATATACGCATATACCACCGGAGCGCAGCTACTTTTGTAGTGCCCATCGCGAGCTTGTCACAAGAGGCCACGCAGCCTCGCGCGCAATGTCGCCGCGAGAGTCGGCGCATCCGTTATCGCGCCGCCGGCGATGGCCTGTTCCAATTTTCTTGCGGAAAACAGGGTTATCCGCGCAATGCTCTCGTGGAGTTCCGGCTCCCCGATGCGATTTATCCTGGCGAAATACAGCCGCATGATCTCGTTGCATATGCCGGAATAAGGGTGGAGCTCGCCAAGGTCGACCAACTCGGCGGCCTCGGCGCCAATTTCCTCCGCAAGCTCGCGACGGGCGTCGTCTTCATAGGGATGCGGCCCCGATGCCACGCCGCGCGGCGCCTCATAGTGAAAGCTCCGGGTGCCATGCCGGAATCGGTAGATGAGTGCCACCCGGTCACCGAGGACCGGCAGCACCACCACGTTGGGCGGAGCCACGATCCTGTTGTAGAGGCCGACTTGCCCATCGGGGAACCTCACCGCGTCGCGCATGACAAGAAGATACGGGTCGTCGAGAAGCACGCCCACCCGCAGGTCGGTCGTGGAGAGTCCGTGCTGGCGCCGGGCTTTCCTCGCAGCTTGCTGCGCCCGGCGAATATCTTTCCCCGCGGTGAGGATTTCAAATATGCGACCGGGAGGATTCGAGAACAGCTCGCCGCGTTCCGCGGTGAGCGAGCGGTATGCCGCCAGAGCGCGGTCGGCACCGGACTTGGGCTTGTGAGCGCCCGGGCGGGGTCCGCGGCCGGCGGCACCGTTCCCGCTCAAAGCAAACCCCTGAGACGCGCCCGTGTGAAAAGCGCTACGGACGTCGAATCGGTGACGACATCGCTATCGATCAGCCGCTCCAGCTCAGCGACCGTCACGGTACGGACTTCGGCGATGCCTTCGGCCTTGTTGACCGAACCGAACCCGCTGATCTCCGCGAAGAAAAGCCGCAAGTGCGTCCTCATCAGGTTGTTCTGGGGATAAACAAGCCCGAGCGGGCGGAGCGAAATGATTTCCGCGCCCAGCTCCTCGCGGAGCTCCTCTCGTGCCAACTTCTCTGCCGACCGGCCGCGCTCCCCGCCGCCGCGCGGGAACTCGAGGGCCCAGTCGCGCAGGCCGTGGCGAAAATGGCGCAGGAGGACGAGCCGATCCTGACAGCGCGGCAGAATCGCCACACTCTCCGGACCGTCCTTGTGGATGATCCGGTGGTGCGTGCCGAGCTTGCCGTCCGGAAAGCGCACGACGTCGCGCAAGCAATAGATCCAGGCGTCCTCGTAGAAGATCCCGGCGCAGCCCCAATCGCGTGGCAGGCCGCTGGCGGCGAGGCGCCCGGCGATCTCGGCCTCGGCACTCCGCAGCTCCTCCTCCCCGGTGAGGATGACGAGGCCCTCTGGGTCCGGATTGCTGAAATAATCGGGCAGCTCCGCGGCCAGGCGCCGATAGCTTGCCGAAACTTCCAGGCAAGGATCGTCAGGATCGGCCATCGGCATCCCTCGAGCTGTTGGTGGAAGCGGCGGCACGCCGCAAATAGGCCTCGGTCGCGGCAAGCCCCTCGGGCGAGCCGATCTCATAGAAGCGCTGTTTGACCTCGAAGCCGGCGAGGCGTCCTGCCGCCACCAGTGCCGCATAGACATCGGCGAGATCGAAGGGCACGCCCTGCGGGTACCGCTCCAGCACCTCGGCCTTGAGGATGCCGAGGCCGTAGTCGATGTGGCGCATGTCGGGGCGCTTAAGCGTCTTGCTGTAGAAAAGGACGCGCCCGGCCTCGAACACGATGTTGCTCGCGTCCCAGCGTCCCTCGTTGCGGTAGACGGTCATGAGCCCGTCGAGGCCGCTCGCGGCGAAGGCTTCGACCACCGGAGCGAAGGCGACATCGAGATAGCTGTCGCCGTAAAGGACGAGGAAGTGGGGGCCCAGGAGCTTGAGCGCCTTGCGCAAGGCGCCGCCGGTTCCGAGCAGGCGCGCGCCGTCCGAGGAGTAGCGGACGGCGAGGCCAAAACGGCCGCCGCCGCCGACAAAGGCTTCGACTTGCTCGCCGAGATGGCCGAGGCAGAGCACGACGTCGCCAACACCCTCGCGTCGCAGCAGGCGCAGTTGGTGGGCGATGAAGGGCTCGCCCGCGACCTCGATCATCGCCTTGGGGACGCTCTCGCTGAGCGGCCGCATCCGGCTGGCGAGACCGCCCGCGAGAATGGCGACGGTGGGTAGCGCGCGCTTCACGTCAATCCTCGTGCCCTTGAAAGAACCGTAGCGGCGCGCGGGAGGGCTCGCGCCATTCTCGCTACTGCACCACGATCTTCGTACCCTCGAAATCGAAGCGGAAGCGCACTTCGCGCAAGCCCGCACCCAGCATCGCATGACGCAGCCGCGCCTTCTCCTCGGTGTAGAACATCAGAAAGCCGCCGCCGCCGGCGCCGATCAGCTTGCCGCCGATGGCGCCATTGGCCATCGCAAGCTCGTACCACTTGTCGATTTCGGGGTTCGACATGCCGCCCGAACGGCGCTTCTTGTACTCCCAGTGCTCGTGCATGAGGCGCCCGAAATGGCCGAGCTCTCCAGCCTCCAGCGCCTCCTTGCTGCGCAGGCCGAGCGCCTTGACGTAATGCAGGTTCTCGATCATCGCCTTGTCGAACTCCTTCGTCCGGCGGTCCTGATCCTCGAGGATCGATCCGGCGCTTCGCGAATAGCCGGTGAAGAAGAGCAACAGATTGTCCTCGAGATTGAAACGCGTCTCGTCGGAGATCTTGAGCGGCTGGGCGTCGACCCGGCCGGAGGGATCGATGCGGAAGCAGGCGATGCCGCCATAGGCGGCGATGTACTGGTCCTGCTTGCCGACCGGCTCGCCCAGCACGTCGATCTCGATATGGCAGGCCTGCTCCGCGAGCTCCTGCGCCGGCACGAAGCTCTTCCCGTAGGCATGCAGCGCCTTGAGGAGAGCGGTCGTGAAGCTGCCCGAGGAGCCGAGGCCGGTGCCTGCCGGGATGTCGGCCATGCTGGTGAGCTCCAGGTGCGCCTCCCCTCTTTTGCCATGCACGAGCTTGATCGCCTCGCGGACGATCGGGTGCTCGATGTGCTCGACATCGGCGACGCGCTCGAGCTTCGAATACTTGATGAGGTACTCCGCCTGGAAGGTCTCGTGCAGCGTGATGTAAACGTACTTGTCGATGGCCGCCGCGACGAGGAAGCCGCCGTGTTCGCGATAGTATGACGGCAGATCGGTGCCCCCACCGCCCAGCGTCACGCGCAACGGGCTTCGCGTGATGATCATCGCCCCACCCCTTCATAGAGCCTGCCAATGATCTCGAGATTGGCCTTGGCGTCGCGAATGCTGCCGAGCGGCTCCCGGCCCCCCGCTATGGCGCTCACGAGCTCGGCGAATTCCGCCTCCCACGAGCGGTCGGGCGACGGAAATTCCCAGCTCGTGGCCTCCGGCGGCCCCATTTGCGGCAGCATCCGGTAGAAGGCGAGCCGCTCGGTGCCGTAACTGCCCCCCAGGCCTTCGACATGGAGCTTGCCGTGCCGCCCGTAGATTTCGAACGAGAACAGGTTCTTCCACTCGGTCCAGCTCGCGTGCAGCCAGGCGACCTGTCCGGCCGCGGTGCGCAGCGCCACGAAGCAATTGTCGTCCACCGGCATATCCCAGAAATAGGTCGCCAGCATGCCCTGGACCTCGGCAAAGTCGCCGAGAAACCAGCGCGCGAGATCGATGAGGTGCGAGCCCTGATCGATCAGCTCGCCGCCACCCGAGATGTCCGGCTTGGCGCGCCATTCCTTTTCGTAGCCAATGCGGCCGCCGTGGCCGTAGCGGCCGCGCACGAAGAAAAGCGGCCCGAGCGCGCCAGAGTCGACGATCTCCCTCGCCTTGAGGAAGGCCGGATGAAAGCGATGGTTGAAGCCGACCTTGACCACCACCTTGTTGCGCTCGGCGGCCGCAATGACGGGCGCCAACTCCGCCGCACGGCGCCCGGCGGGTTTCTCCACCAGCACGTGACAGCCGGCCTCCGCCGCTGCGAGCGAGATCTCGGCCAGATGCTCGTGCGTCGTCGCCACCACCACGATATCGGGTCGGCCCTCGACCACCGCGCGCCAATCCGCAACCGCCCGGCCATCGCTCTTCGTGGATTTCAGAAGCGCTTCTGCGCGCGCAAGGTCGACGTCGGCGGCGTGAGTGACGCGGTGGCCGATTGCCAGCGCCGCTTGCGCGCGCTTCTGCCCGATCAGCCCGCAGCCGATGATGCCGATGCGCATGCGTGCCAGTCCCGGCCATCCTTTTTTCGCCTGCCGCGCCCGCCGCCAGCCCGCCGCCGGCCCGTTTCGCAGCAGCACTCCTTCGTCCGCTTCGTCCGCGTCTCTTCTAGCGATGCCCCGTAGGCTGGGACAAGCCGGAAGTTGGCTTGCTGTCGCGTCACTGATGGACCTCGACGGGCGCTTCGCTCTCCACCGGGCCGGTCGGCTGGGCCTGGCCGTGGTACACCGCCGCAAATACCGCGAGCGTCTCGAGCGCGTAGCGCCTCCAGGAGAAGAGCTTCACCTGCTCGAAGCCGCGCGCGATGAGGCCCTCGCGGAACGGGGCGTCGGCCACGATGCGGTGCATGGCATCGGCCCAGCTCTCGACGTCGAGCGGGGGAAGGCAGAGCCCCGCGTCCCCCGCGATCTCGGGCAGGCTCGTCGCATCGGCGCAGATCACCGGCGTGCCGCAGGCCATCGCCTCGACGACGGGCATGCCGAAACCTTCGAAGCGCGAGGGAAATACCAGCGCCGCCGCACCATGATAAAGCCGCGGCATATCCTCGCGCCGCACATAACCCTGGAAGCGCACCTGCTCCCGCAAGCCCAGCTCCGCTACCAGGCGGACGAGCTCTCCGTGCGCCTCGCGCTCGCCACCCGTGCAGGCAAGCACCATGCGCACGCCGTAGCGTTCGCGCAAGCGCGCCAGCGCGCGGATCACCGTCACGTGGTTCTTGTGGGGCCAGGTGTGCGCCGGAAAGAAGAAGTAGGAGCCCGCCTTGAGCCCGTAGCGATGCTCGAGGAACAGCGCGGTCCGTGCCTCGGAGCCCGGTGCCGCCGGCCGGAAATCCGCGCTGGCGGCGAGGTGGGTCACGGAAATGCGGCCGGCCTTGATGCCGAGACGCTCGATCAGCGTCTGGCGGGTGTGGGCGGACATGGCGCAGATATGCTCGGCCCGCTCCATCGTCTGGTCGAACAAACGACTGCGCTCGGCCAACGCTTCGGGAGAAAAGAACTCCGGACAGAACTCGTGCTGGATGTCGGGGACCGATACGACGTGGCGCAGCCCCCACAGATCGGGATGGATGTAGCCGGGAAAGGAATAGGCGAGATCGGCGTCGAGGCGATGCAGATCGCCGAGCGCCCAGCGGTCCGACCAGTGCGCGGAGCTGCCGCCGAGTGCCGCCCCCAGGCGCCGGCCGACGGCACGGCCGACGCGTCGCAGGTCCGCCGCAGGCGAGCTCCGATAGACGACGCGGTAATTCCGGCGCCCCCGCAGATCGAAATCGCCGGTGCATTCCGGCGGCAGAATGAGGGTGTAGCGATTGACGCGGTCGATCTCGAGCAGGCAGCCGACGAACGCCCGCGCCTGCTGCTCGATGCCGCCGGCACTTCCCGGCGACATCCAGCGCATGTCCATGCAGATGCGCATCGGGCCGCGCGGTGCTGCAGACACCTTCGCGGTCACTGCCGCGACCGCGGCGCGGTAGCGCTTGCTCACTTCCGCCGGCGCGTGCCGGAGAACGCTCGCGAGACCCCCCGCGACGAGGGCTGCTTGCCGCTCCGGCTGCTCTATGAGCTCGCCCACCTTGGCGGCAAAGTCGGCGGCGGTGTCGGCGATCAGCAGATCGCGCCCATGGGCGAC
>DATNIJ010000322.1:0-11232 GCA_035604475.1 Alphaproteobacteria bacterium
GTGCTTGCCCACGGTCTCGAAATGCGCGCGGCGGCCTTGCAGCTGTTGCGCCACCGTGTGGATGTCGCGGAAGCGGCGCTCGAAGGGGCCGCTCTCGAAGATCGCGGTGGCGCCGGCCGCGTGATAGGCGGCGTCCGCCACCTTGACGGCCTCCTGAATAGTGTGAGTGGCGGCGAGCCGAATCGCCATGCGCTGGTCGAGTGTCACGGCATTCGCGCGCTCGACGGCACTCCATACCTCGGCAAGCGTGCCGAGGAGATACATGCGCGCGCCGCGCAGGCGCGCCTCGGCGGCGCCGAGCTCCGACTGCACGGCCGCACTCTCCCGCAGTTTGCGCTTGTAGCCGCGCGGCGTCTTCTCCTGGGCAAGGGCCAAGAAGGAGTCGAGGAGACTGCGCGCCAAGCCGAGGGCGACGCACGCGAAGCCGCAGGCGAAGATGCTGTTGCTCGGGAGCGCGTACAAGGCGCCCCGGTATTTGCGCTCGGACTGGTCGTCGCGGGCGACCGCGTGTGCCTCGGGAACGAAGAGATCGCTCACGCTATAGGAATCGCTCGCGGTGCCGCGCAGGCCGATGACGCGCCAGATGTCGCTCATCGGCGCCTTCTCGGCGGGGAACAGCATGGTGCGCACCACGGGCGTGCCGTCCGCCGCGAGGCGTTGGCCGCCCTCTCTCTCGTAGATCGGACACTGGGCGCCGAGCCAGGTGGCGTGCCGGCCTCCGCTCGCGAAGGCGAAGCTGCCCGAGACGCGGTAGCCGCCCTCCGTCGCGACCGCCCGCGCGTTCGGGCCCGGTCCCCAGGCGAGCACGGCCTTGGGGTCGCGTGCGAAAATCTCGCGTGCGGCATCCGGAGAAAGAAACGCGGCCACCATGGAGCAGCCGTCGTTCTGGCACAGGCACCAGGCGGTGCTGGCGTCGATCTTGGCGATCTCCTCGATCACCCGCACGAAGGTCGGCGGATCGATCTCGGCACCGCCCAGCGGACGCGGCAAAAGCAGGCGGAACATTGCCGCCTCGTGCAAGGCCGCAAGCAGCGGCTCGGGCAGCCGGCGCTCGCGCTCGATCTCGTCGGCAGAGGCGGCGAGGAGGGGTGCCAGGGCCGCCACGCGCACGAGAGGGTCGCGCAAGGCCCTCCCGGCGTCGGCAGCTTTGCTCTTGAGCGGCTCAACCGCCATCAGGCACCTCTCTCTCGCGTCGCATCCGTCGCCGTTGGGCAGCTCAGTCGTCGAGCGCCATCGACCACGACCAGGCGTCGTGGCCGGGCGCATAGTTCATGTTGGTCTGCGCCGGGTTGCGGTTGACGAGAGGGCGGTTGTAAAGCGGATGGCGCATGCTGCGCACCTCGTGCTCGACGGTGAACAGCACCTTGCCGCTCTCCGGATCGACGATGTCCTGGAAGCGGTACTGGTGCTGATCGCTCTCCTCGCTGATGAGCCCCTTGGCGAGAAGGCGGCGGTAAGGACCGGAGAAATCCGCGATGTAGATTTGGATGTGATGCCCGTCGTAGGGTGCCGCCCGTCCGGAGGCCTCGCGAAAGACCAGCTCCTGGTGGTCGCCGACCGGGACAGAGACGTGGCGTCCGTGCTCGTCCTCTGCAACGCTCGTCGCCGCCGCCAACACATCGCGGTAAAAGCGCGCGATGCCGTCGGCCGTCCCCGGGGCGACGTGGAACTCGACATAGGGCATGCCAAGCGTGATCCGGCCGAAGCGCTCCTCCGGCGCGTGGCAGCGGATGCGGTTGCCCCAGGGCGAGGTCACCTCGACGAACGAATTGTGCTCCTTGACGTTGAAGTGCGTACCCTTGAGCTGCTTGCGCACGGCCGCGAGGCGGCGCAAGAGCGCTTCCCGGTCCGGCACCACGATGCCCGCTCGGCCGCGCAGCACCTGGGGCTTGCCCGTCGGCAGGTGGAACTGGCTGCGCCCGATGTTGATCCACATGTTGTTCGTGCTGGTCATCAGATAGGGATCGCGCGTCAGCCCCAGGCCGCTCACATAGAAAAGCGTCGCGACCTGCTGGTCCGGGATGCGGACGTTGACGTGCTCGAGGCCGACGACATTGCCGAAGTCCTCGGCCTTGCGCTCGTAGCGATGCTCCATTTCGATCTCCATGCTCGGGCGGCTGCTCGCAAATAAATACTATGATTTCGCTTGCGCTGCATCCATCCTTTATCTCTGGACGCCTCATGCGGGGCGGGCCTGCCCGCGCGCCGCGCAGCGGGAGACCCCGCTCTCAGAGACGGCGCGGGATGTGGCGCGCCTGCGTGGCGAGCGCCAGCATCATCAGGCCGCCCGCAACGAACACCGAGGGCAGGCTGAAGAGCGAGAGCAGCACGGAGAACGCGGCCGGCGGGGCGAGCTGGGCCAAGTCGCGGTAGCTCACGAACACGGTGGTCATCTCGGCGCGCTCGTAGGGGTGCACGGCGCGCAGAAAGAGCAGATTGCCGGCACCGTCGAGGGTCTCCGCGCCGAGGGCCGCGAGCACCAGCATGACGGCGCCGAGCGGCGGGAGGGCGGTCGAGAGTGCCGCGGCGAGGGTAAGGACGCCTGCCGCGGCGTAGCCCGCGAGGAGCAGGCGGCGCAAGCCATAGCGCCGTCCGAGCCAGCCCCAGAGCGGCACGCTCCACATCCAGGCCGAGCCGAGCGAGACGATGGCCCCGCCGGCCTCGGCGCCAAGCTTAGCTGTCACCGCGAAGATCGGCGCATAGACGAAGAACATGTTCCACCAGGAGGCCCGTCCGGCGGCAAGCAGCCAGGCGAGGCGCAAGCGCGGCTGCGCGAAATACCGGCGCAGATAGCGCACCGGGTTGGGCGGCGGCCGGCGCATCGCCTGGAGCACCGTATTCTCGCCCAAGCGGAGCGCCCAGAAGAGGGCGAGGAGCAGGAGCGCTGCAGTCCCCGCGATCGCGAACGGCAGCACGGAGGCGACAGATTGCTCGAGGTAGACGCCGAGCCAAGGTGCCAAGGTCCACGGTGCCGCGGCGGCGAAGATGCGGGTCGGCTCGAAACGCCCGAGCTCATGGCGGGGGATATGGTCGAGGACATAGAGATTGAGCGTCACCTCGACGCAGGCAAGCGCGAAAATGTTGAGCGTCAGCCCGAGGAGCAAGCCGGAGAACGTGCCGGTGGCAAGGAGTGCCGCCGCGACGGCGAGGAGAATGGCGCCCAAGGTGAACACCGAGCGTCGGCGCACGAGGCGCGCGAGCCATGGGATGCCGAGCCGGCCAAACAGCCCTGCGATGCTCACGCCGAAATAAAGCAGGCTCACCGCGCGCGCACCCCCGAGGGTCCGCAGCGCCTCGAGCGGGATGACGGTGAGCAGGATGGTCTGTGCGATGGCCGAAAGGAAGAACAGGCTGGCGAAGACCGTGGCCTTGCGGCGGGCAAGGGCCGCGATCCAGGGAGCTGCATGGAGGCTGCGGAAGCTCATGCGGGTGCTGCCTTATGTGCCGCGGCGGGCCGCAGGCTGCTGCGCGCCGTGCCGCTCGTGCGGGCGCGCACGCCGGGAAAATAAGGCGGCCTCTTTCGGACCTTCCCCGGCTTTCCTTTGTCGCGAGCCAAGGGGAGGAAGATGTGTCGGCATCGTGAATTCACGGGATGCAGGTACCGGTGATTTATGCTAGACGATCGGTTATGATTGTTGCCCTCCATTAGGCCCGCATTGCTCGCAAGGGAGTATCTCGACATGGCGACCAGCAAGACACAGCCGACCGTGACGCTCAAGCATATCTCTGCAGCCCTCGCCGAATCCCATGGCATTGCCAAGAAGCAGGCGGAAGGCTTGCTCACGGACATGGTGGGGCTTTTGGTCAAGCACTTGAAGAGGGGAGACCGCATCCGCATCGCCGGCTTCGGCATCCTCCAGGTAAGAAAGCGCGCCGCACGCATGGGGCGCAATCCCGCGACGGGCGAGGCGATCAAGATCAAGGCGAGCAAGAAGGTCGCCTTCCGCGCTGCCAAGGACCTCAAGGAAGCCGTCTGACCTCGCTCATAAGACGTGTCGCCGCCGCTTCCGGCGGCGACACGCGGCTCCCGCCTTGCCTTCAAAAGCGCCTGGAGCGCTGCTCGCGCCATTCGGATGCCAAGGCGGGAAGCCTCTGCGGCTTTCCATGCGCGCTCACAGCCGCCCCCGGCGCCCGCTAAATCGTCGCTTCGATCATGCGGCGCAGCTCCGGCGTCACTTCCGGCATGACGCCAAACCAGGCCTTGAAAGCCGGCCGCGCCTGGTGGAGCAGCATGCCGAGCCCGTTGACCGTCGGATTGCCGCGCATGCGCGCCGCGGCCAGGAGCGGCGTCTCGAGCGGTATGTAGATGATGTCGGAGACGAGGGCGGTGCGCGGCAGCCGCTCGAGGGAGACATCGAGTGCGGGCTGGCCCGCCAGGCCTTGGCTCGTCGCGTTGACGAGCAAGGCGGCACCCTCGAGCGCGCGGTTGCGCTCCTCCCAATTGAGCGCCTTCACGGGCGGGCCGTATTCGCGTGCGAGCGCTTCCGCGCGCGCCGGCGTGCGGTTCAGGAGACGGATCTCTCCGGCCCCGCGATCGGCGAGGCTCGCGACGACGGCGCGCGCGCCGCCGCCCGCGCCCAGGACGACGGCCGGCCCTGCGTCCGCGCGCCAGCCCGGCATCGCCTCGCGCAGGCTCTCGATGTAGCCGTAGGCGTCGTTGTTGAAGGCGCCGAGCGTGCCGTCCTCGGCGACGACGATGGTGTTGATGGCGCCGATGCGGCGCGCGATCGGGTCGACCCGATCGACGAGCCGCATGGCGCTCTCCTTGTGGGGGATCGTCACGTTGCATCCCGAGAAGCCGAGGGCCACGAGGCCCTTGAGTGCGGCCTTGAGGTTCTCGGGCCGCACCGCGAGCGGCAGGTAGGCGCCCGCGATGCCGTGCTGAGTGAGCCAGTAGCCGTGCAGCTTGGGCGAGCGCGAGTGCATGATCGGCCAACCCATCACGCCGGCCAGAGGGAAACGCTCAGGGTGCGCCATCGTGAGACCCCGTCAGGAACGCTCGAGAATATGCTTCTGGCCGGGACGGGCCCTCTGCATTTCCGAGACAGCATTCGTAGCGGCCGTCATGCCGCATTTCCCGTCATGGCGCCGCCCAGAAAGAGCTGGCCGACGCGAGGATCGGCGAGCATGGCGGCCGCGGGTTCCGCGAGGCGCGCGCGGCCGAGCTCGAGCACCAGCCCTTCGTCGGAGATCTCGAGCGCGCTCTTGGCATTCTGCTCCACCATCAGGATCGAGGCGCCATGGGCCTTGAGTTCCTTCAGGATGTCGAACGTCTGCCGGGCCATGATGGGCGAAAGCCCGATCGAAGGCTCGTCGATCAGCATGAGCTTGGGGTCGAGCAACAGGCCGCGCGCGATCTCGAGCAGCTTTTGCTCGCCTCCGCTCAAGGTCGAGGCCTGATGGTCGGCCTTGCGCTCGAGCACCGGGAAGCGTGCCATGGCCGCCGCGATCCTTGCCTTGACGTCGATATCCGACGGCGCAGCTATGCCGCCGAGCTCGAGGTTGTGGCGCACGCTGAGCTCGGGGAAGATGTTGCGCCCCTGCGGAATATAGCACATGCCGAGCTTGAGGAGGCGGCGCGGTACCGCGTTCGTCGTCTCCACGCCGTCGAACAGGATGCGCCCGGCGCGCGCCGCGAGAAGCCCGAATACGGTCTTGAAGACGGTCGACTTGCCGGCGCCGTTGGGGCCGATGATGGTCGTGATGGTACCCCGCCTCACCTTGAACGAAATCTCATGGAGGATGGTCATCGCCCCATAGCCGGCGACGACACCCTCGAGCTGCAGGATCGGCGGATCCTCTCGGTCAGCGTCCAAGGTAAGCCTCCATCACCGCCGTATTGTTGCGAATCTCCTGCGGAGCACCCTCCGCGATGACCCTGCCCTCGGCGAGAACCAGGATGCGGCTGCACAACGACATCACGAACTCCATGTTGTGCTCGATCACGACGAAGGTGGCCTTCTGCTCCTCGTTGATGGCCTTGAGACGATCGCGCAGTTGGCCGAGCATGGTCAGATTGACCCCGCCTGCGGGCTCGTCGAGGAGCACGAGACGGGGCCCCGCCATGAAAGCCATGGCTGCATCGAGAAGCTTCTGCTGGCCGTAGCTGAGCTCGCCCGCCTTGTGGAGCGCCACGCTCGAAAGCTGGAAAAACTCGATCATCCGGCCGGCCGCGGCGCCGAGGCCCGCGTCGCCGCTGCCGGCGAGACGGGAGAGCATCGAGCCGCGATGCTCCTGACCTGCAAGGATAAGGTTGTCGTGCACCGAGAGCTGCGGGAAGACCTGCAGCAGCTGAAAAGTCCGGCTGATGCCGAGACGATTGAGATCGCAGGGCCGCATGCCCGTGATGCGCCGTCCGTCGACATAGACCTCGCCCGAGTTCGGCCGCATCTGCCCCAGCACGCAATTGAAGAGTGTCGACTTGCCGGAACCGTTCGGGCCGATGATTCCGAGAATCTCCCCCTCGCGCACCTCGAAGGAGACGCCGTCCACCGCGACGATGCCGCCGAAGGACCTGCGCAAATCGGATACCTGCAGAATCGGGGTCATCGCCCGCCGCCTGCCTCGGGAAGGGCCGCCGCCGGGCCCAGTGCCGCCTTGCGGGCCGCCGCCTCGGCCGCGCGGCGGAACAACCCGAGGATGCCCGATGGGCAAAAGGCCATGAGGACCATGACGAGAACCGCGTAGACGATGAGGTAATAGCCCTCCGTGAAGCGCAGCCACTCGGGAAGGAGAATGGCGATCGAGGCGCCGACGAAGGGGCCGAAGAAGATGCCTGCGCCGCCGACAATGACCATGAGCAGGAGATTGAAGGAAAGGCCGAGGGCGAACGAGTTCGGCTCGATGAATTGCACCAAGGGCGCATAAAGTGCCCCGGAAAGGCCGCCGAAGGTGGAGCCGATGGCGAAGGCCATGAGCGTGTAGCGCCGCGTGTCGACGCCGAGGGAGAGCGCGCGCACCGGGTTCTCCCGCAAGGCGACGAAGGCGCGGCCCCAGGGCGAGCGAATGAGCCACCACAGGACGAGCGACAGAAGCACCAAGTGAGCGAGGCTGAAGAAGTAGAAGGCGGTCGCCGTCGCCGCGGACCAGCCGAGGAACGAGGGGCGCGGGATGCCGTTGATCCCGTAAATGCCGTTCGTCAGCCATTCCTCGTTGCGGAAGAAGAGAAAGACGAGCGTGGAGAAGGCGAGGGTCACGAAGGCGAGATAATGGTGCTGCACGCGGAGCGCGGGGTAGCCGAGGCCCCAGCCGATGGCGAAGCATAGGCAGCCGGAGGCCGCGAAAGCCAAAGGGAAAGGCAGCCCGCCCGCGGTCATGAGCGCCGTCACATAGGCGCCGATGCCGACGAAGGCGCCCTGCGCGAGCGAGACCTGGCCGGCGTAGCCGAGGGTGAGATTGAGTCCGAGTGCCGCGATCGTCGTTACCGCCCACAGGCTGAGAAGATAGACGCCATAGGGCTTGAGGAAGAACGGGAGGGCTATCGCGAGAGCGAGCCCGATTGTTGCGGCCGCGTATCCGAGGCGCCTCATACCAAGCGCTCTTCCGCGCGTCCGAGCAGACCCTGCGGCCGTAAAAGGATGACCGCGATCAGCAGCAGGAGGGGAAAGGCACCCCGGTATTGCGCCGAGACATAGGCGGCCGACAGATTGTCGAGCACGCCCAGGATGACCCCGCCCAGAATGGCGCCGCGCACCTGGTTGAAGCCGCCGACGATCGCCGCGATGAAGGCGGCCAGCCCCAGGCCCTCGCCGTTGGTGAACTTGGCAAGATAGATCGGGCTGATGAGGATGGAGGCAATCGCGACGAGCACCGCATTGACGAGAAACGTATAGAGGATCATGCGCTCGACGGGAATGCCGAGGATGCGCGCGACCGTGGGGTTCTGCGCGGTCGCCTGCATCGAGCGGCCGAGCCGCGTCTGGTGCAGCAAGAGGTGCAGGGCGACGACGGTGACGAGGGCGATCGCGAGCACCGCGAGACTCTGGGTCGATACGACGGCACCGAAGACGTGGAGGTCGCGCGCCTCGACGAGCGAGGGAAAACGCTGCGCCTGGGCGCTATAGAACTCCTTCGCGGATTCCTTGAGGAAAAGCGACAGCGCTATGGTGGAGATGACGAGCGGCAGCACGCCGTGCTTCAGCATCGGATCGACGATGATGCGCTTGAAGAGGACGCCCAGGACCGCCGCTGAGACCACGATCCCGACGAGCACCGCCGCCCAGAAGGGTATGCCCGCAACCTTCATCGCTGCGAGGACGAAGAAAGCGGGGAGCATGACGAATTCGCCCTGGGCGAAATTGATCGTCTGCGAGGTCTGCCACAGCAGGGTGAAACCGACGGCGACCAGCGCGTAGATCGCGCCGGTGGCGAGACCGGATACGAGGAGCTGAATGAAGGAGGCCATCGCCTTTGTCCGCGGGCCCGGTGCCGCGGGCGCCGGGCCGGCGGGGTCTCCAACGCCTACTTGTTGAGCTTGGGCAGGATTTCGACGATCTTCTGCTTGCCGTCGACGACCTGGCCGAGGAAGCTCTCGCGGTCGATGTCGCCGTTCTTGTCCCAGGTCGCCTCCATGAGGATTCCCGGCTCCTCGGCGGGTGTGATGGTCAAGCCGTGCAGCGTCTGGGCGAAGGCCTTGCTGTCGAATTTGCCCACTTTCTCGGTCACGTACTTGATGAGATAGACGGCCGTGTATCCCTTGATGCCGTTATGGTCGTTGGCGTAGCCGAAGCGCTTCTTGAACTTGGCGCCGAACTCCTGGAGGGCCGGCACCGGCGCATCGACCGAGAGCCCCACGTGCCCGCGCACTCCGTTCGCGGCATCGCCGGCCAGCTCGATGACCCGCTGGCCCAAGAGCGTCGTCTCGCCGATCAGCGGCGTCGTGACGCCCTGCTTTTTCGCCTCCTTCAGGAAGCGCGCGCTCTCCTCCTCGTTGGTATAGACGAAGATCGCGTCGGCGTTGGCGGCCTTGACCTTGACCACGTCGGACGAAAAATCGGCTTGCCCCGATTCCGTGGAGATGTCGGCGACAACCGCGATGTTGCGGGCCTTCATCTCCTTGACGAAAGCATCGCGGCCGCCCTTGCCGAAATCGTTGTTCACCCAAAGAACGGCGACGGTCTTGATCTTCAGCTCGTCGCGCAGGTAATTGGCGATTTTCGGCATGCTGAATTGCTGGCCGAAGGAGGTGCGGAAGACGTAAGGGTCGCCTTGTTGCGTGATGGAGGCTGCCTCGCCGCCGACGATTTCCGGAATCTCGGCCTCTTGGGTGAGCTTCATGTCGACCACCACCGAGCCCGAGAAGACCGGACCGAGGATAACGTAGGGCTTGTTGTCGAGCACCTTCTGGATCAGCGCCCGCGAGATGCCGGCGTCGCTCTGGGTATCGAGAAAGGGCGTATCGATCTTGCGGCCCAGGATGCCGCCTTTGGCGTTTATCTCCTCTTCGGCGAGGACGATGCCGTCGCGGAAGTTGGTGCCGGAGACCGCACCCGCCCCGGACAGCTCGATGACGCCGGGGATATAGACGGTCGCTTGCGCCTCAGCCGCCAGCGGGGCGAGTGCTGTTCCCGCCGCCAACAGGGTCGCCAGAATTGCCGTCCTCATCGTCTCATCCTCCAGAGCGGTTAGTATGCGTGCGCTCGCCCGCGGGCGGCCCCAACAGCCGGCTCGCGCGAGGCCCCTTTTAGCGGCCCTGCGCTCCCGGGGAAAGCCTCATGGCATATGGCCCGCGCGCCCGATCTCGTCAGAGGCAGGCTAGGCAAGCCGGCCCGCAAGGTCAACTCGCTCGCATGTGGAGCGGGGCGCCTGCTCGCTCCCCGCGGCCGGCCGGCGCAATCTTGCCGTCACCCGCGCCGATGGACTTGAGGGGTCGCGCCCGCTATTTTCATCGCTCTCGGGGAGGCTCCGCATGGCGACCGATCCGCAACGGCTGAAGCAGTTCAAGCGACCGGGAGGTCTGCCCTTCCGCATCGGCAAGATCGGGCACGTCGTCCTCAACGTCACCGATATGGAGCGCTCGGTGCGCTTCTACACGGAGGTGCTCGGCTTCAGCGTCTCGGACATCTATCCCGACGACATGGTGCCCGGCGGGATGGTCTTCATGCGCTGCAACGCGGACCATCACGGCATCGCCCTCGTCGGCTCCATGAAGGCCGCGGCGGAGAACCTCGAGCTCAACCACGTCGCCTTCGAGGTGGCGACGCTCGACGAGGTGTTGCGCGCGCGCAATCACTTGCACAAGCACAACGTCAAGATCGATTTCGAGGGCCGCCGCCGCGCCGGCGTCCAGATCGCGGTCGAGTTCCGCGATCCGGACAACCACCGGCTCGAGATCTACTGGGGCATCGATCAGGTCGGCAGCGACGGCCGCGTGCGGCCGGCCGGCGAATGGAAGTGGGCGCACAGCCTCAAGGAGGCGATCGCCGACCCGGTCGAGGGCCAGGACACCGCGCTTCACGATCCCTCGCTGCTCGAGAAGTAGACCGGGCCGCTCTGGACATTCCTCGCTCGAGACGGCAAGCTTGCCTGCAACCAACTAGACCGGAGAACGCTCCCATGTTGAAGCTCTATTTCTCGCCGGGTGCCTGTTCCATGGCGTCGCGCCTCACGCTCGAGGAGAGCGGTGCAAAATACGAGGAGCAGCTCACGTCGATTGCGAAGGGCGAGCAGAAGACGGAGGCCTATCTCAAGATCAATCCGCGCGGCAAGGTGCCAGCCCTCGCCGTCGACGGCAAGGTGCTCACCGAGAACGTGGCCATCCTGACCTACGTCGCGCGACGCTTCCCCGAGGCCAAGCTGCTGCCCGCCGATCCCTTCGAGGAGGCGCGCTGCATCTCGACGATGGCCTGGTTCTCGAACACGGTGCACCCGTCCTTCACCCACATCTTCCGCCCCGAGCGCTTTGCGGAAGATCAGGCCGCGCACGAGACGATCAAGGAGACCGGCCGCAAGGCGTTCTGGGCCAACCTCCAGGAAATCGACGGCCTGCTCAAAGGCAAGGAGTGGCTCATGGGCGCGCAGTACACGACCTGCGACCCCTACGCGCTCGTCTTCTACGGCTGGGCCACGCGCATCCAAATGCCGGTCACGGAGCTCGCCAATTACACCGCGTGGAAGGGGCGCATGCTGAAGCGGCCGGCGGTCATGCGCATCCTCGAGCGCGAGCAGAGCCCGCTGCTGCAGGCGGCCTGAGCGCCGCTCTCCCTCACCCTCCCGTCCCTTCGGGACGGGCCC
>DATNIJ010000323.1:0-7575 GCA_035604475.1 Alphaproteobacteria bacterium
GACGGCCTGGCGCGCGCTTGAAAGGATGATCACCTGATGCGGCTCGCAGACGACCCCGCGCGCCGGGCCGAGATAGGCGGCGATCGCCTGGCGCAGCGCCGGCCAGCCTCGCGGGTCCGCCGGGTAGAAGAGCCGCCGTCCGTCGCGCCGGCTCACGCGTGCGAGCAGGCGGCGCCACTCCTCGAAGGGGAAGGCGTCGAGCGCCGGGATGCCGGGGGCGAAAATCTTGAGCGGAGGCGGGCCGGGTGCGGCTGCGAGGCGGCGGATGAACTGGCCGCGCGAGGAAAGCCGAGGTGCGGTCTGCGCCTCGGCACGCGCCCGCCGAGGCGGCTTGCCCAGGAGCTCGCGCTCGAGCGCGCGCGATACGTAGGTGCCGGAGCCATGGGCACCTTCGATGTAGCCTTCCGCTGCGAGCAGCTCGAAGGCCGCAATCACGGTCGTGCGCGAGAGTTCGAGATGGCGCGCGAGCGTGCGGGTCGAGGGGAGCCTCGTTCCGGACTTGAGCGCGCCCGAGAGGATGAGCGTCTGCAGGGCGCGATAGATCTGCCGCGCCCGGCCTCCCGGCGCGCTCTCGTCGAGCGCCAGGTTGTCGAGGAGCGCTGTCGAGTCGCGGCGCGTAGACGTGCGTGGGCGCGAGCTCCTTGCCATGGCGGAACGATGCGCCGCCCACGGCCCGGCTGTCGAGCCCGCGCGCCGCGCAACGCTTCGGTCGTTAGACGGGCGAGGCCGGTTGTCGGGGCATTCCGGGACAGGGCCAGGCCCGGCACGGCGATTTTGGGCAGGGAAATCGGGCTTTTCGCATATATACTGGCGGGCACGGTTGACCCCCGTCGGGGCGCCGCGATGAGCGGGTGTGCGGCCGCGCCGAGGGATAACCTTTGGGCAATGGCTCGAGATGAACGACCTGAGGAGTGGAGAGGATAAGGAGGAAGCGAAGCTGAAGTCGCGCGCGCCTGTGCGGCAGGAGGCACCGGTATTGCCCCATCGGCCCGCCTGGCGGCGCTTCTTGTGGATCGGCGTGCTCGTGGTGGTCGCCCTCGGGGTGGCCTGGTGGATTCACACGCGCCCCGGGCCGGCGGCCCCTACCGGCCGTTTTGCCGCGACCGGCACGATGCCCGTTGTCGCGGCGGTAGCGCAGAAGGGCGACGTCAACGTGATCCTCAACCAGCTCGGCACGGTGACCCCGCTCGCGACGGTGGCGGTCAAGACCCAGATCAACGGCCAGCTCTTGCACATCGATTTCAAGGAGGGCCAGCTCGTCAAGCAGGGCGACCTCCTCGCCGAGATCGATGCGCGGCCCTATCAGCTGGCACTCGAGCAGGCGCAAGGCCAGCTCGCCAAGGACCAAGCCACGCTCAAGGACGCGCAGCTCGACCTCGAGCGCTACCAGACCCTGGTCAAGCAGGATTCGATCGCCAAGCAGACCCTGGACACCCAGGTGGCGACCGTCGGGCAGCTCATTGGTACCGTCAAGACGGATCAGGCGCAGATCGACGCCGCCAAGCTCAATATCACCTACTGCCACATCGTTGCTCCCATCACCGGCAAAGTCGGCCTGCGCCAGGTGGATCAAGGCAACTACGTGCAGACGAGCGATGCGAACGGCCTGGTGGTGCTCACCCAGATGCAACCGATCTCGGTGGTGTTCACCGTGCCGGAGGACAATCTGCCGGCCATCCTGAAGCAGGTGCATGCCGGGTCTGTCCTGCAGGCGGAGGCCTACGACCGCAGCGGGACGGTCAAGCTCGCGACCGGCAAGCTCGCCACCATCGACAATCAGATCGACACCACGACCGGCACTTTGAAGATGCGCGCCGAATTCACCAATGAGGACGAGGTGCTCTATCCCAACCAGTTCGTCAATATCCGCCTCCTCGTCAACACGCTCCACGACGTCATCGTGATCCCGACCGCAGCGATCCAGCGCGGCGCACCTGGCACCTTCGTCTACGTGGTCAATGCGGACAGCACGGTCGCGGTGCGCGCGGTCAAGCTCGGGCCGAGCGAGGGGGAAAACGTTGCGATCACCTCGGGTCTAGATCCGGGCGACCGCGTCGTGGTCGACGGTGCCGACAAGCTGCGCGAGGGCAGCAAAATCAGCCTGCGTGAGGCGGCGGGGACTGCGAATGCGGCCACGCCTGCGGGCGCGGCGACGACGGCACCCGCGGCACCCAGCCAGCCGGCCACCGCGGCCCCCGGCCAGCCGGCCACCGCGGCCCCCGGCCAGCCGGCCGCAGCACCAACCGCTGCCGGCAGCACCAACCCCAAGGCGGCGGCACCCGCGGGCGGGAATGAGCAGCAGAAGCCCGCGCACCGCCACAAGCCCGACCAACAACAATGAGGCGGTATGGCCGTGCCGCCGCCTCAGGCTCATAGATGAATCCCTCACGCATTTTCATCCTGCGGCCGGTGGCCACCTCGCTGCTCATGGTGGCGATCCTCCTGGTCGGCATCGTCGCCTATCAGTTCCTCCCGCTCTCCGCCCTGCCCGAGGTCGACTATCCGACCATCCAGGTGCAGACCTTCTATCCCGGCGCCAGCCCGGACGTGATGACCTCCTCGGTGACAGCACCCCTCGAGGTCCAGTTCGGCCAGATGCCGGGCCTGAACCAGATGTCGTCGACGAGCTCGGCGGGGGCTTCGGTGATCACCCTGCAGTTCAGCCTCGATCTCAGCCTGGATGTGGCCGAGCAGGAGGTGCAGGCCGCGATCAACGCCTCTGGCAATCTCCTGCCCGCGGATCTGCCGGCCCCGCCCATCTACGCCAAGGTGAATCCCGCCGACGCTCCGATCTTAACCTTGGCGCTCACCTCGAAGACGCTGCCGCTGCCCCAGGTCGAGGACATGGCAGACACGCGGCTCGCCCAGAAGATATCGCAGATGCCGGGCGTGGGGTTGGTCAGCATCAGCGGCGGCCAACGCCCGGCGACGCGCATCCAGTTCGACCCGCGTAAGCTCGCGGCCTACGGCCTCAACATCGACGATCTGCGCACCACCATCTCCAACGCCAACGTCAACACGCCCAAGGGCAACTTCGACGGGCCGGCGCGGGCCTACACGATCAACGCCAACGACCAGCTGAAGAACGCCGCGGATTATCTCGCCATCGTCGTCTCTTACAAGAACGGCGCGCCGGTGCGCCTCTCCGACGTGGCCGAGGTCGTCTCCGGTGCGGAGAACACCAAGCTCGCGGCGTGGATGAACACCGTCCCGGCGGTGATCCTCAACGTTCAGCGCCAGCCGGGCGCCAACGTCATCGAGGTCGTTGACGGCATCCAGGCGCTGCTGCCGCAGTTGCAGGCGGCCCTGCCGAGCACCATCGACGTGGCCGTGCTCACCGACCGCACCGTGACCATCCGCGCCTCGGTGGCGGACGTCGAGTTCGAGCTCGTGCTCGCGGTCGTCCTCGTGGTCATGGTGATCTTTCTTTTCCTGCGCAACGTTCCGGCGACCATCGTCCCCAGCCTCTCGGTGCCGCTCTCCCTCGTCGGCACCTTCGGCGCCATGTACCTTCTCGGCTTCAGCCTCAACAACCTCTCGCTCATGGCGCTCACCATCGCGACGGGCTTCGTCGTCGACGATGCCATCGTGATGATCGAGAACATCGCGCGCTACGTGGAAAAGGGAGAGCCGCCGCTCAGGGCGGCTCTCAAGGGCTCGCAGCAGATCGGCTTCACCATCGTGTCGCTGACCATATCGCTGATCGCGGTGCTGATCCCGCTGCTCTTCATGGGCGACGTGGTCGGGCGGCTCTTCCGCGAGTTCGCGGTGACGCTGGCGGTGACGATCCTCATTTCCGCCGGCGTGTCGTTGACGCTCGTGCCGATGCTGTGCGCCAAGCTGGTGCGCCACCGGACGGCGGCGCAGGAAAGCTGGTTCGAGCGCAAGAATCGCGAATGGTTCGAAGCCCTCGTCCGCTTCTACGACCGCACCCTCGGCTGGATCCTCGATCACCAGGGGCTCACCCTCGTCGTCGCGGTGGGGACCCTGGTGCTCACCGCCTTTCTCTACATCGAGATCCCCAAGGGCTTCTTCCCGGTACAGGACACCGGCCTCATCCAAGGCATCTCCGAGGCGCCCGAATCGATTTCCTTCGGCGCCATGGCGGAGCGCCAGCAGGCTTTGGCGGCGGCCGTCCTCAAGGATCCGGACGTCGCGAGCCTGTCGTCGTTCATCGGCGTCGACGGTACCAACGTGACGCTCAACAGCGGCAGGCTGCTGATCAATCTCAAGCCGCACGACGCGCGCAGTACGGACGTGAGCGAGGTCATCCGCCGCCTTGGGCGCGAGACCGCCGGGGTCGAGGGCATTACCCTCTACATGCAGCCGGTGCAGGACCTGACCATCGACGCGACCATCAGCCGCGCGCAGTACCGCTTCATCCTCGAGGACGCCAATCCGAGCGAGCTCTCGAGCTGGACGCAAAAGCTCGTCGACAAGATCGCCCAGCTGCCTGAGCTCGAGGACGTGACGAGCGACATGCAGAACCAGGGGCTCTCCGCCTATATCGCGATCGACCGCGACAGCGCCGCTCGCTTCGGCATCACGCCGGCGACCATCGACAACGCGCTCTATGACGCCTTCGGCCAGCGCATCGTCTCGACGATCTTCACGGAATCGAACCAGTATCGCGTGATCCTGGAGGCAAATCCCTCGTTCCAGTCCTCGCTCAAGAACCTCGATGCTATCTACCTGCCGTCCTCCACCGCCTCGAGCGGTCAGGTCCCGCTCTCCTCGATCGCGCGCGTGAGCGAGCAGATCCAGCCGCTCCAGATCAATCACCTCGGCCAATTTCCCGCCACCACCGTATCGTTCAACCTGGCCACGGGCGCCGCCCTCGGCGACGCGGTGACGGCGATCAAGCAGGCCGAGCTGGACATCGGCATGCCGCGGAGCATCCTGACGAGCTTCCAGGGCGAGACGCTCGCCTTCCAGGCGGCACTCGGCAACGAGCTCTATCTCATCCTCGCGGCGATCGTGACCGTCTACATCGTGCTCGGCGTACTCTATGAGAGCTTCATCCACCCGGTGACGATCCTTTCGACCTTGCCGTCGGCCGGCATCGGGGCGCTCTTGGCGCTCATGGCTGCCGGCAGCGACCTCGGCGTCATCGGCATCATCGGCATCGTCCTCTTGATCGGCATCGTGAAGAAAAACGCGATCATGATGATCGACTTCGCGCTTGACGCCGAGCGCAACGAGGGCAAGCCGCCGCGCGAGGCGATCCACCAAGCCTGCCTGCTGCGGCTCCGGCCCATCCTGATGACGACCATGGCGGCCCTCTTGGGCGCCCTCCCGCTCATGATCGGCACCGGCGTGGGTGCGGAGCTGCGCCATCCGCTCGGCATCTCGATCGTGGGCGGCCTGCTCGTGAGCCAGGCCCTGACCCTCTACACCACGCCGGTCATCTATCTCGCCTTCGATCGGCTCGCACAGCGTCTCGGCGGCGGCTTCTTGGCCCCGCCCGAGGAGGGCGAGGAGGAGAGCCCGGCGTCATGAATATCTCGGCGATCTTCATTCGCCGGCCGGTCGCCGCCACGCTGCTCACCCTGGGGGTGTCGCTCGCGGGGGGGGTCGCCTTCTTCCTGTTGCCGGTCGCCCCGCTCCCGCAGGTCGACTTTCCCACCATCTCGGTGCAGGGAAGCTTGCCCGGCGGGAGCCCGTCGGTGGTTGCTACAAGTGTTGCCACGCCGCTCGAGCGCCATCTCGGTCAGATCGCCGACGTGACCGAGATGACGTCGTCGAGCACGGTCGGCTCGACGCGCGTCACGCTGCAGTTCGGCCTCAATCGCGACATCAACGGTGCCGCGCGCGACGTGCAGGCAGCGATCAATGCGGCACATGCGGATCTGCCCGCGAGCCTCCGCAGCAACCCGACCTATCGCAAAGTCAATCCCGCCGATGCGCCGATCATGATCCTGGCCCTCACCTCGAGCACGCTCACGCAGGGCCAGATCTACGATGCCGCCTCTTCGATCATGGCGCAGAAGCTCTCGCAGGTGGACGGCATCGGCCAGGTTACCATTGGCGGCAGCTCGCTGCCGGCGGTGCGCGCGGAGCTCAACCCTAGCGCGCTCTTCAAATACGGGATCGGTCTCGAGGACGTGCGCGCAGCACTCGCATCGGCGAACGCCCACAGCCCGAAGGGATCGATGGACGAGGGAGCGCTGCGCTACCAAATCTACGACAACGACCAGGCGACCAAGGCCGACCAATATCGCACCTTGGTGGTCGCCTATCGCAATGGCGCCCCGGTGCGGCTCGCGGACGTGGGCGAGGTGACCGACTCGGTCGAGAATTTGCGCAATGCGGGGATCGCCAACGGGAAGCCGGCTATCCTCGTGATTCTCTATCGCGAGCCGGGTGCCAACATCATCGACGCGGTGGATCGGGTGACGGCGGAGCTGCCGCAGCTGCAGGCCTCCATCCCCACCGACATCGACATCACCGTGGCCATGGACCGCTCGAGCACCATCAGGCAGTCGCTCAGCGACGTCGAGCACACGCTCATGCTTTCGATCGGGCTCGTCATCCTCGTGGTGTTCTTCTTCCTCAGGGATATCCGCGCCACGCTCATCCCGAGCGTTGCGGTTCCGGTGTCGCTGATCGGCACGTTCGGCGTCATGTATATGCTCGGCTACAGCCTCGACAATCTCTCGCTCATGGCGCTCACCGTAGCGACGGGTTTCGTCGTCGACGACGCCATCGTCGTGCTCGAGAACGTCTCCCGCCACGTGGAAGCCGGCATGCCCCGGTTTCAGGCGGCGCTTATCGGCGCCCGTGAGGTCAGTTTCACGGTGCTGTCGATGAGCCTCTCGCTCATCGCCGTCTTCATTCCGATCCTGCTCATGGGCGGCATCGTGGGACGCCTCTTCCGCGAGTTCGCCATGGTGCTGTCGATCGCCATCCTGGTATCGCTGCTGGTGTCGCTGACCACGACGCCGATGATGTGCGCGCGCCTTCCTGCAGCGAAGCCGGGACGCCAGCCGGGCCGGCTGTCGCGCGGGTGCGAACGCGCCTTCAATCTTCTGCTTGCGGCATACGAGCGTTCGTTGCGTACCGCGCTTTCGTATCCGCGGATTACCATGCTGACCCTGCTCGCGGTGCTCGGTCTCAACTTCGTCCTTTTCACGACGATTCCGAAGGGCTTCTTTCCGCAGCAGGACACCGGCCGGCTCACCGGCGGCATCCAAGCCGACCAGAGCATCTCCTTCCAGCTCATGCGACAGAAGCTGACGCAGTTCATCTCGATCGTGCGGAAGGATACGGCGGTCGCCAGCGTGGTCGGGTTCACCGGCGGCGGACAGACGAACTCCGGGTTCGTGTTCGTCTCCCTGAAGCCGCTCGCCGAGCGCAAGCTCTCGGCCGACGGGGTGATCGCGCGGTTGCGGCGCGAGTTGGCGGTGGTGCCCGGTGCGGTGCTCTACCTCCAGTCCGTGCAGGACATCCGCGTCGGCGGCCGGCAAAGCAACGCCGCGTACCAATTCACGCTCCAGGGCGACAGCCTGTCGGCACTCTACGAATGGGTGCCGAAGCTGACCGACGCCCTCCAGCACGTGCCCGAGCTCTCGGACG
>DATNIJ010000324.1:0-5442 GCA_035604475.1 Alphaproteobacteria bacterium
CTCGGCGGCGCTCGGCGCTCCCGGCACGCTTGCCGTCTTGACGGGCGACGACATGGCGGCGGCAGGTGTGGGCAACGTCTCCCAGCTCCGCCCCTTCCCCGGCCGCGGCGGCGCCATGCTGAGGATCCCGCACCGGCCGGCGCTCGCGCGGGAGCGCGTCCGTCATGTGGGAGAGCCGGTGGCCCTCGTCTTAGCCGAGAGCGAGGCCGAGGCCCTCGATGCGGCCGAGCTCGTGGCACTCGACTATGAGCCGCTTGCCGCCGTGGTCGCTCTCCATGACGCGCTAACACCGGGGGCACCCCAGATCTGGCCGGAAGCGCCCGGCAACTTAGCGCTCGATTGGTCGAGTGCTGCAACGAAGGACGACAGCAATGCCCGCGAGGTGGAGCGGAGCTTCGCCGCTGCAGCACACGTCGCGCGCTTGACGCTCGTAAGCCAGCGCCTCGTCGTGGCCTCGCTCGAGCCGCGCGGCGCTGTCGCGAGCTATGACGCGGCGAGCGACGGTCTCACGCTTCATGCCGGCTCGCAGGGCGCTCAGGTGCTGCGCGATCAGCTCATCGGCGCCCTCGGCATGCCGCCGGAGAAGCTGCGTGTCGTGACCGGCGACGTCGGCGGCGGCTTCGGGATGAAGACCTCGGGCTATCCCGAATATGCCGCCCTCCTTGTCGCCGCGCGCAAGCTTGGCCGGCCCGTGCATTGGGCGTCCTCCCGTTCCGAGGCCTTCGTGAGCGACAACCAGGCGCGCGACAGCGTGACGGAGGCGGCGCTGGCCGTCGACCGCGACGGCCGCTTCCTGGCACTCCGCGTGGCGGGGCTTGCCAACATGGGTGCCTACCTCACCTCGCACGGCGCCTATATCGCGACCCACAACTTCGCCCGCTGCTTTCCCATCGTCTATGACGTGCCGCACATCGATGTCTCGATGCGCTGCGTCTTCACCAACACGCTGCCGGTCGGCCCCTATCGCGGCGCCGGGCGACCCGAGGCGAACTACGTGATGGAGCGCCTCGTCGAGGAGGCGGCGCGCGTCTCCGGCATCGATCCCATCGAGCTGCGCCGGCGCAACATGATCGCGCCCGCGATGATGCCCTATCGCACCGCCGTGGGCGCCACCTTCGACAGCGGCGCCTTCGCGGCCATTCTCGATGAAGCCTTGCGACAGGCCGATTATGCCGGCTTTCGCGAGCGCCGCAGGAGCTCCGAGCGGGCCGGCAGGCGGCGCGGCATCGGCGTCTCCTCTTTCCTCGAGCATGCCGGCGGGGCGCCCACCGAGCCGGCCGAGATCGCCTTTCCGGGCGACGGCACGGTGCGCGTGGGCCTCGCCGTCCAGGCCATCGGCCAGGGCCACGCCTCGGTCTTCCGCAGGCTCGCCGCGCGAGAGTTCTGCCTTAACGAGGCGCAGGTCGCCTTGGTTCAAGGCGATTCGCGCCTCGGGCTCGCCGGCATGGGCACCGTCGCCTCGCGCTCGGCGACCATGGCAGGCACGGCGATCCACGGGGCCGTCGCGCGCGTGCTCGCCAAGGGACGCCGCGTCGCGGCCTTGGCCCTCGAGGCCGCCGAAGCCGACATCACTTTCGCGCGCGGCTTCTTCGCCATTGCCGGCACCGACCGCCGGCTTTCGCTCTTCGAGGTGGCAGAGCGCGCCGTCGAGCTCAAGGCGAGCGGCGAGATCGCCGAGACGCTCGACACGCGCGAGACGGCGCAGGTGTCGCAGACCTTTCCCAACGGCTGCCACGTCGCGGAAGTGGAGATCGATCCCGAGACGGGTCGGGTGACGCTCGCGGCCTATACGGCCGTCGACGACTGCGGGGTGGCGCTCGACGAGGTGATCGTCGAGGGCCAGGTGCAGGGTGGCATCGCCCAAGGCGTGGGCCAGGCCCTGCTCGAGCATGCGGTCTACGATCGGCAAAGCGGCCAGCTGCTTGCCGGCTCGTTCATGGACTATGCCATGCCGCGCGCCGACGATCTGCCCCGCTTGGCCGGCACCCTCCACGCGGTCCCTTGCCGCACCAATCCGCTCGGCGTCAAGGGGGTCGGCGAGGCCGGCACCACGGGAGCGCTCGCCGCCGTCATGAACGCAGTCGCCGACGCGCTGCCGGCGGGCCACGCCCTCGACATGCCGGCGACGCCCGAGAAGGTCTGGCGCGCCTGCCGTGCTGTGGAAGCGAAGAAGCCCTGAGCGAGACCGAGCGCAAGTAAACCGCAACGACAAGATGAGGATGGACCGATGCTCTATCGCTGTCTGCCCGCGGCCAACCGCCCGACGACCTTGCGCGGCCCGGGCCCTCGGAAACGGGGGATGAGCCGTCCCTTCACCGTCGACATCCACTGCCACGTGCTGACGGAAGCGGCCGATGAGCTGGTGAAGCCCTACTTCAAGCCCGAGAGCGAGCCGCTCTTCCGCTTCGCCAACGCGGCGACGCGCGAGGTCAACCGCCGCCAAGGTGCTGCGATCCACGACAGGATCACCTCGGTCGAGACCCGCCTCGCCGCGATGGACAAGGCCGGCATCGACGTGCAGGCGATCTCGCCGGCACCCTTCCAGTATTACTACTGGACCGAGCCCGGGCTCGGCCGCGAGAGTGCCAGGCTCATCAACGACAACATCGCGGCCATCGTCGCGGCCCACCCCGGCCGCTTTGTCGGCCTCGCCACTGTGCCGCTGCAGGCCCCCGAGCTCGCCGTGGCCGAGCTCGAGCGCGCGGTCAGGAAGCTCGGCCTGCGCGGGGTGGAAATCTGCACCAACGTCGCGGGCGCCGAGCTCTCCGAGGAGCACTTCCGCCCCTTCTTCGCCAAGGCCGAGGAGCTCGGCATCCTCGTCTTCCTGCACCCCAGCGGCTTCAGCGAGGGCCGCCGTCTCGCGGACCATTACTTCGCGAACGTGATCGGCAATCCGCTCGATTCCACCCTCGCGGTGAGCCATCTCATCTTCGGCGGCGTGCTCGAGGCCTATCCCCGGCTCAAAATCTGCGTGGCGCACGGCGGCGGCTTCCTCCCCGCCTATTCCGGCCGCATGGACCACGCCCACCGCGCGCGCGAGGACTGCCGCCGGCTCATCAAGAAGCGCCCGACGAGCTATCTCAAGAGGCTCTACTTCGACACCGTCGTCTTCACCACCCACCAGCTCGACTATCTCGCGCGCCAGTACGGCAGCGGCCACCTGCTGCTCGGCACGGATTATCCCTACGACATGGGAATGGAGGACCCGGTCGGCTTCATCGCAAGCGCACGCTCGCTCGGCAGCACCGACAAGGCCGCGATCATGGGCGGCAACGCCGCGCGCCTGCTCAAGATTCGCGTGCCGAAGGCGAAGGGGCGCCGCTGAAGCTGCGAAGTTCGGCCTTGGGCGCGTCCCCCCTCCCTGCCCTCCCCCTCAAGGGGGGAGGGGAATATTAGCCTGCTCATTAAGTCCCCCTCCCCCTCGAAGGGGGAGGGTTGGGGTGGGGGTGAAGCGAACGGCTCACCATGCGATGCCGGCCGCGCGCTACTCCAGATACCGCGCCGGCGGGTAGTCGCGCGTGTAGACCAGCTCCGCGAGTGTCAAGAAAAGCGGGATTTTCGCAAGGGCTCAGCTCGATTGCGGCGGCCCCGGACCGGGGCTACCTTATCGCGCGACGCGGGAGTCTCCATCAGCTCCGCGGCAGGGAGGGGACAAGCCATGAAGCTCTACACGTATTATCGCTCGCAAGCGACCTTCCGGGTGCGCATCGCGCTCAACCTCAAGGGGCTCGAGCGCGAGGACAGCTTTCTCCATCTCGAGCATGGCGACCAGTACGCCGCCGAGTACAAGGCGATCAACCCGCAGATGGTGGTGCCCACCTTGATCGACGGTCGCGCTAAGCTCACCCAGTCGCTCGCCATCCTCGAGTATCTCGAGGAGAAATATCCCAAGCCTCCGCTTCTGCCGGCCGATCTCCTGTCGCGCGCCTGGGTGCGCGCTCTCGCACTCGTCAATGTCGCCGACTCGCACCCGCTCATCGTCCCGCGCATCCGCAATTACCTGACGGGGGTGCTGAAAGTGGACGAGGCGCAGAAGCTCGCCTGGATCCAGCATTGGATCGGGCTCGGCCTCGAGGCCATGGAGGCGCTCTTGGCCGAGCACCGGGAAAGCGGCCGCTTCTGCCATGGCGAGACGCCGACCGTGGCCGACATCTGCCTGGTGACCCAAGTCACGCCGGCCAAGATGTTCAAATGCGAATTGGCGCCGTATAAGAAGGTGATGCGGGTCTACGACAGCTGCATGGCGATTCCCGCCTTCGCCGACGCCCATCCCTTGAAGCAACCCGACGCGGAATGAGGCCAAGAGCTTCCGCTCATAAGCAAGGGATCGCGGCGGCGCGCCTTCTGGCGATCTACCGCGTGCGCGCCGACGCGCGCGCGATCGAGGCGCGCGCGCAGGCGATCGCGGTCGAGCAAAGTGTCGAGATGCCCCTCTCCGCGATCGACGATCCCTACGTATTGTCCGAGATCGTCGGGCGCGTCGAGGGGATCGCCGAGCGCGAGCGCGGCTTCTTCGAGGTGCGCATCTCACTTGCCGCCGCGACGACGGGCTTCGAGGCCGGGCAGCTCATCAACATGCTCTTCGGCAATAGCTCGATCCACGACGACGTCGTGCTGGAGGATGCGGTGCTGCCGGCCACCCTCGCGGCGGCCTTCCCCGGTCCCAATCGCGGTCTTATCGGGCTGCGTGAGCTCGCGGGTGCCGAGCGGCGCGCGCTGACCTGCTCGGCGCTCAAGCCCCAGGGGCTGCCGCCGCGCGAGCTTGCCGATCTCGCCCGGCGCTTGGCACTCGGCGGGCTCGACTTCATCAAGGATGACCATGGGCTCGCCGATCAGGCCTATAGCCGCTTTGCCGATCGCGTCAACGCTTGCGCGGCAGGGGTGCGCGAGGCGAGCCGCGAGACGGGCCGGCTCACGCGCTACGTGCCGAGCCTCTCGGGCAATCTCGACCAGCTCAGGGCGCAAGTGGCACTCGCGCGCGAGGCCGGCCTCGCGATGGTGCTCGTGGCGCCGATGATCATCGGCCTGCCGCAGCTCCGTGCGCTCGCGGCGGAAAATCCCGCGCTCGCGTTCATGGCGCATCCGGCACTCGCGGGCGCCTCCCGCATCGCCCCGCCCCTTTTGCTCGGCAAGCTCTTCCGCCTCTTCGGCGCCGATGCCACGATCTTTCCCAATCACGGCGGCCGCTTCGGCTACTCGCGCGCGACCTGCGCCGGCTTGGCGGAGGCCGCGCGCGCGCCCTGGGGAGACATCCGGAGTTGCGTTCCGGTGCCGGCGGGCGGGATGACGCCCGAGCGCGTGCCGGAGATGCTTGACTTCTACGGCCCCGATGCAATGTTGTTGATCGGCGGCGGCCTGCTCGCCGCGCGCGAGCGCTTGACCGAGGAGACCGCCGCCTTCACCCGCATGGTCGAGCAATACGCTTATCGGTGACATGCCATG
>DATNIJ010000325.1:0-12025 GCA_035604475.1 Alphaproteobacteria bacterium
GCGCGCGCGCCCAGGCCGGCCGCCTGCCTCCCGCAGGCTTCCCGCGCGCGCTCAAGTTCGAGTAGGCGCGCGCTCCGCCCCCGCACGCCGACCCTCTACCGCAAGCGGGAGAGGGAAGCGAGCAGGGTGAGGGAGCGCCGTCCGAGATCCGGACGTCTTGCAGCCGAGAGTACCCCGCAGCAGATACAATTAATAATTGTAACGCCATATTAGACATGTTATAGTACGCGTGTCCAATCGGGACGACATCGCGCTTGTTGCGCAGACCTTCGAGATCGTCGAGGGGTGTTCCCCACGAGATGTCGTTGCTGGCATGAAATTCAATAAGGGAGGAAGCGATGTCTTTACTTGTGACGTTACATGTTTTTTCGGGGCGCGAGAACCCTCGTTGGGTCGTGAGCGCGGACGAGGAGAAGGAATTTCGCGCAATGGTGGAGAGGTCGAAATTGCCCGAAGCCGTTGCCGGGAGTGGGGGAGGCTTGGGCTATCAAGGTTTCAGTGTCGAGGATACCGATGCCGAGACGCCAAGCCGGCGGGTTTGGTCAGTCGCCGGCGCCCCCGAGCTTGAGCAATACCTGCTCGAAAAGGGCAAGGCCGATCTCGAAGCGCCGGTTGCGGCGCATGTGCAGGAAATGCTCCGCGCAGGCCCGCAACAGCCATTGGTGCCGCCTCCAGTCAAATGTCCGCCCTGCGTTGCTGCCGACGCGCCCGTCTATAATCCCGCCATTTGGAACACGCCGGCGGTCCAACCACACAACAATTGCTACAACTACGCGAACAACCAGATCACCAATACCTTCGCCCAGCCCGGCCGCGCCACCGGCCATATGTATACCCAGCTTCAGTGCGCGAATGTGGAGCCCGCCGCGCACAGCGATGGGCTCAATCCGTGCCCGAATTTCGCGGGACATCTTGGGCCTGGAAAAGGCTGGTACGTGGCGCTCGTGATGTGGCCCAATGTGGATTATCATTGGTATCGGCAGGACAAGGTCGGCTGCTGGTCGCACAAGCCGGGCTCGACGGCGGCCCGCAACGTCGACAACAGCGGCCATCCGATCAGCGATCCCAAGACCTGCAACCGCGGCAACTACACGCAATTCTGCACCTACATGATCACGGGGAAGTGGGTGCACATTCGCTGAGACCCGGTATGGAGGCCGCCCGAGCCCGGTGCCACGGAGGACAATGACGATCTTCGTGACGCTTGACATCTTCTCCGGGCGGCCCAACCCGCGCTGGACGCTCGATTCGGCCGCGGCGAGCTCGCTCTTCAAGCGTCTCGCCGCGCTCGTAACGGAAAGCGGCTCCCGACTGGAGCCGCCGGGGCTCGGCTATCGCGGGCTCCTCGTCGAAAGCGAAGACGGGCCGCGCATCGAGACGCCGATCCGCATCTACCGCGGCACCGTCTATCGCGGCATTGCGCGGCTCGCCGATCCGGGACGGGCGCTTGAGCGCTGGCTCCTCGCGACGGGCAAGGATGCCGTCCCGTCGGAGCTCAGGGATGCGCTGCGCGCGGAGTTCGACGCGCGGTAGGCCGCCCAGGCCGGCCGCCTGCCTCCCGCAGGCTTCCCGCGCGCGCTCAAGTTCGAGTAGGACGCCGTCCCTCACCCTCCCACGGCCTTACAGCCGTGGGAGGGTGAGGGATAGCACCCTAGATGCGGAAATCCCTCAACACTTCTTCCTTGAACGCAAGCCCGTGGCCGGGGCGCTCGGGGGCGGTGATGATGCCGTTCACGATGGGCACCGGCTCGACCCAGAGATCGTCGAGCAGGCCCATGTGCTCGATCCACAGGCCGTTGGGGATCGAGGCCAGAAGGTGGACGTTGAGCTCGGGGAAGAGATGCGGGGCGAGCGTCATGCCCCAGGTATCGGCAAGGGCCGCGATCTTCCTGAGCTCGGTCAGGCCGCCGCGCATCGGATCGGGCTGCAGGATGGGGAGGCGCGGGTTCTCGAGGAAGGGGCGCAGGTCGAAGCGGGTGAAATGCGTCTCGCCGCCGACGATGCGAAGATCGAGCGCCTCGGCGATGCGCATGTAGCCGGCGAAATCATGGGCGGGCACCGGCTCCTCGAGCCAGTAGACGTCGTACTCCTCGAACTTGCGCCCCATGAGGATCGCCGTGTCGGCGCGCCAGCCCATGTTGACGTCGATCATGATGTCGATGCCGGGTCCGAGGGCCTCGCGCATGCGGCGCACGTTCGCGAGATCGGTCGCGAGGTCGTGGACATGGGCGACCTGCATCTTGATCGCCTTGAAGCCCTGAGCGACGTAACGCTTGGCTTTCTCGATCATGCCGTCGCCGCCGCTGCCGCGCCAGCAGCCGCTGCCGTAGGCCGGGATCTCGGAGCGGTAATGACCCCAGAGCCGATGCAGCGGGAGTGAGGCGCGCTTGCCGAGCGCGTCCCAGAGCGCGATGTCGAGGGCCGAGATCGCCATCATGGCAATGCCCTCGCGGCCGGCGGTGTAGGTGGCGCGCCAGAGATCGCGCCAGATGGCCTCGATCGCCGTCGCGTCGCGGCCGAGCACGCGCGGCACGATCGCCTCCTCGAGGCACATGGCGATCGTGCGCAAGACCGGTGCCAGGGGATTGAGGTACCCCATGCCGACGATGCCATCCTTGGTCTCGACCTCGAGCACCAGGAGATCGCGCGTCTTGCCGAGCGCGTGTCCGCGCATCCCGGGGTTGTCGGGCCAGGGCATGCGCAGGAGCGTCGTGCGCACCTCGCGGATCGTCATGTCGGTCATGGGGTCTCGCGCGTGCCTTTGGGCTCGCAGCGCCGCCAGCCCTCGCTGCCGAGCGCCTCGAGCGGGCGAAAGCGGGTCTTGTACGACATCTTGCGGCTGCCTTCGACCCAGTAGCCGAGATAAACGTAGGGGAGCCGACGCGCGCGCGCGCTGGCGATGAGCCACAGGATCATGTAGCTGCCGAGACTCGGCCAGAGCTCGCCGGGCGCGAAGAAGCTGTAGACCGCGGAGAAGCCGTCCGAGAGCCGGTCGAAGAGGCAGGCGGCGACGAGACCGCCCGGGGCATCGCGAAACTCGACCACGGCGCTGTCGATGGGGCTGTCCTCGATCATGTTGCGATAGTCGTCATAGTCCATGAGCGCCATCTCGCCGTCCGCATGGCGCTCCGCGATGTAGCGGCGAAAGAGCGCGTATTGCTCGCGCGTCCCGCGCGCGGGACGCTCGTGCGCGACAAGCGGCGCGTTCGCCTTGCGGATACGGCGCATCCACCCGCGCTCCTCGCACTCGGCAACGACCACTCTGACCGGCACGCAGGCGGTGCATTCCGGACAGGCGGGACGGAAGGCGACCTGGTGGCTGCGGCGGAAGCCGGAGCGCAGCAGCGTCTCATAAGAGCGGCCGGCCTCGGCGCCAGCGAGCTCGGTGAAGATGCTGCGCTCCACCCGACCATAGAGGTAGGGACAAGGACGCGGCCCCGAGAGGAAGAATTGGCGCTGAAGCCTGGTTAGGCCTGCGGAGGAACCTGACGGCATGGCGACATTATCCCCGAGGCGCTGGCCGGCCACAAGATCGGGAAGCGACGGATCGGCGGCCGGCCGAGGCTCATCGCATGGCCGGACCAAGCACCATCTGGCTCGCGCTGCGGATCACCACCGTGCCTGAGAGATAATCGTGCAAGCAGCGCCGGTGCCTATTGAAGAGGGCGAAGCCGAGCACCAGCCACATGAGGAGCGTCGCCGTCATATAGGACATGCCCCAGAACAGAAGCGCACGCACGAAGGCCTGGGGAAGATCGGGCCGCGCGCCGGTCCAGCTGCGCACCTCGACGCCGAATACGCGCATGCCAAGGGTGGCGGAGCGTCTGCCGGCAACCTGGAAGGCGTCGTAGGCGAGTGTCACGGCCGGGCTCACCGCGAGAAGCGGCATCCAGACGAGGCCAAGGCTCAGCACGCCAAGCGTCACGAAGAAGAGGCCAAGTGCCGCCACCAGCATGCAGATGAGGAAAAGGTCGAGAATGTGCGCGAAGATGCGCCTCAAGACGACGCCTTCGTAAAATTCCGGATAGTCGAGCGGGTCGGGTGCCGCTTGCCTCCAGGCGAAGGGGGCGGGATCGGGTGCGGGATAATATGTCACGCGGCTCGCTCCGGTCGGTTTGCGAAAGAAGCCTACGAGAGAGGCCGGCGAAAGGCAAACGCGGGCGGCCCCCATTCCGCGGTCCGTTCGCGACAAATGGCCGCAAAGCCCTCGCCGCAGCCCGCTTTAGGGCGAGATATATTAAGTGGGCCAAGCGCCAGACCGCGGCAAGGGAGGGCCTTCATGCGCCGATGGCTGATTACCTTCATGCTCGCCTGCCTGCTCTCGATCGCCTTTGTGCTCGCCCTATTGTGGGCATTCAACGGCTTCGAGGGGCTGGGAATCGGGCTCTGGGGCACCGTGGCACTCGCGGGAGGAATCGTCTGCACGTCCGCACTCGGCGTCACGCTGATGGCCCTCATCTTTGCCAGCGACCGCAGCGACAAGGACAGCGAGGTCCAACAGCTCAAGCCGGAGAAGCGCTGATCAGCCGCCGCGCCCCCCGCTCGGGTCCAACGGCAGGACCCGATGCACATGCCAATAGCCGGCGGCGGCAATGGCACCGGCCCGCTTCCAGATCTCGTCGGGCGGATAATCGGCCTCTTTGTAGCGCGCCAGCGTGCCGCCGACATAGACGAGCGGCACATCGCCCTCGAAGAAGGCGCAGCTCACCTCGTGCTCGTCAGGCGGCCCCTTTGCCTCGCGGCTCTCGACGCAGCGCACCGTGAAGGGCCGGTTGTTGCTCATGAGGCCGACCGTGAAGGCGTGGCGGACGAGCGTCGAGCCGGCCGGGAGCGGCGTCCTGCCGTAGCCCTCGAACGCTTCGAGCGCCGTGCTCAAGCTGGGGTAGATCTTGTAGCTCAGCCAGCTTCGGCCCGAGGCCTGGGCAAAACCGACGCGCACCTCCTCCAAGCGCCCGTCCTCGCTCGGCTCGGACTTGATCTCGAGCGCGCCCGGCTTGCCGAACTCCGCCGTGAGCGAATCGTTGCCGAGCGGGTGGGCCTCAAGCGTGGCCACGATGTCCTTGAGATCGGGCGGCCGCCCCTGTGCCTGCTGCGATGCCGGCGGGGCTGCCGTCATCTGGGCCTGAAGACTGAGCAGGTTCGCTTTCGCGTCAGTGTTGCCCGCTTGCGCCGCCTTCTGGTACCAGCCGAGCGCGGCCGGAAGGTCCTTCGCTACCCCCATGCCCATGGCGTAGAGGTAGCCCAGGTTGTTTTGCGCGTCGGCCATGCCCTGCTCGGCGGCGGCGCGGAACCAGCGCGCCGCATTGGCAGTGTCCCTCGCCACGCCGCGCCCGTTCAAATAGAGGAGGCCGAGACGGTATTGGCCGAGCGCCTCGCCGCTTTGCGCGGCGCGGGCATAATAGAAGGCGGCCTTGGCGAAATCCTGATGGACGCCGTCGCCGTCCTCGTACATGACGCCGAGCGCCGATTCGGCGAGCGGATAGTCTTGCGCGGCCGAGCGCGTGAGCCAGACGATCGCCGCATTGGTGTCCTGCTTCATGCCATGGCCGAGCCACAGCTTCATCCCGAGCGCATATTGCGCGGCCGCGTCGCCGCTTTCGGCGGGCGCCTTCAAGCCGTCGGCGTCGCTATCGATGGTCCAGGGGGAGGTAGTAGTCCCGGCTCCGCCCGGCTTGCTCTGTGCCAGGGCCGGGGCCGGGCCGAGCGAGATGCTCAAGACGAGCAACGCCGCCGCGGCCGCCGGGAGGAGCGCTCGATGAAGCTTCTGAGCCCGCTTGGTCATAACCCACCTAGAGTGGGCGATCCTCCGCGACCGCGCCGCAAGGATCGCCGCCGCATCCTAGCGCAATGCCTGGTCCAGGTCCGCGATCAGATCGCTCGCGTCCTCGACGCCGACCGAGAGGCGCACGAGCCCGTCGCTGATGCCGATGGCGGCGCGCTGCTCGGCTGGGATCGAGGCATGGGTCATGATGGCGGGATGCTCGATGAGGCTCTCGACCCCGCCCAGGCTCTCGGCGAGCGCGAAGATCTCGCAGCGCTCGAGAAAGCGGCGCGAGGGCTCGAGCCCGCCGCGGATGAAGGCGGTGACCATGCCGCCGAAGCCGGGCATCTGGTGCTGCGCGAGCGCGTGCTGGGGATGGCTCGCGAGCCCGGGATAGATCACCCGCTCGATCTTGGCATGCCGCGCGAGCCAGGCGGCGATGGCGGCTGCGTTCGCGCAATGGCGCTCCATGCGCAAGGCGAGCGTCTTGAGGCCGCGCAGGGCCAAGAAGCTGTCGAACGGCCCGGCCACAGCACCTACGGCGTTCTGGAGGAAGGCGAGGCGCTCGGCGAGCTCGCGGTTCTCGCCGACGGCGACGATACCCCCCACCATGTCCGAATGGCCGTTCAAGTATTTGGTCGCCGAATGGAGGACGATGTCGAAGCCGAGCTCGAGCGGGCGCTGCGCCCAGGGTGTCGCGAAGGTGTTGTCGCAGACGGTCATGATGCCGCGCTTGCGCGCCGTCTCGGCCACGCGCTCGAGATCGACCAGCTTGAGCAGCGGGTTGGTCGGCGACTCCACCCAGATCATGCGCGTCTCGGGTCGGAGGGCGGCCTCGAGCGCAGCACGCTCGCTCAAGTCCGCGTAGCAGACCGAGAGGCCGGCCGAGCGCTTCCTCACGCGCTCGAAGAGCCGGTAGGTGCCGCCATAGAGATCGTCCATCGCGGCTATGTGGGCGCCGTGATCGAGGAGCTCGAGCACCGTCGAGGCGGCGGCGAGGCCCGAGGCGAAGGCGAAGCCCTGCCGTCCGCTCTCGAGGTCGGCGAGGCAGCGCTCGTAAGCCATGCGCGTCGGGTTCTGGCTGCGCGAATACTCGTAGCCCTTGTGCACGCCCGGGCTCTCCTGCACGTAGGTCGAGGTCGCGTAGATCGGCGTCATGATGGCGCCGGTCGAGGGATCGGGGCTCTGGCCCGCGTGGATCGAGCGGGTCGCGAAGCCGAGACGGTTGGGCTTCGGGGCTTTCGGGGCATCCGGCATGACAACACTCCGGCCGCGGCTACTTCATGCGGCGGCGCAAATAATTGAGAAGATCGATGCGGGTGATGAGGCCGAGGAATTGCTCGCCCTCGCTCACGATGGCGACATGGCCTCCCTTGAGGATATCAAGCACGGCCGAGAGCGGGGCCGAGGGCGCCACCGTCTCGAGCTTCTTCGTCATGGCGCTCGCGACGGGCTCGCGGAAGCGGTCCTCGTGGTCGAAAACGCGGATGAGGATGTCCTCCTCGTCGACGATGCCGACGATGCGCTCGCCCGCCGTGACCGGCAGCTGCGAGATGTCGTAGAGCTTCATCCGGCTCAAGGCGGTCATGAGGGTGTCGTCGGGCTTGACCGTGACGGTCGCGTGCAGGCGGTGCTGGCGGGAGATGAGGTCGCTCAAGTCGTGGCGCTCGGCGCGCTCGATGAAGCCCTGATCGAGCATCCAGTAGTCGTTGTACACCTTGGAGAGATATTTGTTCCCGCTGTCGCACACGAGCGTGACCACGCGCTTCGAAGCACTCTCTTCGCGGCAATATCTGAGCGCCGCCGCGATGAGCGTGCCCGACGAGGTGCCGGCGAGGATGCCCTCCTTGCGCAGGACCTCGCGGCAGACGAGCAAGGCCTCGCGGTCCGGGATGACGTAGGTGCGCTTGACGCGCGAGAGATCGGCGACCGGTGGTAAAAAATCCTCGCCGATGCCCTCGACGAGCCAGGAGCCGGACACTTTGGCGACCTTGCCGCTCCTGACATAGCCGGCCAGCACCGAGCCCTCGGGGTCGGCGAGAATCATCTCGACCGCGGGAGCCGTCTTCGCGAAATAGCGCGAGAGGCCGGTCAAGGTGCCGCCGGAGCCGACGCCGCAGACGACCGCATCGAGCCTGCCCTCCATCTGCGACCAAATCTCGGGGCCGGTCGTCTCCTCGTGGGCCTGCGGGTTGGCGGGATTGGCGAACTGGTTGACGTAGAAGGCGCCGGGGGTCTCGCGGGCTAAACGCTCCGCCATGTCCTGATAGTATTCCGGATGACCCTTGCCCACGTCCGAGCGGGTGAGGATCACCTCGGCGCCGAGCGCGCGCAAATGGAAGATCTTCTCCTGGCTCATCTTGTCGGGGATGAGGAGGATGAGCCTGTAGCCCTTCTGCGCGGCGACGAGGGCCAAGGCGAGGCCGGTATTGCCGGCGGTCGCCTCGATCAGCACGCCGCCGGGCTTGAGCCGCCCTTGGCACTCGGCCGCCTCGATCATCGAGCGGCCGATGCGGTCCTTGATCGAGCCGCCCGGGTTCTGGCTCTCGAGCTTGACGAAGAGCCGCGAGCGTCCGCGCTCGAGCCGCGTGAGCTCGACCATCGGCGTATTGCCGATCAGCTCGAGCACGTTTCGGTAGGCGCGCTCGCTCTGCGGCATCGCAGCCTCCTTCAGGCGGGACGGCCTTGAAGATAGCCCCTTTGCAGGCCGCGTCCAGGACAAAGGGACGGCGGCCGGGGAGCGAAAACCCAGCGGCGCCAAGTGCTTTCGACGCGATTTGAGCAATGCAAAGCGGCCGGGAACGAGGTTTTGAAGGGAGCATTGAACTCGCCCCCAAATGGCGGCATTCTCTTCCCCTGACAAGAACGCAATGCGTTGGCAACAACGCTCGAACTGGGAGGACGTTATGGCAAAAGCGAATGCGCGGAAGACTCCGTCCGGTTTAGGCCGGCGCCGGCTGCTCAAGGCAGGCGTGGCACTCGGCGCGCTCCAGCTCGCCGCACCCTTCATCCTGAGCGCGCGCGGCGAGGAGCCGGTCAAAATCGGCATGGTCAATCCGCTGACCGGCATCCTGTCCGCATTGGCGCAAAGCGAGGTCGAGGGCTCGCAATACGCGCGCGACGAGATCAACAAGAAGGGCGGCATCCTCGGACGGCAGGTCGAACTGCTCGTCGAGGACTCCGCAAACGACGTCGGCACCGGCGTCCAGAAGACGCAAAAGCTCATCGACCGCGACAAAGTGGACGTGATCCTCGGCGACGTGAACTCCGGCATCGCTTATGCCATGTTGCAGGTGACCAGCCAGAAGAAGGTGTTCCATATCGTGCCGGGCGGCCACACCGATCCGCTCACCGGCACCGACTGTAAGTGGAACGTGTTCCGCATCTGCAACACGACGTCGATGGAGGCGGCGGCGGTCACGCCGGAGCTGGTGAAGAAGTTCGGCAATAAATGGTTCTTCATCACGCCGGACTACGCCTATGGCCACACGCTGCAGGACGCCTTCGTCAAGAACCTCAAGAAGCTCGGCGGCACCTTTGAAGGCGACTATCTGCCGATCAACACCTCGGATTTCTCCGCCACGCTGATCAAGGCCAAAGCCTACAAGCCGAACGTGCTGCTCAACAACATGGGCGGGCTCGCGCAGATCAACTGCATGAAGCAGTTCACGCAGTTCGGCATGGAAAAGGACATGGGGCTCGGCGGCGGACTGTTCGAGCTGGAAAGCGTCAAGGCGGTGCCGAAGGAGGCGCAGGCCGGGTGGTGGGACATGGAATGGTGGTGGAATCAGCCGAACGTGCCGCATGTCGCGGAGTTCGTCGCTGCTTTCCGCCAGGCGGTGAAGAAGACCCCCACCGCCCGCAACTGGTTCGGCTACGTGGCGGTCCATTCGGTGCGGCTCGCTGCGGAAAAGGCGAAGTCCCTCGCCGGCCCGCAGATGTCAGTGGCACTCGAGGATCTCGAGCTGCCGCCGGAGGTGGCGCTGCAGCCCGGCAAGGTGCGTTACCGCGCCGGCGACCATGAGCTGATGCCCAATATTTTCGTGGGCGAGGTGCATCCGCCGACGAGCAGCCCCGACGACGTGTTCACGCTGCAGCAGCTGGTTCCCGGCGAGACGGCCGCGGGGCCGGTTTCCGACACCGGCTGCAAGATGGTCCACCCGGCCTGAGCGCTGCCGAATGGGCGTTGCGCTGTCGCGGCCGAGGGTCGCGGCGGCGCAACGTGTTCGCGTGACGAGCCACCAGAGGAGGGCGGTCGGTGCTGCAACTTGTCTTGTTCAACGTCACCAACGGGCTGATCCTCGGCGCGTTCTACGTGCTGATGGCGTTGGGCCTCTCCTTGATCCTCAACCTCAGCCACGTCATCAATTTCGCTCATGGCAATTTTCTGGCACTCGGCGGCTACCTTGCCTTCGTGCTGGCGCCCTATATCGGCTTCGGGGGCGCGCTCGTGGTCTCGCCGATCCTGGCGGGAGTGCTCGGCTTCATCATTGAGCGGCTGATGATCCGCCGGGTGTACAATCGCGATCCCGTTTACAGCCTGCTACTGACCTTCGGTCTCGCCTTCATCATCCAGGATTTCTGCCGCTTCGTCTGGGGCCCCAACGGACTGCCGCTCGGCGTTCCGACATTCCTGTCGCAACCGGTCAACCCGACGTGGTTCTTCCTCACCTGGTATCGCATCTCGATGGTGGTGATCGTCGTCGCCGCCGTGGCGGCGCTGTTCGCCTTCCTGCGCTACTCGCGAATCGGCGTGCGCATTCGCGCCGGCACGCTCGATCTGGACATGGTGAGCGGGCTTGGCGTGAACGTCGGCATGCTGCGCTCGCTCAACTTCGCGCTCGGCTCGCTGCTCGCCGGGTTGAGCGGCGTGCTGGCTGCCGGGCAGATCGGCCTCAATCCCAATATGGGCGATGACCTGCTCATGCCGAGCTTCATCGCCATCATCGTCGGCGGGGTCGGCAGCCTGACGGGTACGCTCTTCGGCGGCCTCTTGATCGGCCTGGCGGCGGCGCTGACCACGGTCTTCTATCCCGCCGCGAGCGAGGCGGTGATCTACGTCATCATGATGGTGGTGCTGCTGATCAGGCCACGCGGCCTCCTGGGCGAAGAGGGGATGCTGACGTGACCAGCGTGACGATCGGTGGGGCGGCCAAGCGCATTGCCGAGGCCAACTGGCTCCCGCTCGTCGCCGTCTGGGCGGTGCTGCTCAGCGTGCCGCTGTGGCTGCCGCTCCTCGGCGGCTATACGGCACTCGCAGGGCGCGTCCTTGTGCTCGGCCTCGCGGCGATCGGCTTCAATCTGCTGCTGGGCTTTACCGGAGTGATGAGCTTCGGCCACGCCGCCTATTTCGGCCTCGGCGCCTATGGTGCGGGCCTGACGCTGAAGTATCTCGCCGCCAGCACGCCGCTCGCCATGCTGCTCGGCACGCTCTTGGGCGGGCTGGCCGGCACCCTCTTCGGCCTCTTGATCGTGCGCCGGCGCGGCGTCTATTTCGCCATGGTGACCATCGCCTTCGGCCAGGTGTGCTACTACATCGCCTACAGCTGGAATGACTTTACCGGCGGCTTCGACGGGCTGCGCGGCTTCGAACGCGCGCCGATCGGGCTCGGCCCGGCCGTTCTCGACATCACCTCTGGCGGGCCGGTGTTCTACTATTTCCTGCTCGCGGTTTTTGCGGCGGCGGTGACGCTGATGGGCCTTCTGCTGCGCTCGCCGTTCGGCCGTACCCTGCTGGCGATCCGCGAGAACGAGCGGCGGGCGCGGTTTCTCGGCATTCCCGTGGAGCGGCACATCTGGATGTCGTTCTCGCTTTCGTGCTTTTTCACCGCACTCGCCGGCACGCTCTACGCGCTCCTCAACAACTTCGCCGATCCGCTCTCGCTGCATTATTCGCTGTCGGGCGAGATCGTGATCATGACGGTGATGGGCGGCATGCGCACCTTCTGGGGACCGCTGGTGGGTGCTGCCGTCTTCGTCGTGCTGAGCGATTACATCTCGAGCATGACGGAAAACTGGATGTCCTTCATCGGGCTTCTCTTCGTCTTCGTGGTGCTGTTCTTCCCGCGCGGCATCCTCGGCTTCCTCGCGCGAAGGGACCAGGGGTGAGCTTTCTCTCAGCCCAACTGCGTCGCGAAGTGCTTCGCCGGCAGGCCGGGCTCGACGCCGTCGCGATTCCCAAGCATATCAACGCGACAAGAACGAGAAATGGAATCGCTGTTCTTTTTGCCCTCATGGTCTAGCGCTGTCCGAAAGAAGGTGTTG
>DATNIJ010000326.1:0-4259 GCA_035604475.1 Alphaproteobacteria bacterium
GCTTCTCGGCACGGAGCGTCTGCTCCGTCTCGCCGAGCCCGACGAAGGGCACGAGCACGGCCCGCGCGTCAGCACTCGCAATGTCCATCACCGTATTATAGCCGGCCTGGGAAATCGACACGCGGCAATTGGCCAAGAGCCGTTGGAAATCCGCGCGCGCGCGCTCGACGACAACATCGGGCGGCGCCTGGGCGGCAAGGGCGGCAAGTGCCTCTTGAGGCAGGTTGCGGCCGGCAAGAAGGCGCCAGCGGCGAGCCTTGAGCTTGCTGAGCGGCCGCGCGGCCAATGCCGTTTCAAGCAGGGCTGCGCCGACCGCCCCACCCCCGGCCGAAACCACCACTTCGTCCCAGCCCGCCTCACCGGCGCGGCCCCGGGATACTTGAGGCGGGGCGATATAGCCGGTGTAACGCAGCCGGGCACCGAGCTCGGCTGCAAGCGGAAAGCTTTCCTCGAAGCGCACGAGGTGCTGATCGCCATGCACAAGGACGAGGTCGAAAACCTCTTGGAGGAGGGCCAATGCCTCCTCCGCCCGGCCCGGCTTGCGCCGGCTTTGCACGACGTCGCGTGCCGAGGAGACGATGAGCGGAGGGCGGTCCGCGGCCCTCGCCGCAGCGAGGAGCGGGAGCAGCTCGAAGCGCATCTGCCGACGGCCGAAGGGAAACATCTCGAGGATCAGGACGTCCGGGCGGCGCTCGGCGAAGAGTGCTAGGAGACGCTCGCGGCGCGCCTGGCGCCAAGCCGCGTCGACCGCCCTGCCCGCCTCGTCCACGAGCTCGCTGAAGGCCTCGTCTCGGCTGCGCGCGGGGGGCAGCTGGATGAGGCGCGCCGCACCCGGGCTCACTTCTCCAACGGGCATGCCTCCGGAGACGAGATCGACCTCCCAACCGGCCGCCGCGAAGGCGCGCGCAAGAAGGGCGGCGCGCGCCAGATGGCCGACGCCGAGGAGGCTCTGGACGTAGAGGAGGAGGCGGCTCATGGTGCGGCGAGCGGGATGTTGGCTGAGAGAAGCCGCGGCCGCCCGCCTTCGTCGAGCTCGAAGAGCTGGGCCGTGGCGGGGGCGAGGCGCAGCGGCGGCTTGCCGAGAAAGTCCCACCCGGTCGCCAAACCGACGACGGCGCGGATGACGCCCTTGTGCGTCACGGCCGCCATGGGCCGGGCCCTGAGCGCCACGCGCGTGAGCCACGGCTTAAGACGGCGCTGGACATCGCGCGGGCTCTCCCCGCCCGGCGGACGGAAGTCGAGCCCCCGCTCTTCGTTCTCGGCGATCGCGGCTCCCAGCTTGGCGCGAAGCTCGGCAAGACGCTCGCCCTCCCATTCACCCCATGCCATTTCGATGAGCACGGGCTCGACCACCACCTCGCGGCCGAGGAGAAGACGGGCGGTCTCAGAGGCGCGCGCAAGCGGGCTCGCCACCCAGTCGAAGGCGGCGAGTGCGGCCGGCACGCGCCAGGCCGCGGCCGCGGCGGCACCGCCCGGGCTGAGCGAGGGGTCGGCGCGGCCCTGGATGAGCCCGCGCTCGCTCCACGCGCTCGCGGCGTGGCGGATGAGCGCCAGCTGCGTCATGCCCGCCGCTCCGCGAGGACCTGCCGCAGGATCGCATCCAGCCGCCTCGCGGCGGCGCCGATATCGGCCTCGGCAGATGCAATCTCGCGGGCGCGGGCACCCATGGCACGGCGGCGGCAGGGATCGGCAAGCAGTGTTGCAACCGCGGCGGCGAAGGCGCGGGCGTCGCCCGGTGGCACAAGCAGGCCCGCCTCGCCCTCGCGCACGACTTCCGGCACACCGCGCTCGCGCCCCGCGACCACCGGCAGCCCGGCGGCCTGGGCCTCGAGGAACGCCATGCCGAAGGCCTCGTGAATGGCGGGCCAGAGGTAAAGATCGGCGCTGGCATAGAGGGAGGGCAGCGCATCTGCCGCGAGTGCTCCAAGCACGCGCGCGCGGCCCTCGGCGAGGGGGGCCAGCAGTGCCTCGACTTCGCCGCGCGCGGGGCCGTCGCCGACGATGACGAGCTGCCAGTCGCAGCCGTCGATGAGGCGCAGCGCCTCGGCCAACACGCGATAGGAGGCGAGCTTCGCTCCCTCCCGCATCATCGCAACCGCGAGGAGCCAAGGCCGTGCTAAGTCCAGCCCATAGCGCTCGGCGAGCCTTGCGCGCGCGGGTTTGGCCCGGGCATAGGCCGCCGTCTCGATGAACGGAGCCAAGTGGTTGATGCGCGCGGGCTCGCCGACCAGCTGAAGCAGACCCTCGCGATCGTCGCCGTTGAGATTGATAAGGGCGTCCGCGCGCGCGATTGCGGCGGCACTCGCGGCATGCCCCATTGCCCAGCGCCCGCTCGCCTGCTTTCGCGCCGATGACGCCTCGACGACGACATAGGGTATCGCGAGCTCGCTCGCAACCGCGGGCCCAAGCCAGTCGGGCGCCTTGTGATAGAGATGGTAAGTGAGCCAGAGCTCCGGCCGCAGCCGAGGCTCCCTCCCGTATCGGCGAATGAGGCGGCAGGCGAGCCGTCCGCCCAAGCGCTCGATACGGCGCTGCCGGGCCGCATCTCCCGCACCGTCCCAACTGCGCAGGCGCGAGGCAAGCCTCACCTCGTGTCCGGCGCGGTCGAGGGCTGCGATGAGCGCACGGCCGACGCGCCGGTCTCCCGAGGGCACCGGATGGTCCGGCGGCTTCAGCGGCGCATAGAACGCGATGCGCATGACGATAGCGACACGCCGGCCGCACCTTCCGTGCTCGTCTCGGCGGCAGCGGCGGGCAGCTCGCCATCCGCCGCCCCGCCCGCGGAAAGGCCGAACTTCTCGGCAAGCCGCGCGATGCCAGGCTGGAAATTGAAACTTTGGCGCACGCGCGCAGCACCTGCGCGAGTGAGGTGCTGGCGCAACGCGGGCTCCTGAATAAGCTGTGCCAAGTGTGCTGCGAGTGCCGGCACGTCGCCCGGTGCGGCGAGCAGGCCGGACCGCCCCGCTTCGATCAGCTCGGGAACGCCGCCCGCGGTGGTCGAAAGACAGGCGAGCCCCTGGCTCTGCGCCTCGAGAAGCACGTTGGGCAAGCCGTCTCGATCGCCGTCGGATGCCACGCGACAGGCGAGCACGAAGAGATCGGCGCTGCGATATTGCGCCAGCACGGCCTCCTGGGAGAGCGGCCCGAGCCACTGGACGCGCGCGGCGATCCCGCATCTCGCGGCCTCGCGCGCGAGCGGCTTCGCGAGCGGTCCGCCCCCCACATGGATAAAGCGCCAGTGAAGCGCCTTGGGAAGCTGTGCCAAGGCAGCGAGCAAATCGCCGTAGCCTTTCTTGGCGACGAGCCGGCCGACCGAGAGGATCACCACCGGTGCCGAGGGATCGCGTCCATCGCGCGGCGACGGTGCCGCCTCGCGCGGCGGGAAGCGCGCCGGATCGAGCCCGTGATAGATGAGCTCGACCTTGCGCGGCTCGCTGCTGAGCGCCTTGAGATGCTCGGCCCCCGCGCGCGTGCAGGTGACGAGCCAATCGAGGCTCGCGAGCTTCTCGCGCTTCTCCCACGCGGGTGTCGTCCAGATGTCCTTGGCGTGCGCGGAGCAGCTCCAGCTGAGGTCGGTCATGAGGCTCGAGTAGCGCGCGACCGAGGCAGGCGTGTGGAGGAAGTGAGCGTGAAGCCGCTCGACCCGAGCCGGCAGCTCATGCGCAAGCACGAGCGCCTGGCCGAAACGGCGCACGCGGTTGGGCGTGGGATCGCGGGCGAGATCGGCGAGCCAAGCCGCGCGGGCGCGCCGGTAGCCCCTCGATCCCCTGAGCGCCCGCCACGCGCTCAGCACACGCTGCCCCTCGTCATGCAGATACTCGGGCACGTAGAGCACCGGGGCCGCGATCTCGCGATGGATGGGATGGAGGACCGCGTCGGTCGGATGGCGCAGTGAAACGATGTGGAGCGAGAGCCCACGGCGCTCGAGCTCCCTGAGCTCCTGCGCGATGAAGGTCTCGGAAAGGCGCGGATAGCCCTTGAGGATGACTGCGACGGTAGGCACCGCGGCTCTACGGGTGACCCGTGGCGACCGGCACCGGATGGACATGGCGCGGCCTGAGATGCCGCTCGACCAGGCGGTTCACGTTGCTGAGACCGTCGAGCAGCCCCGGCACGACCACGTCCGAGGGCCGCTTCTGCTGCGGCAGCTGGCGCAGTGCGGTCGCCATCATGTGGGGATCGCGCGCGTACTGGTCGACCAGGAGCGAGACCAGGCCGAGCTCCTGGGCGCGCGAGGCGCGGATGTATTGCTCGAGCCG
>DATNIJ010000327.1:0-18366 GCA_035604475.1 Alphaproteobacteria bacterium
CGATCCATTGATATTGCGCGTCCAACGCCACGTCCGTGTAGTCGTCCGTCGGCCCGGACGTGACCAACGAGGTCATGCCGGCATTCGGCCTGATGGAGGAATGGATGCCGTACGTCCCGATCTCGAAAGTGTTTCTCCCCCAGGGATGCTCGTAGGCGAAGCGCCAGTACGGCGCGAGGCCGTCGATCACGTTGGTGAATTCGCTATCGAGCGGGCCAGGCGTCATCAGCGTTTTGTTTGTGGTCCCGACTTTCGCGGAGCGGTAGGCGCCGCCTTCAAAATAAAAAGTCTTGTCAAGCATGAGGTATGCGGTAGCGCCCGCAGCATTCTGCGCCAAGGGGCCGTCGATCAACGCGGCTGCCGCGGGTGTGGGTGCCGCCCTGAAGGTGGCATAAGGGTACCCCCACCCCGGCGTGCTGTTCCACACGTCCTGCGAGGTGGGATTGTTGTTGAGGGTCAATCCGTAGATCAGGCCCATGCTTTGGAAAGTGCCGGTGTCGGCAAAGCGCAGGTCCGTGTTGTCGATTCCGACCGAGTTGGCGCCGGGATCGTAAGTGAGCTGGATGAAGGCGCCGAAGTCGGGCGCGATCCTGCCGGCATAGAAGAAACTCACCTGCTGCGGGAAGCCGATGGTGTCGTTTTGCGCCACGCCGCTTGGCAAGCTCGAGTCGGGCAAGGCCTTGTTGATGTGCGTCTCGGAAGCCAGGAACATGAGCGAGATCGGCGGCAGCTCGGTCAGCGACAAGGTGCTCGATTTTTGCGCATTGATGTCGCTTATGTCCTTGACGTTGGTAAAGACGTAGGCATTGAGCTTGAACAGGCGGCCGTACGGCGTGAGCTCGGGGAATACCGTGTGGCACGCTTCACAAGCTTGGCCGGTCTGGCGCGCAAAGCTGGGCACCGCAAAGGCCTCTTGCGCGGACATCGCCATCGTCGCGACGGCCACGGCCAGCGCCATGATCCATGTCCAGCCCGTTCTCCGACGCAACGTCATCGTGGCCTCCCTACTGATCGCCATGCGCGCCGAGGGCGAGAGCAAAGTTTGCATCCGTTCCACCCCGGGCACTCTCTATCGTGCTCTTCCCCTCGAACTCGGAATGGGTAACGAAATCGTACGATCCAGCTTACCCCGTTGGAATTCAGCCTATCAACATATTGGGAGATAAGCCGAATTTTCATCTATATGTAGCGCATTTTTCGGCTTTATGCAAGCTTGCATAGCTAAAGGGGAGCGCGGTACGCCGCGGCCGGGTCGGACGCGCCGCATGTCATGGCGTGAGATACCGCTGGAAAGGTCTTTGCGAGATGACGGAAGCTACGCCGCCAGAGGCGAGTCCTCACGCCGAGACCGCTGCGGGCATGAAGGCGCTGCCGCGGCCAAGCGCGCGAATCCCGCGCGGCAGTGGCACTCCTCGAGCGACGCATGGCAGAGGAAAAAGGCGTGATGAACGCTCTCGCACTCGGTGCGCCCGTCCGCGGCGAAATCGCGCCAGGCTTAAACCCCGGCGTCGCGCGCGGGCCAGCCGCTCTACCTCGAATGGCGGCGGCAAGCCGGGGGCGGGAGCCGCGCCCGGCGTAATGCTCATGCGGCGCCGCTCGGCTAGACGGCGCCGAGACGGTTGGGCAGAAAGCCTATTGCGCCTTGGCTTTTAGGAAGGCGATGACATCATCGCGATCCTGATCTTTCTTGAGCCCGGCAAACGGCATTTTACCGGCCGGCACGACCGCCTTCGGATCCTTGATGTAGGCGTCGAGATTTTTCTCGTCCCAGATGATATTGGCCTTGGCCATGGCGTCGGAGTACTTGTAGCCCGCAACGCTTCCCGACTTGCGTCCCACCACGCGGAAGAGGCTCGGGCCTACGCCATTCTTGCCCTCAACGATGCTGTGGCAAACCTTGCACTGGTTGAACACCTTCTCGCCGTTCGCCGCGTCGCCCGCGGCGAGAGCAAATCGGCTCGCGAAGCTGAGGGCGAGGGCAACGACAAAAACGAGCATCCTAAACGGGATCATCAGCAGTCCTCCATCATTCCGAGTAGCTCCAGTGGCACGGTAAGTAGCCTCTTTCAGCAATTTGTGCAAATTGTAAATGGCTCGCAAGGGCAACCTAGTCGCCCGCGTAATCGGGAAATCTCGCGCTAGCACACTCACTGAATACGTTCGTGAGTTTGTCTCGCATACGGGCCACGATCATCGATGCCGACGATCGCGCATGCTCCGGTGTCGATCCGCGAAACGCGCACGACAGCGCCGTGCTTTACGCCCCTTGGGGCTTGTCCGATATCGGCGATCAGTCTCGCGGCCCTTAGGGCTTGCCGAATATCGGCGATCACTCTCACGTTTCGCTTTGCGGCCTTCAGGCGTTTGCGCCCATCGGCGTTGATGCACGCGGTTGCACTCCACACACGTCCCATTCGATACGACTCGCTCAGAGGCGTGACCGTGTTTGCACGGCTTGCCGGTAAAATACCTCTTGAGCCTTCTCACGCGGGCCGAGGATCGTGAAATAACCTCGTGTACCATGTTGCCTCCCTTCTTCTAGGAAGCTAACCGCTCACCGTGCTGGCGCTAACGCATCAATTCGATCTCGCTGGGACGGAGGGCTCTGGCGCGTGTGGGATTAATCCTTCTTGCGCTAGCATCTTTAGACTCCGAAGGAGTCCCGCGGCGTCAACAGCGGTTACCGGTATGGCTATGCTTGCTTTTAGAGACTGACACGGATGTTGTGGTCCATGAGCCTTTACAGCGGATTCAAACTCGAGCCAGATAATGCCAGGATCGCTCGTGCCGCTGACTCCGGTGTTAGTCATAAGACGGCAGAAGAAAATCCCCCGGCGGGATGATAAGACGATCCATTGCCCCCTCGCTTCACTCCAACGCTGCCGTCGAGACTGCCCCGATCGCAAATTCTCCGACATTGCGATCGGGAGAAGACAACCTTCAGCGGGAGCATCGCTTGCCAACCTTGCAAGAACCTTTCAGAACGCGGCAGTGTGAACATCGTCGTAATTATCGAATATCTCGTCCGGCCTTGCGTCAGCCGATCGTTCGGCTAATCCGCTGACCGTACGAACGGCTAGGCACAGCATTGTTGCTTATAGTTCTATCCATAATGTGCACTGCCCCGAAACAACCTAGTCCGGCTTTGTCGCGCTTCCACTAGGTCGGAGCTGCAGCAAGTAGAAGGCCGACCGAAAGTCCACCTGCATATAAAGCACGCTCAAGAGGAAGGTCCCCACCCGCGGCGGCGCCTTCGCTGGGAAAGAAGGTCCGCATCGCCGGACACGCCTGCCGGCCGTCAGACTTTCGCAAGGTTTTTCCCCGATGATCCGGGTTATGCGCAGGACAAGAGACACCTCGAGCCGGAGTCCAGCCCATAACCTTCTATGATCAGCTCATCATCGAAACCGCCGGCGTCCGCGCCGAGTCCGTCTCGATCCCCCTCATCGAGCGCGTCCTCCCTGGCGCGGCGTCGGCGGCCCTGTATCTCGAATTTCTGGCGCAAGCCTTCTTGGGGATGGTCTCGCAGGCGCCTTGAGCTTTCGCGCATGGGCGGGGTCGCTCTCCATCCGCTTGAGGTGCGCCCTTACACCGAAAAATACTTTGCCTGCGGGTGATGGACGACGATGGCGGAGGTGGATTGCTCGGGGTGGAGCTGGAATTCCTCGCTCAAGCTGATGCCGATTTGCTCGGCGCCGAGGAGGGCGAGGAGCTGCACCTGGTCCTCGAGGCGCGGGCAGGCGGGATAGCCGAAGGAGTAGCGCGAGCCGCGGTAGCCCTGCTGCAGGAGCTGGTCCATCTCGCGCGCGTCCTCGTTCGCGAAGCCGAGCTCGCCGCGGATGCGCTTGTGCACGTATTCGGCGAGCGCTTCCGCCATCTCGACGCCGAGGCCGTGGAGATAGAGGTAGTCCTGGTAGCGGTTCTCGGCGAACCACTCGCGCGCCACATCCGAGGCGCGCTGGCCGACCGTCACGACCTGAAGGGCGATCACGTCGCGCGCGGGCTCGCTCACGTCGCGGAAAAAATCGGCGATCGCGAGCCCGCCCTCCCTCGCCTGGCGCGGGAAGGAGAAGCGCACGAGCTCCTTGCCGTGGTCTTCGGGGGCGAAGAGGATCACCTCGTTGCCCTCCGCGGCAGCGGGCCAATAGCCGTAGGCCGCCTGCGGCTTCAAGATGTCCTGCTGGAGAGACGCGTCGAGCATGCGCTTGAGCTCGGGCCTGAGCTCGCGCCGCGCCCATTCCATATACTCGGCAAGCCGCCGGCCCTCCTTGCGGAAGCCCCAGTGGAATTGGAAGAGCATGCGCTCGTTGAGATAGGGGACGAGCGCCTTGACCGGCACGCGCGCGATCACGCGCGGCCCCCAAAACGGCGGGGTCGGCACCTCCAAGCCGCGGTTGAGCTCGGCGCGGTGGAGGCGGATCTCCTCGAGATCGACCGGGCGCGGCTCGGCGGCGGGCGCCTTGGGCACCCCGCGCACGCGCGCGGGCTTGCTTGACGGCCGCGCCTCGCGCTTCCTCGCGATCTCGTCGGTGAAGCCGACGAAGGTGCCGTTCACCACCTTCTCCATGAGGTGAAGGCCGTCGAAGGCGTCGCGCGCGTAGGCGAGCCGGCCCGTTCCATAGGCGCGCGCGCAGTCCTCCTCGACGTATTGACGCGTGAGCGCCGCCCCTCCGAGCAGCACCGGCACGTCGACGGCGAGCCGCGTCATCTCCTCGAGGTTCTCGCGCATGACGACCGTCGATTTGACCAGCAGTCCCGACATGCCGACGGCGTTCGCCTTGTGCTCCCTCGCCGCCTCGAGGATGTTCGAGAGCGGCTGCTTGATGCCGAGGTTGACGACCCGGTAGCCGTTGTTGGTGAGGATGATGTCGACGAGGTTCTTGCCGATGTCGTGCACGTCGCCCTTGACGGTGGCGACCACGATGGTGCCCTTCTCCTGCCCCTCGACCCGCTCCATGTAGGGCTCTAGGAAGGCGACGGCCGCCTTCATGCATTCGGCCGAGCGCAGCACGAAGGGGAGCTGCATCTTGCCGGCGCCGAAGAGCTCGCCCACCACCTTCATGCCGTCGAGCAGGAAACGGTTGATGATGTCGAGCGGCGGGTGGCTTCCGAGCGCCTCCGCCAGATCCTCGTCGAGCCCCTGGCGGTCGCCGTCGACGATGCGCTGGGCGAGACGCTCCTCGACACGCTCGGGCCGCGACTTCTTGGCCTTCTGCTCCTCGAGGCGGTCGGCGAAGAGCGCCATGAAGGCGTGGAGCGGATCGTAGCCCTCGCGGCGGCGATCGAAGATGAGGTCCTCAGCACAACCGCGCTCGGCCTCGCCGATCTTGTGCAAGGGGAGGATCTTGCTCACGTGCACGATGGCGGCGCTGAGCCCGCGCTGCTGCGCATGGTCGAGGAACACCGAATTGAGCACCTGGCGCGCCGCCGGATTGAGGCCGAAGGAGATGTTCGAGAGGCCGAGCAGGATCTGCACCTCGGGCAGTGCCGCCCTGATGTGCTCGATCGCCTCCAACGTCGCGAGCCCGAGCTTGCGGTCGTCGTCGTTTCCCGTGCAGATCGTGAAGGTCAAGGGGTCGATCATCAGATCGGATGCCGGCAGGCCGTAGCGGTTGCAGGCGAAGTCGTGAAGGCGCTTGGCCACCTCGAGCTTGCGCTCGACCGTCTTCGCCATGCCCTCCTCATCGATGGTGAGTGCTATGACCGCAGCGCCGAAACGGCGTGCGAGCTCCATGCGCGCCGCAGCCGCCGGCTCGCCGTTCTCGAAGTTGATCGAGTTGAGCACGCCCTTCCCGCCATAGAGCTTGAAGGCCGTCTCGAGTACGGGCAGCTCGGTCGAATCGAATACGAGGGGGGCCGTGACCGCGTTGCGCATGCGGCTCACCACCTCGGTCATCTCGGCGATCTCGTCGCGGCCGACGAAAGCGGTGCAGATGTCGAGCGTGTGCGAGCCCTCGGCCACCTGCTCGCGTCCCATCTCGACGCAGCCCTCCCAGTCGCCCGCCTCCTGGAGGCGGCGGAACTGCCGGCTGCCGTTCGCGTTGCAGCGCTCGCCGATCGAAAGGTAGGCGCGCTCCTGGCGCAGCGGGACTTGGCCGTAAAGGGAGGCGAGGCTCGGCACCCAAAGCGCCTCGCGGCGCCTCGGCACGGGCCGCAACGCGCTCCCCGCCCGCCGCCTGAGCATGGCATCGAGTGCTCGGATATGCGGCTCGTGGCTGCCGCAGCAGCCGCCGATGATGTTGATGCCGTCCTCCTCGATGAAGCGCTCGAGCCACTGGGCCATCTCCTCGGGCGAGAGGGGATAATGGGTGTGGCCGTCGATGAGCTCGGGGAGACCGGCGTTGGGCAGCACCGCGAGCAAGCCCGGCCAGCTCTGTCCGAGCCAGCGCACGTGCTCGGCCATCTCCTGCGGGCCGGTAGCACAATTCAAGCCCATCACCGGCACATCGAGGGCATGGATCACGGTCGCGGCCGCGGCGATGTCGGCGCCGACGAGTAGCGTTCCCGTGGTCTCGATGGTGACGTTGGTCATGATCGGGACATCGGCGCCGGCCTCGGCGCGCGCGCGCTTCGCACCGTTGACCGCGGCCTTGAGCTGGAGGAGGTCCTGGCAGGTCTCGATCAGGAGTGCGTCGACGCCGCCTGCGATCAGGCCTGCGCATTGGGTGGCGAGCGCATCCTCGAGGCGCTGGTAGGCGATCTGGCCGAGTGTCGGCAGCTTGGTTCCCGGCCCGACCGAGCCGAGCACGAAGCGCTCGCGCCCGTCGACCTTGAACTCGGCCACCGCCTCGCGCGCGAGCTCGGCGGCGCGCTTGTTGAGTGCCGACGCCTCCTCCTCGAGGCCGAACTCGGCGAGCGTCACCGGCGAGCCGCCGAAGCTGTTGGTCTCGATCGCGTCCGCTCCGGCCTCGAGGTATCCCATATGGATATCGCGCACGAGGTCGGGTCGTGAGCGGTTCAAGATCTCGGTGCAATTCTCGCAGCCGAGGAAGTCCTTCTCGACATCGAGTTGGCGCGCCTGGACCTGGGTCCCCATGGCCCCGTCGAGGAGAATGACGCGCTCGGAAACGGCATCGAGGAAGCGGCTCATGGCGAATTCTCTCAGGCCTTGGCGCGCAGGCCTTGAGCGGCCGGCCGCAGCGCCGGCCTCAGGCCGAGGATGTGGCAGATCGCGTAGGCGAGGTCGGCGCGGTTGAGCGTATAGAAGTGGAACTCGTTGACGCCGTTGGCATAGAGCTCGCGGCACTGCTCGGCGGCGACCGTGGCGGCGACGAGCTGGCGCGTGCCGGGGTCGCCGTCGAGCGTCTCGAAAAGTCCCGCGAGCCAGGCGGGGATGCCGGCACCGCACGCCTTGGCGAACTGCACCACGCGGGCGAAGTTGGTGACCGGCAGGATGCCCGGCACGATCGGCACGGAAACGCCGGCCTTGCGGCAGCGCTCGACGAAGCGCAGAAAGACGTCGGCCTCGAAGAAGAACTGGGTGATGGCGCGCGAGGCGCCGGCATCGATCTTGCGTTTCAAATTGTCGAGATCGGCTTCAGGGCTGGCGGCCTCGGGGTGCACCTCGGGATAGGCCGCGACCGAGATATCGAAGTCGGCGATGCGTTTCAGGCCGCGCACGAGATCGACCGCAAACGGATACCCCCCCGGATGGGGGCGATAGCCGGCTTCGCCCGCCGGCGGATCGCCGCGCAGCGCCACGACGTGGCGAATGCCGGTCGCCCAGTAGTCGCGCGCGACGGCGTCCACCTCGGCTTGCGTGGCGCCGACGCAGGTGAGGTGGGCTGCGGGCTCGAGCGAGGTTTCGTTGCGGATGCGGCGGACCGTCGCGTGGGTGCGCTCGCGCGTGGAGCCGCCGGCGCCATAGGTGACCGAGACGAAACGGGGCTGCAGCGGCTCGAGGCGCTCGACGGCGTGCCAGAGCTGGCGCTCCATCTCCTCGCTCCTGGGCGGGAAGAACTCGAAGGAGACCCGTAGGGCGCCCTCGGGCAGCGGCCCGGAGAAGGGCAGGCGTTCACTGCGGCGCAAGGTTGCGGACGCCATCAGCCCGCCCTGCGCTGAGGTGCCGCGCGTCCCTTTTCCACCTCCACGCGCCGCGCGCACCAGATCATCACGGTGAGCGGATCGCCCGGCAGCTCGGAGGTGCTTTGCGGCATGAGGCCGGCCGAGCGGAACCATTGCTGCATGTCGGCCTCGCGCAGGCCCAAGCGGAGATGGGCATGCTCGCTGCGCAGATACTCGAGCTCGTGGGGCGCAAAGTCGACGATGACGAGGGTTCCGCCGGGCCGCAGGACGCGCGCCACCTCCGCGATCGCGGCGGCAGGATCGTCGGCGAAGTGCAGCACCTGGTGGAGGGCGGCCGCGTCGAAGGAGCCCGCCGGCCAGGGCAGCTGGTACATGTCGCCGTGGCGCACGCTCGCGTTGCGCAAGCCGGCCTGCTCCATCCGCGCGCGCGCCACCGCCAGCATCTCGCGCGAAAGGTCGATGCCAACCGCGCGCTCCGCGCGGGGGGCCACGAGCTCGAGAACGCGCCCGGTGCCGGTGCCCACATCAACGAAGTCGCGCAAGCCGTGCGGCGGCAGGAGCTCGAGCAGCTTGGCCTCGACCTGGGCCTCGTCGATATAGAGAGAGCGGATGCGGTCCCAGCGCTCGGCATTCTCGCGGAAGTACTTCGCCGCCGCGGCATTGCGCGTCTCCTTGATCGCCTCAAGCCGCTCGAGGTCGAGGGCAAGGGTGCGATCGCGATCGGGCATGAGATCGACGAGGAGCTCGCCCAGCCGCGCCATATCGCTCTGCCGGGCAAGGGTGTAGAAGGCGTTCGTACCTTCGCGAAAGCGCTCGAGCAGCCCAGCCTCGCACAAAAGCTTGAGATGGCGGGAGACGCGCGGCTGGCTCTGGCCGAGAATCTGGGTAAGCTCGCTCACGGTGAGCTCGCCGTGGGCAGAGAGCACGAGAAGCCGCAACCGCGTCGGCTCCGCCACGGCCCGCAAGCCCACCAGCAGCCTCTCCATGTCCGCCTCGCCGATGGCAGCGACGCCGGCGCGCGGTAGCTCCTCCATGGCCATTTGCGATCTCCTGCGATCTCCCGTTGGAATCCCTTAAATATAACTATATAAACATATCCTTATAAATGCAACTCAAAGAATCGCGACGAATTTCCCCTGAGTCGCGCATGCGCGACAAATCTGCAACAGGTGGGACAATCGCATCGATAAGCCAAGGCCAGGCCACTGGTTTTTTGCCTTCTCCTATGTTAGGTCACTTAGGCTCAATCTGCTGGCGTCGCGCCCGCCCGCGAGGCAGAGGGATGGACGAAGAAGGGGCACTTTCAAGTCAGTCGCTCGCCGGGCGCGGCGGCATCCGCTTGGGGGAAAGCAAACCGGAACCTGACACTTCTGCGAGGCGTTACTCGGCAGGGCCCGTCACGCGCCCCGCAGAGTGGAGAAGCGTGACACCGACGGAGCGGGACCAATAGATGCGCGCAAGCTCGACTGCCCGGAAGGCCACCATATCCGCCGAAATCGGCCTCAATGTGGGGCTTGTGCTCGCTCTATTCCTGTGGCTCCCGGGCTGCGCCACGCCGCCCACCGACCCCGACGCGCGCGCCGCTTTCGAGGAAGCCAACGATCCCCTCGAGCCGACCAACCGGGCCATTTTCGATGTCAACGTGGCACTCGACGACCACATCGTGAAGCCGGTGGCGGAAGCCTATCGGGTGGTCCCTGAGGACCTGCGCAAGGGCATGCACAATATGATCGTGACCGTGCACGCCCCGGTCCTCTTCGGCAATTATCTCATGCAGGCCGACCCGGATAGCACTGCCGACACGGTGCTCCGCTTCCTCATCAATATCACGGCAGGGGTGGGCGGCTTTTTCGACGTCGCATCCATGGTCGGCGTGCCGACCCATGATACCGATTTCGGCGTGACGCTTGCCAAATGGGGGGTGGGCGAAGGCTTCTATCTGATGCTGCCGGGCTTCGGTCCGTCGAACCCGCGCGATGCGATCGGGCTCGGGGTCGACTCCTTGATGGATCCGATCGGCTATTTCGCCACCCTGTTGGAGTCCTTCGGCCGCCTCGTCTACGAGGGGATCGACAAACGCGAGCCCCTGATCGAGCCGCTCGACGAGATCCGCCGCACCTCCGTCGATTATTACGCTACGCTGCGCAGCCTCTACCGCCAGCGCCGCGAGGATCAGATCCGCTCGGGCAAGGGCGGCGCCAACTTCCCGGCACCATCGATTTCCGGGCCGGGTGACATGCCGAGTACCGCGCCCGAGGCCGCCCGCCCCGTGGAGCCGCCCACCTCCAGCGCCAACATCGCCAGTGTTGCTGGGCAAAGCCAAGCCGGCGCAGAATTGCCGGGAGCGGCGGACTCCGCCGCCGGCTTGGGCGGGAATGAGACCGTGCCTGCCGGGCCGAGCGAGCAGTCGGCTCTTGCCAACGAGGCTCGCGATCCCACGGGCCGCCCCGACGTCGAGCGATGAAGCGTTGCCGCCATGATTGACCGTCGCCTATTCCTAGCCTCGGCCGCCTCCGCCGCGCTTGGCCTCCTTGTGGCGCCGCGGGCGGGCCGCGCCGAGGATATTCCCGCCGCCGCGTCCGAGTTCGTCAGCCAGCTCGCCGACCGGGTGATCCGCATCCTCAAGGACAAGTCGCTCAGCAGGGACGACCGCGTAAAGGCCCTTGCCGCGATATTTCTCGATGGCTTCGACGTGCGCGCGATCGGGCTCTTCGTTCTCGGCGTCTACGGGCACAGGGTATCGGACAGCGAGCGGGACACGTACCTCGATGTCTTCAAGGAATATGTGGTGCAGACATACGCGGTGCGCTTCAACTCGTACGCCGGCGAAAGCTTCCTTGTCAGCAAGACGGCGCCCGACGGCGAGGCCGGCGCCTGGGTGACGAGCGGAATCGGAAAGCCCGGCGAGGAGCCGACCGAGGTTCAATGGCGCGTGCGCAAGGAGCAGGCCGGCTACAAGATCATCGACGTCGTGGTCGAGGGGGTCAGCCTCCTGGTGACGCAACGCTCCGAGTTCGCCTCGGTGCTCCAACGCAACAACGGCAACGTCGCGAGTCTGACCGAGCTCATGCGCGGCAAGATCGTCGAGCTCAGGCAGAAGAGCTGAGGTCCGGATGGCAGATCATAGATGCCAGACGAGAGAAAATACCCGGCATCGCGTCCCTTAGCCGACACTTGACATCTCACCTTGCATGCCCCGGACGACGCTCGGAAGTGCCGCGCTTCGTGGTCGATTCTTGTATAAGATTCAATGCTTAATCTGGATCGAGCGAGGCGGTCAGAGCGCACCGGGTGGGTGAATCGGAAAGGGACAGTCCGAGGCTCTATTGCGACCGCCGTGTGTTCAGCTCCCTGCGCTGGCGATGAGTGGGGATTGCTCTTCGATCCCGGCTATCTGGCCGCGCGGGAGACGCGATTGCAAGCCGAATACCTCCCCCGAATACAACCCGAAGTCGGGCGGTTCTTCTCGGTCGCCCGAATCTGTCCGTAAATCAGCACGTCATATGGGGAATAGGGCCTGGGTTGCCTCGGGCTGCATCGCCGCTCCCACCCGGTAGCCTAGTCTAACGTTTGGCGGCCATCTCGCAGACGTGCGTGAGGCTTGCCGCCATGATACATCGCATATCTCGAAGCGCGGCCCACGAAAGCGTGCATGAAACCTCTCGCTGGCTCACGGAGCGAACTGCTATGGGCGACCGTCGGCGATCGTGCTGAGGAGCAGGATATGGTGGGCAAGAACCCCCGAGAAGCGAAACAACGACGGATGTCCCCCGAGCGCCGTGCGGCATCGAATCGACCGTGAAGCCGCAACTCATCGCCCGTATCGTCAACGCGTGCTGCCGTTGGGCCTGGGTCGTCGCCCTGGCGGGGATGGCATTCGGCGCGCTCTCCGCCCTTTATACCGTGCGGCACTTCGCGATAACGACCGACAGCATCAACCTTATTTCGCCGGACCTTCCCTGGCGGCGGAACAAGGCCACCTTCGATCAGGCCTTTCCCGGGCAAAATCAAACGATCGTGGTGGTCGTGGACGGTGCCACGCCGGAGCTCGCCGAATGGGGAACGGCTCGGCTCATGGCGCAGCTGGTAGCGACAGCCGATTCGTTCAAATCGGTCGAGTGGCCCGACGGCGGCCAATTCTTCGCCCGTAACGGCCTCCTCCTCTTGCCCTTGGCGGACGTGGAGACCGCGATGGACCGGCTCATAGCAAACCAGGGCTTCCTCGGTCCGCTGGCCGCGGACCCGAGCGTGCGCGGCGTCATGGGCACACTCGACCTGGCGCTTGCGGGCGTGCGGAGGGGCGAGACCACCCTCGCCAAGCTGGCGCGGCCCCTGGCCGAGCTCGCCGATGCCCTCGAGCGCGTGACGCAAGGAAAGCCCGCCTTCTTCTCCTGGCGAACGCTCATCGCGGATCGTGCCCCCGAGACGCGCGAGACCAGACGCTTCATCCTGGTGCGGCCCAAGCTGGACTATGCAGCACTCGCCCCCGGCGCACGCGCAAGCCGAACCATCCGTGCCGCCGCGCTGGCACTCGGCCTCAGCCCCGAGAACGGCGTCAGGGTCCGCCTGACCGGGCAGGTTCAGCTGGAGGACGAGGAGTTCGCCACCTTGACGCAGCATCTTTGGCTCATGATCTTCGGCACGCTCGGCGCGGTATTGATCATGCTGTGGCTTGCCGTCCGCTCGCTTCGCATCATCGCCTGCATCGTGATCACGACCCTCGCCGGCCTGCTCGCGACGGCGGGCCTCGGTCTTCTCGCCGTCGGACGATTCAACGTGATCTCGGTCGCCTTCGTTCCCCTCTTCGTCGGGCTGGGCATCGACTTCGGCATCCAGTTCAGCGTGCGTTACCGTGCCGAGCGCCTCGTCCATCGGGACTTGCGGGACGCCTTGACCGCTGCAGGATCGACGGTCGGCGGCGCGTTGGCGCTTGCAGCCGGCGCCATTGCGGTCGGCTTCTGCGCCTTCCTGCCGACATCCTACGTGGGGGCCTCGGAGCTCGGCGTGATCGCGGGGGCGGGCATGATGATCGCCTTCCTCCTCAGCATAACGCTCCTCCCCGCCCTCCTGACGCTCGCACGTCCCGGGGCGGAGGCGGCCGAGATCGGCTTTGCCGCTCTCGCCCCGCTAGACCGCTATCTCGTGAGGCGGCGAAGGCTCGTTCTCGCCACCGCCGGTATCGCCGCCGGCCTGTGCTTGACCCTCCTGCCGCTCGTGCGCTTCGACTTCAACCCGCTCCACCTGCGCAGCCCCAGCGTCGAGTCCATGTCGACCTTGAAGGACCTGATGGCCGAGCCCGACGAGACGCCCAACACCATCGACGTGCTGGCTCCCTCGCTCGCTGCCGCGGACGACCTCGCCAAGCGCCTGACCGCCCTTCCCGAGGTCGATCACGCGCTCGCCTTGAGCAGCTTCATTCCGAAGGACCAGCCGGCGAAGCTGGCACTCGTCAAGGACGCCTCCAATCTGCTCGATCTGACGCTCAATCCGCTCGCCGTGAAGCCGGCGCCCAGCGACGCCGAGACGGTGCTAAGCCTCGCGCGGACGGCGAACGAGCTGCGACGGACCGTGGGGGCCGCGACGACGGCGGCGGCAGTCGACGCGGGGCGGCTTGCCGCGGTCCTGGATACGCTTGCAGCCGGGACGCCGGCACTGCGCGCGCGCGCGTCCGAGACGCTCATCAGGCCGCTCATGATCGTGCTCGATCAGGTGCGCGCGGCACTGCAAGGCGAAGCGGTGACGCTACAGAGCCTGCCGCCCAACCTCGTGCGCGACTGGATAGCCAAGGACGGCCGCGCGCGGATCGAAGTCTATCCTAAGGGCGATTCGAACGACAACCGCACGCTCGAGCGCTTCACGGCGGCCGTACGCACACTCGCTCCCGCTGCGACCGGAACCCCGATCGCAATCATCGAGGCGGGCCGGACGGTCGTGCACGCCTTCGTTCAAGCCGGGATGTGGTCGCTCGTGGCGATCACGATCCTTCTTGCGGCCGTGCTGCGCCGCATCCGCGACGTAGTCGTCACCGTGATTCCGATCTTGCTGATGGGGCTGCTCACGATGGCGAGCATCGTGCTGATCGGGCCACCGCTCAATTTCGCCGACATCATTGCCCTCCCGCTCCTCTTCGGCATCGGCGTCGCATTCAACATCTACTTCGTCATCGCGTGGCGCTCCGGGGCGAGCAATCTTCTACAGTCGAGCCTCACGCGCGCGGTGCTGTTCAGCGCGCTCACGACAGCGAGCGCCTTCGGCAGCCTGTGGCTCTCGCCCCACCCGGGGACGGCCAGCATGGGCAAGCTCCTGCTGATCTCCCTCGCTTGGACGCTCGTGACCGCACTCCTCTTCGAGCCGGCCCTTCTCGGGCCGCCGCCGCGGAGCCAAGGTGCCGCTGCCCCGCGCGACCCATCGGATTCCCCTGCCGCCTCGAGGCGCCCGTGAGCGCCGGAGGCCGCTTCAGCTCGCCTCGTCCAGCGAGCGGCGCAGCAGGCGGCGGGTTTCGATCCAATGCCAGACCAAGAGGCCCGGCACGCCCAAGGCGAGCTCGCGCACCCGCCTAGCGAGAGAAATCGTGAGCGCGGCTTCCGCCGGCAGGCCGAAGAGGGCGCCGAAGACGACATAACTGCCTTCGAGGATGCCCAACTGTCCGGGCACCATGAACGCCGCCCCGCGCACGCCGGCACAGAGACTTTCGAGGATGAAGGCATCGAGCACGCTGAGCGGCTGGCCGAGGAACTGCGTCACCAGCCAGGTCTCGCCCGTTCCCGCGGCCCAGCCGATAAGACGGACAAGGCCGGCACGCCAGAAGGCGATCCTGTCGCGGTAGATGGCAACGACGGCATCGTCGACCGCCGAAGCGTTGCGCGCGGCCCCGGAGAGCCGCTCGCTCCGCAACACCCCACCCGCGAGCCTAACCGATAGTGCGAGCATGCCGCGGTGCTGCAAGACGAGGAATGCCGCGATCGCCGCGATGAAGACGGCGATGCCGGCCAGCACCGCCGAGGCGAGCGCGAGCACGGCGGGCGCGGTCGAGCGCATCAGCAGCAGGGCAACGCCGATCACGACAAAGAGCAACTGCGTCGCGGCACCGACCGTGACGTCGACGACCATGCTGGCCGCCGCTTGCTTGGACGGCACGCCGCAGAGATGGGCGAGGCGCGCGCAGGCCACATCGCCGCCCACACCGGCGACCGGCAAGAGCGAGTTGATCGATTCGCGAATCCAGCGTATCCAGATCACGCTCAGCACATCCAACCGGCTCGATCGCGGCAAGAGATCGCGCCAGGACAGCGCACTCAGGAACATGGGGACGAGGTGGAACGCGGCGATCGCCGCCAGGCCCCAGCCGACCAGCAGCATGGCACGCGCCACGTCCTCGGCACCGCTCGCGATGATCAGGTAGACGACGAGCGCTAAACCGAGAATTGCTGCGGCGATCATCGCGGGGCGAATGATACGGCTCCTTGCCCGCGGCCGCATCGAGCGCGCGCGGGCACTCTGTCCTATCGATCCTTGTTGCCCACGGCAATTACATATATACCGGGGCGGTGTCGAGCCTTCTCCGCAGTGCCGCGCCGACTCTGGTCCTTTTGCGGAGCGCCGCAGTGCCGTCCCCCGCATCCGGCGCAGCATCGGCAGACCATGGCGATCTCAAGATCCTCGGACTCGGCTTGGCTGAGCGGACCACGCTCGCCGCCCACCGCTCCGGCTACGCCCGCGTATTCCGCCTGGCGCACGGCGACGCCGCTTTGGCGGATATCACGAACCCTGCCGATTGGACCACGCTTGCGGTGGCACTGCGCTCGGAGAACATGGTACCGCTCGCCATTGCGCCCGCGACGATCCTCGGCGAAACGGATTGGCTCGAACGCCTGGCCGAGGTGCAGATCGAAGGCGCCGCCTGGGCGGCGGCACCGGGGCGAGTGATCATGCTCGCCGCGGCGGCCGTATCGGAAGCCCTCACCACACTCGCCGCAGACGGCGGCGCTCGCGATCTCCTGGCCGCGCACGAGCGGCTGACCCGGCGTTTTGGCGCCCCCGCGGCATTATCCGCACGCGTTGACCCGATGGTGGTTACGGCACCGGCCGATATCCGTGCGGCGGAGCGCCGTCTCTTGCGCTCGCTCGTCAAGGGTAGCGACGGCTTCATGGCGCGGCACGTCGAGCGGCCCATTTCGCTCGCCATTTCGCGGCGGTTGGCGGCGTCGGCCGTGACTCCCAACCAGATGACCCTGATCTCCGTCGTCATCGGTCTGGCAGGCGCTCCCTTCTTCCTCTCGCCCCTCGGGCGGTGGCAGACCCTGGGCGCACTCCTCCTCCTCGCCCATTCGATCCTCGACGGCTGCGACGGGGAGCTCGCGCGGCTGCGATTTCAGGAAACGCGCTGGGGCGGTTTGCTCGATTTCTGGGGCGACAACGTCGTGCATAGCGCCGTCTTCGCCTGCATGTCGGTCGGCTGGAGCCGCACTGACGGCGGGATGTTGCCGGTCTTGCTCGGCGTCTCGGCAGTCCTCGGCACGCTCGGATCGGCGAGCTTCGTCTACTGGCGGCTGCTACGCCCGAAAGGCGACTACGGCCCGCTCTTCACCTCGGTCTCGCGCGCACCGGCGCGCCCGTTGGCACGGCTCCTCGACACGCTCTCGCGGCGCGATTTCTTCTATCTCATCCTCGCCTTTGCGCTTTTCGGCAGGGCCGACTGGTTCTTGCTGTTGACGGGACTGGGCGCGCCGATCTTCTTCTTCTTGGTGCTCTTCCTCGACATGCGCGAGCAATCGACGAGGCTATCCACGCCGTCCAGCACTTAGGCCTCGAGCGGAAGCCTAGCACCGCCGGCCGCACTCGAGCGCTGGGCAAGATCGATCAGCCGCGCGCACAAGAGCGCCTCGTCTAGATTGTCCGCGGCATCTCCCGCTATCGCGGCGTGAAAATCCTCCGCCACGCCCGCGAACCATTCCGGATGGTGCGAGCCTTCGGACAAAGACGGCGGACAAGACCAGCGGCTCCTCCCCGACGGCCCCTCGACGACGACGCTGTCGCCGACCACAGCTATGCTGCCGCGCTCGCCCTCGAGCTCGATGTGATTGGCGCGCTCGTCCGCGGCCCAGGTGAGATGGACGTGGCCGGTGGCGGTTGCGAGATCAAGAGCGAGCGTCGCCGTGTCCTCGAGCGGCCATTCCCGGAAGCGGCGGGTCTCGAGCGAAGCAGAGAGGGCGCGCGGGGTACCGCCGGCCCAGCGCATGATGCAATAGAGCGCGTGCCAGCCGTGATCGAAGAGGATGCCGCCGCCCGCCCGCGCCGGATCGACGCGCCAATTGCCGGCGGCATCGCTGGCGGCCGCCGGTGCGCTCCGTAGGGTGCGCCAACGGAGCGAGCGCACCGCCCCTATCGCCCCTTCGGAGATGAGGGCCGAGACGCGGAGACAGACCGGGGCCTCGAGCCAGTTGTGGACCGTGTGCACGACGCGCTCGGCACGCGCGGCGGCGGCGGCCACCCTGCGGGCGTCCTCGAGCCGCGTTGTCAGGGGCTTTTCGCAGAGCACATGGAGCCCGGCGTCGAGTGCCCGCGCGATCAGCCCCGCGTGACTGCCGGGTGGGGTGCAGATATCCACGAAGTCGAGGGTCTCGCCGGCCAAGAGCTCGTCGACGGACTCGTAGACGCGCGCACCGGGGGAGGCCGCGAGAAACGCCTGCCGGCGTTGAGATGCTACATCGGCCGCGGCGACGATCGCTGTGTCGCTGCGCGCGCGCCAACCGGGCAGATGCCCTTTGGCGGCGACGCCGCCGAAGCCGATGAAGGCCCCGCGCAGGGGGGGTGCTTGCATCAATCGAGCCCGAAGCGGCGCTGGATGGCGGCAAACGACTGGTCGAGGATGTCGACGCCGCGCAAGGCTTCGTCCTCGGTGATGACGAGGGGCGGGTTGATGCGGATGACGCTCGAATACGACATCGTGACAAGGCCGCGCTCAAGGGCCTCATGGAACAGGGCGCGGGTGATGGTCTTGTCCAGGGGCGCCTTGGTCTTGCGATCGTCGACCATCTCGACGCCGATCATGAGGCCGCGTCCGCGCACATCGCCGATGAAGGGGTATTTCTCCATGAGCCGCCTCAGTGCGTCGAGCATCAGCGCGCCGACCTGCGCCGAATTCTCGACCAGCTTCTCATCGAGGATGGCCTCGACGGCGGCAAGGCCGGCGGCGGCGGCAAGAGGGTTTCCGCCATAGCTGGACGAGCTCCCGCTCGACTCCCCGAAAGGCTTGGCGGACATGCGCTCGTACGACGAAGCGACCGCGCTCAAGGGGAACCCGCCGCCCATGCCCTTGCCGATCGTCATGATGTCGGGCTT
>DATNIJ010000328.1:0-12934 GCA_035604475.1 Alphaproteobacteria bacterium
GGAATGCGGTGCTTGCGGCACCAGAGCTGAAAATTCCGCAGCGGATCGAGGGGGGTCTGCCCGCACAGCACGAGCTCGGGCCGAAACGCCGCGACGCGGCCGGCAAGCAGCGCGCCATAGGCCTGCTCCTGGGCGCGGCGCGTCAGGAAGCGGTATTTGGCGAAGGGCTCGCCGAGCTCGAGCCCCTCGATCGCGAGACTCGCGGAATCGTCCGGTGCGAGCGCCAGCTTGCCCTTGGGCGACTGGAAGAAAGCGGCATAGAGATGAAGCACCTCGTGACCCCGGCGCGCGAGCGCGCGGCTCAACTGCACCGGAAAGGCGTGGCCCGAGTAGTCGTGGACGAGGATGCGCATCGGCTCTCCGAGGCCGTCGCTTTTGCCGCGGCGCCCACGATAGAGGCGGTCCCTTGCCGCGACAAGCATCGCCGCCGCCTCGTCATAGGACGGGCAAGCGTTGCCCGCCGCAGCCGACCTCTATATTTTAGCGGCAGTCCTCACCATGACGGCGATAAGGACACGCGCACGCATGATCTTTGGCACCTTGCGCTCGGCATCCGGGTAAGGCCCCCATGACGCTCGTGCTGGGCCTCAATGCCTACCATGGCGACAGCGCCGCCTGCCTCTTCCGCGACGGCAAGCTCGTCGCTGCGGCCGAGGAGGAGCGCTTTCGCCGCGTCAAGCATTGGGCCGGCTTTCCCAGCGAGGCGATCCGCTACTGTCTCGCCGAGGCCGGCGTCAAGCTCGCCCAAGTCGAGCATGTGGCGATCAACCGCGACCCGCGCGCCAACCTCTGGCACAAGCTCTGCTACAGCCTCATCAAGCGTCCGAGCCTGGGGCTCATCCTCTCGCGCCTCAAGAACGCGCGCGAGTGGGCGGGCGTCGGGGCCGCTTTCGCGGAAGCCTTTCCCGCCGAGCCCTTGGCCGCGAAGGTGCACCACGTCGAGCACCATCTGGCGCATCTCGCCTCGGCCTACCTCGTCTCGCCCTTCGCGGAAGCGGTCGTGGTCTCGGTCGACGGCTTCGGCGATTTCTCGAGTGCCGCCTGGGGGGTGGGGCGGGAAAACCGCCTTTCCGTCGAGGGGCGCGTGCGCTTCCCGCACTCGCTCGGCATCTTCTACGAGGCGATGACCCAGTATCTCGGCTTTCCCCATTACGGCGACGAGTACAAGGTGATGGGCCTAGCACCCTACGGCGAGCCCCGCTTCATAGGCGAGATGAGAAAGCTCGTGATACTTCAAGATGACGGCAGCTTTCGCCTCGGGCTCGACTATTTCCGGCATCACAACGAGAACATCGCCTACGAATGGCAGGGCGGCGTCCCGGAGGTGGGCCAGCTCTACACCCCCGCACTCGTCGACCTCTTCGGCCCCGCGCGCGAGCCGAGCGCTCCCATCGAGAAGCGCCACCAGGACATCGCGCGCTCGGTGCAGGCGATGTTCGAGGAGGCGGTTTTCCATCTCTATCGCAAGCTCCACGCGCGCCACAAGACCGACGCCATCGCGATCGCGGGCGGCTGCGGTTTCAATTCGGTGGCGAACGGCCGGCTCTATCGCGAGACCCCGTTCAAGCACTCCTATATCCAGGCCGCCGCCGGCGACGCAGGCGGCGCCATCGGTGCAGCCCTCGTCGCCTGGGCCGACCTCGAGGAGAAGGGCCCCCGCTTCGTCATGGACCACGCCTTTTGGGGCCCGCACTTCGATCATGCGGCCCTTTCCCAGGCCCTCCTTGCGCGCGAGGCGGAGCTAATCGCCAAGGGCTGCCTGGTGGCTACGGCGGAAAGCGAGTTCCAGATTTGCCGCGACAGCGCTCAGGCGATCGCGGAGGGCAACGTGGTCGGCTGGTTCCAGGGACGCATGGAGTGGGGCCCGCGCGCGCTCGGCAACCGCTCGATCCTGTGCGATCCGCGACGCGGCGACATGAAGGACATCCTCAATGCCAAGATCAAGCGCCGCGAATCCTTCCGTCCCTTCGCGCCGGCCATCCTGCGCGAGGCGGTCAAGGACTGGTTCGAGACCGAGGACGACGTGCCGTTCATGATGCAGGTGTTCCAGATCCGCGCCGAACGCCGTCCCCTCATCCCGGCGGTCACCCATGTCGACGGCTCCGGCCGGCTGCAGACGGTGCGCGCCGAGACGAGCCCGCGCTACCACCGCCTGATCGCCACCTTCGGCGCCATGACGGGCGTGCCGATCCTGCTCAACACCTCGTTCAACGAGAACGAGCCCGTGGTCTGCCGGCCCGAGGAGGCGATCGATTGCTTCCTGCGCACGGACATGGACATGCTCGTGCTCGGCGACTTCATCGTCACGCGACGGCGGTAGCGCGCCGAATCATCGGCGCTCTGCCCCTCTCCCGCAAGCGGGAGAGGGTGTTTCATGCGTGAGGGTGGGGTGACGAACTGCTCGAACTATCGAGAGCCAGCAGCGGCCGCTGCGACAACCTCGGCATAAAGCCGCTCGAGGGCCTCGCCCACCTGCGGCCAGGTGTAGCGCTCGGCGACGAGGCGGCGGCCGCGTTCCCCCATCGCCCGGCGCCCGGCGGCATCGCCGAGCATCGCCGCGAGCGCCTCTGCCACGGCGCCGGCTTCGACCGCCGTCACCTTGCCGGCACCCCCTACCTCCACCTCTGGCGCCAGGTCGACGCGCTCCGAGACGAGCACGGGCAGGCCCGCCGCCATGGCCTCGACCACGGCGATGCCGAAATTCTCGCTATGCGAGGTGAGCGCGAAGACGTCGGCATCGGCGAGGAGCGGCATCTTCTCGTCGTCGCCCAGCATGCCGGTGAAGAGCGTGCGCGCGGCGATGCCCTCCGCTTCGGCCAGGCGCTCGGTCGCGCCGCGCACCCCCTCATCGGGACCGGCGATCACGAGTGCCGCATCGAGCCCGCACCGCGTGCAGGCGGCAAAGGCGCGCACCAGCACGTCGATCCCCTTCTTCTCGTGCAGCCGCCCGAGGAAGAGCACGATCGGGCGCGCGCCGATCTCCGGGTGGCGGGAGCGGAAGGCGCCTGGTGCCGGCAGTGCGGCGAAGGCCGCGGCATCGATGCCGAGCGGGATGACCACGCCGGGCACGCCGAGGGCGTGGGGCGCGGATGCCGCCTTCTCGCGCTCGGTCACATATTGGATGACGGCAGCACCGCGCGTGGCGCGGTCCTGGAAGAGGAGCTCGGCCGCGCGCTTCACCAGCCGCTTGCGGCGGAAGATGTAAGGATCGAGGATGCCGTTCGCCATGATGATGTAAGGCTTATGGTGGCGGCGGCAGGCGCGCGCTACGGCCCAGTCCTGAAAGCGGTGCAGCGCATGGAGATGGACGAGGTCGTAGCCGCCGGTCTCGCGCATGAGGGCTGCCGCCATCGGCCAGGAGGTGGCGAGGCCGCGCGGCCACTCGAGCGGGAAATAGCGGATGGCAACGCCCTGCTCCTCGATCGGGCCGCGCGGGAGTGCTGGCGCAAGGCCGTGATCGGTCGAGAAGACCGTCACCCGATGTCCACGGCGCGCGATGGCGCGCGCCATGCCGAGGCAGGCACGCGGCGGGCCGCCGGTCTCCGGCGCCAAGGAGGCGATGACGTGGAGGATGTTCATCGCCGCGACCATAACAGCCGCCACCGCCTCGGTCGAGGTGCGGTCCCGGGTCGGCGGCGCCGTGTCTCGAGGGAGCCGCCTGTGATATGAAGGCGCTTCATGCCGGGAGTGCCATGGACCGCGTGGAGCGCGTTCTCGTCTATCGTTTGGGCAGCCTCGGAGACACGGTGGTTGCACTGCCGTGCTTCCATCTCATCGCTCGGCATTTCACGCATGCCGAGCGCCGGGTCCTCACCAATTTTCCGGTTGCGGGAAAGGCGGCCCCTCTCATGAGCGTGCTCGAGGGCTGCGGCCTCGTCCATGGCGCCTTCCACTACCCGGTGGGCCTGCGCGATCCGCGCGCCCTCCTAGCACTGCGTGCCGAGATCAGGCACTGGCGGCCGGAGGTACTCGTCTATCTCGCGGCACCGCGCGGCCGCCTCGCCTTGTGGCGCGACCTCGCCTTCTTCCGCCTGTGCGGGATCGGGCGAACGGTCGGCGCACCGCTGTCGCGCGACCTTGCCACGCACAAGGCCCTGCCGGAGGGCTTGTGGGAGGCGGAGGCGTCGCGCCTCGCGCGCTGCCTCGCGCCGCTCGGCGATGCGGCGGTGGACGAGCCCGGCAGCTGGGACCTGCGCCTCGGCCCGGCGGAAGAGACGGCGGCCGAACGGGCGCTTGCCGGCTGGCCGGGCAAAGGGGAGTTTCTCGCCCTTGGCATCGGCACCAAATTCCCGGTCAACGACTGGGGCGAGGCGAACTGGCAAGCAGCAATCGCCGAGCTCGGCCGCCGCCATGGGGCACTCGGCCTCGTGACGCTGGGCGCAGTCGAGGAGGCCGAGCGCTCGCAAGCCGTCGCCGCCGCCTGGCCGGGCCCTCGGCTCGACCTCTGCGGCCGCCTCGCGCCGAGGGAGAGTGCGGCACTCCTTCGCCGCGCCCGCCTCTTCATGGGGCATGACAGCGGTCCCATGCATCTCGCGGCCGCCGTCGGTGTGCGGGTGGTTGCGGTGTTCAGCGCGCGCAACCCTCCGGGCGTCTGGTTTCCCCATGGGCATGGGCACCGCGTGCTCTACCCGGTGACGGCCTGTGCCGAATGCAAGCGCGCCGACTGCCGCCGCTATGGCAAGAGCTGCATAGTTTCGATCACGCCCGCCGAAGTCGCGAGAGCCGTTGACGAGGCGCTCTCGGCACTCGATCCGCTCGGCTAAGACGGGGCAAGCCGCGCGCGCTCTGATCACGGGGCGATTTTTCGGACCTGCTTCTGTATGGTAGGCCAGACCAAACCGTAGCGGCGTTGGATCGGAGGGAGGTTCTCCCGACGGGCGATGAAGGACATCTTCACCTCTTACTTCGCGCAGGCCATCATCCTTCTCGCCAATTTCGTCGGCGGCGTGCTCGCGGCGCGTCTCTTGTTGCCGGTGGGCCGCGGCGAGCTCGGTCAAGTGATGCTCTGGCCGATGCTGATCGCCGCGCTCGGATCCTTCTCGATCAACGACTCGATCATTTATTTCATCGCGAGCCAACGCGCGGAGGCGGCGCGCGTAATCGCATCGGCCTTGGCGATCGGGGCCATCCTCAGTCTCATCCTCGTGCTTGGAGGCCTTGCAGCATTGCCTCGGCTCTATTCCGGTACCAGCCCCGAGGTGCGCAGCATCGCCGATCTCTTCCTCCTCTTCATTCCCCTCAGCTACGCCAGCGGCTATCTCGTATGTGCCTTCCAGGCCGATCGCCGCTTCGCGCTGTGGAATTTCCTGCGCGTCCTCGTGTCGTGCGCCTATGCCGGCTTCGCCGTGGCGTTTTGGCTCGCCGATGAGGCCACCGTGCTAGCGTTCGCCAGCGCTGCGCTTCTGGCCAACCTGATCGTGTGTGCGACCGCCGTCGTCCTCCTCCTTCGCATCGGCGAGTTCGGGCTGAGGCCCGATGTTCGCCTCATGAAGAGGATGATCGGCTACGGCGCCCCGCTCCATGTCGGCACCATGCTGGCACTCGCCAACCAGCGCCTCGATCAGATCCTGGTGACGCAGTGGCTTCCCGCCGCCCAGTTCGGCTATTACCTGGTGGCGATATCCGTGTATTTGAGCGCGACCGGCCTAGTGACGCTGCTCGGCTCCCTGCTCTTTCCCGAGGTCGCCGCCGCCGCGGACGATGCGGCGCGCGCGGCAGCGATGGGACGTTACCTGCGCTTGGCACTGGCCCTCTCGCTCGGCGGCGGCCTCCTGCTTTTGATCCTTGCTCCCTGGCTGATCATCCTCATCTACGGCAAGGCCTACCATCCGACGGTGGCGGCCGCCCAGGTGTTCGCCATCGGCATCGCGCCGACCGCGTGCAAGTCGCTCCTTGGCCAGGCGTTCAAGGCCGTCGGCCGACCTCGGACAATCGTCGCGGCGGAGTTCGCCGCCCTCGTGATGGTCGCCATCGGCCTCGTCCTGCTCCTCCGGCCGTTCGGCATCCTCGGTGCCGCGACGGCATTCGTGCTCGCGCAGACGAGCGGGTTCGCGGTCCTGGCGGTCGAGGTGCGCCGCCAGCTCGGCGTGGCGCCCCTCGCACTCTTTACGCCGTCGACGAGCGATATTTCCTTTGTCGCGAGGCGGCTCAAGGACATGGTCGGCCCGGGCCAGGAGCCGGGCGCGTCATGACCGCGCGCCCTCTGCCGCGCGTCGTCCTGAGCCACACGCACGACCAGGGAGTCGCCTATCGCGCGGCGCTCGCTTGCCAGCACCTCGGCCTGCCGTTCCGGCTCATCACCGGCCTCTATTATCGGCCGGGAAGGCTTCCTTACAGCCTGCTCGGCCTGCTGCCGCAACGCGCGCGCGCGCCGCTCGAGGCGAAGCTCCGGCGGCGGCGGCTCGAAGGGCTCGACGACGGCGCCGTGCTGAGCTTCGGTCTCCCCCTTGCCGAGCTCTCGATGCGACTGACCCGCAGCGACCGTCTCGCCGGTCTCTTCCACGATCGGCTGGTGTCCCGTTGGCTGCGCCGTCACGCGGCGCGCGGCGAATGGACGATCTTCCACGGCTACATCGGCCGCTGTCTCTCGAGCCTTGCCGCCGCCAAGCGCTGCGGCATGAAGGCGCTCGTCGAGGTCACCCTGCCGCCGACGAGTCTTCGCTTCGTCGCCGCGGAAGAGGAGCGCGAAGGCATTCGCCCGGGCGCCTGGCTCGACGCCGACGAGAAGGCGCAGCTCGCGGAGCTCCGCGAGGCGGACTATGTCGTGGCGCAGAATTCCTACAGCGTCTCCGAGCTGAGACGGCTCGGCGTTCCGCCCGCCCGCATTTTCCTGGTTCCGCTTGGTATCGATCTGGAGCGCTTCCGCCCAACGGCGAAGGCCGCCGGGCCGCGGCCCTTCCGCGTCCTCTTCGTGGGGCAGATCAGCATCCGCAAGGGCCTCCATCACCTGTTGCGCGCATGGCTCCGGCTCGGTCTCGAGGGTGCGGAGCTGTGGGTGGCGGGGCATGTCGTGGACGCGGCCGTCGCGGCGGAGCTCAGCCGCACGCCGGGCACCCGCTGGCTCGGCCAGGTGCCGCCGCAGAGCTTGCCGGAAATCTACCGGGACGCCGATGTCCTCGTCTGTCCTTCCCTTTCGGAGGGCGGCCCGTTCGTCGTGCTCGAGGCGCTGGCCAGCGGCCTTCCCGTGATTGCCACGGCCCACGCGCAAACCGGCCTGCGCGACGGTATCGAGGGCTTCGTCGTCCCGGTCGGCGACGTGACGGCGATCGCCGAGCGCATCCGGCGGCTTCACGATGATGCGGACTTGAGAGCGGCACTCGCGGCGAACGCGCGGCAGCGTGCACTGGGTTTCGACTGGGCCGCGCGCGAGCGGCGCATCGGCATGCTCTATCGCCAGATGCTGGAGGGCGCGGAACCGCCGGAGGGAGACTGCATCGACCTTACCGGGCGCTGAGGCAAAGGGGCGGCCTTTCTGGCACCGCAGGTGCCAGTTGTGTTAGGATTCACCGGCATTTTCCGGTGCTGAGAGTACTGCATGATTCTCGTCTTCGCGGTGGGTGCGGTCTTTCTGCTGAGCGTGTGGCTCGTCGCCATCCTGGATTGGCGGCGGATGGTCTACGGCCTGTTGCTCTTGGCACCCTTCACGGGCATCCCCATTCTGCTCTCCGGGCACAATTCGCTGACGCTCGTCCTCAAGGACGTGCTCTTCGTCGTCCCGCTCTATGTCTCGCTCTTCCTGCTCCATCCGCGCGAGGTCAAATCGGGGCACGTGCCGGGACTGCTGAGCGCGGCGCTGGGTTTCCTCGCCGTCCTCGTGCTCGGCCAGACCCTCAATCCGGGCGTAACGGTGATGCTGGCCGCATTGATCGGGGTGAAGGTGTGGCTCTTCTACCTGCCGCTCATCTACGTAATGGCCGCCATGATCCGCCGGCCGGCGGATCACATTCGCCTGCTGCGCCTGATGACGGTGCTCGCCTTGGTCCCGAGCGCCGTCGGACTCTTGCAGTGGTTTCTCTCGCTCAGCATCGGCTACCGTGAAGCCATGCAATGGTTCTACGGCGCCGCGGCCAAGGAGGCGACGCAAGGATTCAGCGAGTTCGACTACGGCGGCAAGTTCTACCGCATTCCCTCGACCTTCTCCTTCGTGACGCAATATTACGGCTTCCTCCTCTCGATGACCGTCGTGTCCTACATCGCGCGGAGGGTCGATCCATCGCGGAAGTGGCGGCGCTTCGCCGGCCTTGTCTTCTACACCGTGATCGTCGCCTCTTTTCTCGCCGGCAGCCGGCAAGCCTATCTCTTCACCCCGGTGACGGTGATCGCCCTTTATCTGCTCGATGGCCGGCTCAAGGGCGTCGCGGCCGCCATCGTCGTGATTCCGGTTCTCGTCTACGGAGCGCTCGATCTCGGCGGCGTCGATCCCCTGGAGGTGCTTGGCGTGACCGGCGAGCTCACCGGCAGATACGGCAAGGAATTCGTTCTCGAGAGTCCGGAGCGCGCCTTGGAGATAGTTCCCTTCGGCATGGGCACGGGTGCGGACACGGGCCCCGCCCGCTACGCGTTTCCCAACCAGTTCCTCCCGGCCTTCAATCTCCCGCTCAATATCGAGAGCTATTACACCAAATCGATCGTGGAGCTGGGCTTTCCGGGACTCATCGCGGTCTTCGGCATCTTCGGCACGCTGATCGCCGTGGGCCTGAGGGCACGCAGCATGTTGCGCACGCCGGAGCTCAAGACGACGGCCGCGGCCTATACGGCCTTCGTCATGATCATGGCCATCAACAGCATCAAGGGCTACGCGATCGACATCGATCCCATCAACATCTACTTCTGGATGTTCGCCGGCATCCTGTGCAAGCTGCCTTATCTCGAGGCGGCTGAGGCGGCGCGGCCGCAAAGAGCGGCAGCGCCGCTGCGCGGCGTCGCCTTCCGGCCGCGCAATGCCAGCCGGCCGGCGCTCGTGCGACGGCCGATGCCGGGACGGCTGCGCTAGATACCAGGAGCCGAGGACCTCTCCGAGCCTGCCTGCGAGACCGCCGTCAACCGCTCGTCTGCAGGAAGCGCCGCGCGCTCCCCTCCAGCACGAGGCAGGTGAGCACGCCCGTGGCATAGGCGCCGGTATCGATGCCGATGCGGTTGGGGCGCACCTGGGGCTCGGTCATGATCGTGTGGCCGTGCACCACCATCTTGCCGTGGTCGCTGGGGTCGTCGAGAAAAGGCTCGCGAATCCACAGCGTGTCCTCGTCGCGCTGCTCCTCGAGGGGGACGCCCGGGCGGATGCCGGCATGGACGAAATAATAATCGCCTTCGATATGCCAGCGCTTGAGCCCGCGCAGGAACGCGAGGTGCCGCTCCGGCAGATTGCGGCCGAGCTGCTCGCACAGATGGCTCATGCGCGTGAGGTCGGTCCCCCGCTCCAGCATGCGTACGCCGTAGCTGTAGAGCGTCGCCCCGCCGCCGTTCATGAACCAACCCGGCCCCGCCTTCGGTTGCTCAAGGAAGCGGAGCATGAATTCCTCGTGGTTCCCCATGAGGTGGACGCTCTCGAAGCCCTCGAGCGGCACGTCGAGGAGAAGGTCGATCACCTCGCGCGACTGCAGGCCGCGGTCGACATAGTCGCCGAGATAGACGACGCATCTTCGCTCGACAGCACCTTGGCTGGCGTCCTCTCTGACCTTGACGTGAAGCGTCTCGAGAAGGTCGGCGCGGCCGTGGATATCGCCGATCGCGTAGACGCGCGTGCCCCGAGGTACGCTGAATACCCTCTCGATCGGCTGCGGACGCGGACGCGACGTGAACAGGTGCTTGAGCATGCTGCTCTCTTGTAACGCGACGATGCCTCGTCCCCTCCCCGGCCGAGCGTGCCCGAGTGCTCAAAGGCGCGCCGCTCTTGTCCGGCGCCGGCCGGGCGTCCCCCTTAGGTGGGATCGGACGGCCGGAATGGCAAAGAACCTAGCGAGCGAAAACGCCGGCCTATTGCCGCGGCAACGTCGAGAACGCGGCCCAGGCGCTGCGGCCCCCCTTGTTGTCGAGGTAGTTGATGAGGGCCGCCACCACCCCCCGATCGAAGCGCGTGCCCATGCCGCGCACCAGAGACTCGGCGGCCGCGTCCATGTCGAGACCGGGGCGATTGAGCCGCGGGCTCACCATGGCGACGAAGGCATTGGCCACGGCGACCACGCGCGCCGTCGGCAGGATGGCCTCGCCCACGAGGCCGCGCGGCCGGCCCGAGCCGTCCCAGTTCTCGCGGCATTGGCGCAGGGTCTCGACCACCGGGCCGTCGAACTCGATGCCCTCGAGGAATTCGGCCGTAGCATCGAGGCTGTCGCGCACGTGCTCGATCTCCTCCTCGCTCAGGCGGCCCGCCTTGGTAAGGATGTCGGCCGGCACCAGAATCTTGCCGAGGTTCATGAGATTGCCGGCGAATTCCGCGGTCTCGACCAACGCCGGATCGAGGCCCATCTCGCTCGCGATCGCGTGCGCCACGGTGGCCACGCGCATGGAGTGATCCGCGGCATAGCGATCGCGCCGGTCGACCAGGCTGACGAGACTCTTCACCAGCTTGGCGAGCGTGCGCTCGCGTCGCTCGCGCTCGCTCACCGCGACCGTCACGTCCTGCTCGACGACGAGGACGCCGCGCGGCACGATGTCCAGCATGGTGGTGAGCGGGATATGCTCGCTTTGCAGCACGCGAAGAGTGCGTCCCGCGCCCAGGCGGTGAACGGCCGAGACCATCTTCTCGTCTTCGAGTGCCTCGCGGTTGAGCCGCTCGAGGCGCTTGGCGGCGTCGGGTCCGAGCACGGAGGCGAGCGTCTTGCCGATCATGTCGGCGGCCGGAATGCCCGCCTCCTCCGCCGACTGGCGATTGGCGAAGCGGTAGCGCGATTCCTCGTCGGCGATGAAGATCGCGTTGGGCTGACTGTCGGTCACGAGGCGCAGGAAATTGCCTTGATGCTCGAAGCGCCCCGCGAGCGCGCGATAGCGCCGAGCGGCCTCCGAGGCGCGCTGGGAGGCACCGTGGCGCCAGATGGCGATGATGCCGGCGGTAAGCAGAAGGATCGCGAGCAGGAAGACCGCAAGCAGATCGCGCGCGCGCCGATCGCTGGCGCCGAGTGCCGTGGCGCGGTCGACCTTGTAGATCAGCAGCCACGGCGTGCCCTCGATTTTCCGGCTGATGAACAGCACGGGCGTATTGCGGTAATCGCGCTTGATTTCGAAGCCGCCGGGTGCAGCGATCGCGGCGGCGGCGTCAAGATCAGGCGTATTGGTCGCGAGCGCGAACGACAAGAGAGCCTTGTTGCCCTGGAGCGGGGAGAGATAGCGGATGACCGCACCCTCCTGGCGCACGAGCACGGCCTCGGCCGTCTCGATATCGCCCGGCTGCTTCAGCTTGGGATAGAGCTCGCTGCCGACCTCCTTGATGCCGAGGACCCAGCCCACCTGCTGCTCCGCCGACGCTTCCGCCTGGATGGCATAGATGGGCACGAGGAAGCCCATGGCGGGCTGCTTGGCGGGATCGAGGAAGATATCGCGGAGCGCGTGCCGGGCCTTCTCCGCCGAGGCGACGAACTGGCGCGTGGCGAGATCGGCCGCCGGCATGCTGCGGGTCGCCACCAGCGTCTTGCCGTCGAGATCGAGCACGGCCATTCCCGCAAGCCCGGTGCGCTGCACGTCGGCGGGGACCTCGGGACCGAGCACAGGGGCCTTGAAGCCGGCGCCGTCGGCCCTCACGATGAGCATGTTCTGGAGATATTCGGCCTGGGCCTCGCCGTCCTGCACCTTGCTTATATCGCCGCCGGCAAGCTTGACCTGGGTCAAAAAAAGCCGCACGGAATCGCTGTCGGCGACATCGCTCAATTCTTGCCATTGCTGGGCGAGCCAGGCCTCCACGGCGTCCTTGCGGCTGTCGGCAACGAGGCCGAGCCGGTCCTGCCAGGTGCGCAGATCGCGCTCCCGCAAGTCATCGACGAAGCGGAAGACCTGCCAGACCCCGAGGGCGGCAACAAGCAAGATCCCCGCCGCGGTGAGAGCGACGCCGGCACTGACGCGCCAACGCTTTCCTTTCGGCTCGGAATTCAGTAAATCGGACATAGGGGCCTCGGACGCTGTCTCCACATGCCCCAGCCATAGGCGGTCTGGGTCGTGGCATAGTATGATCGGATCGGCACCGGCCGGCAGAGAAACGTTCGGCAGAAAGGTGGCCCAGGTTTAACACAAGTTTCGGGCCGCGGGAATCGCCCTCGGCCACGAGGTAGTGCGTGGAATGTCGATGATCGGCGCGTGGATCACGGCAGGCGGCCTGCGCCCGAGGCGGCGTGCAGCAGCCCCAGCCGCCGCGCTCGCTCTCCTGCTCGCCTTATCGGGGCCGTCGCGGGCCTTGGAAGGCGAAAGCCTCTTCGGCAGCATCGGCGTGCAAATGAACGCGACCAACTTGCGTCAGCTGCTGCCCCAATGGGCCGCCGTGATCGACCGCATGAACCAGACCCCCGAGCCGTTCGATAGCCGCTGCGAGGACCCCCGCTTGAGCTTCTGCGCGCTGCAGAAATGGACCCCGTTCCTCGCCGGCCTCAAGGGTCTCGACGAGATGACCCAGCTCAAGCGAATCAACGACTTCATGAACAATGTCCCTTATCTGATTGACGCCGTCTGGGAGACGCCGCTCGAATTCCTCCGCAGATTCGGGATGTGCAGGGATTATGCGGTTGCCAAGTACTGGTCGCTGCGCTACCTCGGCTGGCCGTCGGACCGCCTGCGCATCGTGGTCTTGGACATTCTCGACATGCCTGACGGCCAAACGGGGAGGCCGACCAGCCACGCCGTTCTCGTCGTCCACATCAACGGTCAGAGTCTCGTGCTCGACAATCTGCACAAAGGCTACGTCGTGGATGCGAAAAGCATCGTCGACTATCGCCCCGTATACGCGGTCACGGAGCAC
>DATNIJ010000329.1:0-6200 GCA_035604475.1 Alphaproteobacteria bacterium
AGGCGTGCGCGCGCTCGTCGTCCCCGGCTCCGGCCTGGTCAAGGAGCAGGCGGAGAGCGAGGGGCTCGATTCCGTCTTTCAGGCGGCGGGCTTCGAGTGGCGCGAGCCGGGCTGCTCCATGTGCCTCGCCATGAACGCGGACCGCCTCGAGCCGGGCCAGCGCTGCGCCTCCACCTCGAACCGCAACTTCGAGGGCCGCCAGGGCCGCGGCGGGCGCACCCATTTGGTCAGTCCGGTGATGGCGGCTGCAGCGGCCGTCAAGGGCAAGCTTACCGACGTGCGCGAGCTCATCTCTTAGGATATCGGGCAAGGGTGTCGAGACATGCAGAAGTTCACCACGCTCAAGGGACGGGCAGCGCCGCTGCCGATGGTCAATGTCGATACCGACATGATCATTCCCAAGAATTTCCTCAAGACGATCAAGCGGAGCGGCCTCGGCAAGGCGCTCTTCTTCGAGAAGCGCTACGACGATCAAGGGCGGGAGCGGCCCGACTTCGTGCTCAACCGCGCCCCTTACCGCGAGGCCAAGATCCTCGTCGCCGGCGAGAACTTCGGCTGCGGCTCGAGCCGCGAGCACGCGCCCTGGGCGCTCGCGGATTTCGGCATCCGCTCGGTCATCGCCCCCAGCTTCGCCGACATTTTCTACAACAACTGCTTCAAGAACGGCATGCTGCCGATCAAGCTGCCGCCTCAAGAGGTCGAGCTCCTGATGGAGGACGCCAAGCGCGGCGCCGAGCTCACCGTCGATCTGCCCAAGGAGTGCATCCGGCGCGCGGATGGGAGCGAGATCGCCTTCGAGATCGATCCTTTCCTCAAGACCTGCTTACTTGAGGGTCTCGACGAGATCGGGCTCAGCCTCCAGAAGGCGCCCTTCATCGCCAACTTCGAGGCCAAGCAGCGCGCGAGCCAGCCCTGGCTCTGGCGCTGAGCTACCCTCATTGAAAAAGCCCGCACCTCGGTCGAGGGCTGCTCGAGCGCCCAAGGCGAAGGCGAGGACGCGGGCGAGAACCACGAGCGGAGGAAGCCGTATGACTGCAAACAAGTCGCTTCTCATGCTGCCGGGAGACGGCATCGGGCCAGAGGTGTTGCGCCAGACGAGGCGCGTGATCGACTGGTTCGACCGCCGGCGCGCGCTGCGCTTCGAGCTCATGGAAGGGCTGATCGGCGGCGCTTCCATCGACGCGCACGGCACGCCGCTCACGGAGGAGACGCTGGCGGCAGCACTTGCGGCCGACGCCGTGCTGCTCGGTGCGGTCGGCGGGCCCAAGTGGGAGAAGCTCGAGTTCGCCAAGCGGCCCGAGCGCGGCCTGCTCAAGTTGAGGAAGGCGATGGAGCTCTTCGCCAACTTGCGGCCGTCCGTCGTGTTCGAGTCCCTCGCCGGCGCCTCCACGCTCAAGCCCGAGGTGGTCTCGGGGCTCGATCTCCTGATCGTGCGCGAGCTCACCGGCGGCATCTACTTCGGCGAGCCGCGCGGAATCGAGGACCTCGGCCACGGCGAGCGGCGCGGCTTCAACACCGAGGTCTATACGAGCGAGGAGATCCGGCGGGTCGCGCGCGTCGCCTTCGAGCTCGCCCGCGGCCGGCAGAAGCGGGTTACCTCGATCGACAAGGCGAACGTGCTCGAAGCGAGCGTGCTGTGGCGCGAGGAGGTGCAGAAGCTGCGCGACAAGGAGTTCAAGGACGTGGCCCTCAGCCACATGTACGTCGACAATGCGGCGATGCAGCTCCTGCGCGACCCCAAACAGTTCGACGTGATCGTGACCTCGAACCTCTTCGGCGACATCCTCTCGGACGAGGCCTCGATGCTGGTGGGCTCGCTCGGCATGGTGCCGTCGGCCTCCCTCGGTGCTGCCGACAAGGACGGGCGGCGCCGTGCGCTCTACGAGCCGGTGCACGGCTCCGCCCCCGACATCGCCGGACGCGACATCGCCAACCCCATCGCCGCCATCCTCTCCTTCGCCATGCTGCTGCGCCACTCCTACGAGATGACGGAGGAGGCCGGGCTCGTCGAGCGCGCGGTCAAGAACGTGCTGACGAGCGGGCTCAGGACCGCCGACGTGATGCAGCCCGGCAAGGGCAGGGTCTCGACCACGGTGATGGGCGATTCGATCGTCCGCGAGCTCGACAAGACCGCGGCGTAAGCGCCGCCGCCTTTGCGGGCACTCCCTCTACCGCAAGCGAGAGAGGGAGTAGCAGCGCCTTTCTTTACCCTCTACCGCAAGCGGGAGAGGGAAGGGGCCCATCCCGAAGGGATGGGAAGGGTGAGGGACGGCACACTCTTGCTTGTGTATGTCGGCTGCGCGGGCTTATCCCTGGCACGATGCGGCCTGACTACCAGCCGTGCATGCTCCCGGATAATTTCATGTCGCCGCTCTCCCTCACCCTCCCACGGCCGTACGGCCGTGGGCTCCCCGTCAATCCGCTTCGCGGCTTGACCCTGCAAGCGGGCGAGGGGCAAACAAGCGGGCTATCCATGTACATAATCGTATCCATATAAACGTGTGGCGATTCGGCTGATTTCGTTGAGGAGGACGAGAGATGCGGAGAAAAGAGCGTATCGTGCGCGCTTCGGCTAGGGAGATCGCCGAGCGGATTCGGCGCGGCGAAGGCAAGAGCAATTGGAAGCGCGCCAAGGCCATGCCCCAGGCCGCGGTCGAGCGTCTGGCCGACCGGGAAGAGGGAGCGCTCCCCGCCGGCTGGGAGAGCACGACCATCATCGGCCTGCCTGCGCCAAAGCAGGACATCCACATCCGCATCGACGCCGACGTGCTGGCTTGGTTCAAGAAGACCGGCAAGGGCTACCAGACGCGCATCAACAACGTATTGAGGGCATTCGTCGCGAGCCGCAAAGGCACCTCGCCTCGAGCGGATTGACCGGCGTCATCCCCTCGGCCACGGATAGGCGTCTGCGGCGACGGCGCGGTAGTTGGCGTTGAGCTTGGGCTCGAGGAGGAGAAGTGCTGTGCCCGATGCTCATTATGTCGCGTCCCTCTCGCCAACTCGACCGTGAGCTTGGAGGGTGAGCGTGTTGCGCACGAGCCTGGAAGGCGCCTCGCCTTCGGCGTTCAGGCGAAGGACCACAGGATCGACAACGGCAAGCCGATTCTCCCGGGGCCGAAGGAGAGCAGCTCCTGCCCCATATAGACGACGAACCCTGATCCGCGATGGCCGCGGCCGGGTCCCTCGAGGAAGAACCAATCGATATGGCGGAAATCGCGCGCGGAAATGGCTGTCGATGCCTTCGTCTCGAAAAGGGCCAGCAGCTTTCCCGGCGCCTCCGCAAGAACGTCGATCTCCCGATTTGCCTGGCGCCAATGATATAGACGCCAGCGCTTCAAGAGAAACGGCAACGACTTCTCGAGCTCGGTGAAGACGAAACTTTCCAACAGATGTCCAAGTGGCGTCGGGTCCGCCCCCGGTCCGAAGCTGTGGGCATCCTCGCCGCGTATCGCGGTGGCGCAGCCCAAGTCCATGAAATGAAGCTTCGGCGACTTGACTTCTCTCTTGGCACCGGAGAAAGCCCAAGCGCCCAGGCGGTGGACGATGCCCAGCCGCGACAACACGTCGATATAGTCGTTCACGGTCTCCTTGCGCGCGCCGATCACGCCGCAAAGGCTGGCGATGTTGAGTTCTTCCGCCGTTCGGGACGCCAACTGATCGATGAGCCGGCGCAAGAGATCGGGTTTGCGCACACGCGCAACGGGGGCCACGTCGCGTTCGACGATGCTGTCGAGATAGCTCACGTAGCGCGCAGTCCGCTCCGGCTCGTCAAGACGGCGAATTTCGGGAAAGCCGCCGCGGGCGAGGAGGTCGATCAACTCGGCGCGTCGAAAACTGCGGGGAACCGGCAAATCGCGGAAGCAATCCCGCGGCGCCGCCGTGACTGCATCGAGCAGGCCGCAACTGCCTGCGCCCATTATCTCCGGCGCGCTAAGCGGGCGGAGAATGAGCGTCGTCACGCGTCCGGCGAGCGAGTCGTACGCCTTCCCGCTCGTGAATACGTCCGAGGAACCGGTGAGAACGTACTGCCCGGGTCTCCGATCTGCGTCGACGAGCCTCTTGAGCGCCAGCGAGATGGCCGGCACACGCTGGATCTCGTCGACGACGATCGGCAACGACGAGCTCTTTGCCTCTTCGGCGAACGCCCGCATCTGGCCATAGGCGTCGAGCTCGAGGGCCGCCCTCGTCGCGTCATCATCCAAAGTGATGTAGCGGGCCGCTTGAATCAGCTCGCGTACAAGCGTGGTTTTTCCCGACTGGCGCGGGCCCACGATGTTGACGATGCGGCTCGAGCGTAAGGCGCGTTCGACTCTTGCCGCCAGATGACGTGGAATGATGCCCGTCGCCTGAGAGGCGCCCATCGCTCGTCACCCGCTCTCACTCATTGGCGCTCTCAATCGTTGGCTGCGGCGCAGGACGGCTCAGCGCTTCCCGCAAAGAGGCTAAGGTTCGCTCTGCAAAACGGCTATTTTATATGCAGTAAAAAGGCTATTATAGATCACGCAAAAAGGCTAGTATAATGCGCGCTTCGGGCGTGAAGGACGCCGCGAGCTACTCCCCGCGCTGGCGCTTGCGCTCGGCCTCGAGCCTACGCGCGAGGAAGAGGGCGAGCATGCGGAAATCGCTCATGAACGACCATAAGGGATAGCGCAAGGTCGCCGGCCGGTTGCGCTCGAAGACGAGATGGCCGAGCCAGGCGAAGCCGTAACCGACGAGGAGGGCGGCCGGGAGCGCGCGCCAGTCGGCCGCGACGATGCCGGCCAAGAGGAGGAGGAGGCCGAGGCCGCTGCCGAGGTAATGGCAGACGCGCGTCGCCGCCCCGCGGTGCTCGGCGAGGTAATAGGGCCAGAACTCGGCGTAGGTCGTCGGGCGCTTGCTCATGCTCTTCTGCGAAATAGCGACGCTCGTCTTGAATTTCCCCGGCGACCGGCGTAAGTCAACGGGCTGAAGTACCTGCTTGCAGAGTTTCGCGCCATTTGGCGCGAAGCCTGCAAGCAGGTACAATACTTTCAGTTTGTGCCGATTTCGCGGCTCGTGAGTCGCCGGAAGGCGACCCACGAACTCGCGAAAGTCGGCACTGGAGCTCAACGTCAGGCTGGTAGCGTATCATGGGATACAGAGTTGCGGTGGTCGGTGCGACCGGCAATGTCGGCCGCGCGATGCTGGAGACCCTCGCCGAGCGCAATTTCCCCGTCGACGAGGTGGTGGCCCTTGCCTCCGAGCGCTCGGTCGGCCAGGAGGTCTCCTTCGGCGAGGGTGACACGCTCAAGGTCCGCGAGCTCGCGAAGTTCGACTTCAAGGGCATCGACATCGTGCTCTCCTCGCCGGGAGCCAAGGTCTCGGCCGTCCATAGCCCGCGCGCGGCGAAGGCGGGTGCCGTCGTCATCGACAACACCTCCTATTTCCGCATGGACCCCGAGGTGCCCCTCGTGGTGCCCGAGGTCAATGCGCACGCCATCAAGGGCTACGCGAAGAGGAACATCATCGCCAATCCCAACTGCTCGACGATCCAGATGGTGGTGGCGCTCAAGCCGCTCCACGACCTCGCGCGCATCAAGCGCGTGGTGGTCGCGACCTACCAGTCGGTGTCGGGTGCGGGCAAGGCGGCCATGGACGAGCTCTTCGAGCAGACGCGCGGAATCTACGTGGGCGACCAGCCGGTCAAGCACAAGTTCACCAAGCAGATCGCCTTCAACGTCATTCCTCACATCGACGTCTTCATGGAAGACGGCTCGACCAGGGAGGAATGGAAGATGCGGGTCGAGACCAAGAAAATCCTCGATCCGGACATCGAGGTGGCGGCCAGCTGCGTGCGCGTGCCGGTCTTCATCGGCCACGGCGAGGCGGTCAATCTCGAGTTCGCCAAGCCGCTCACGGTCGAGGCGGCGCGCGCCGCACTCAAGGCCGCACCAGGAGTAGCCGTCGTCGATTATCGCGCGGACGAGGGCTATGTGACGCCGGCCGAGTGCGCGGGCGAGGACGCGGTCTTCGTGAGCCGCATCCGCCAGGACCCGAGCGTCAAGTACGGCCTCAGCCTCTGGGTCGTCTCGGACAATCTGCGCAAGGGTGCGGCGCTCAACGCCGTGCAGATCGCCGAGGAGCTGGTCCGCTCCTACATGCAGAAGGCGGCGTAGCACCAGCCTTCAAGATTCCGGGCGTCACCCTCACGTTACCCTCGCCCCCTCACCCTACCCTCTCCC
>DATNIJ010000330.1:0-27425 GCA_035604475.1 Alphaproteobacteria bacterium
AACCGGCCAGCCGGCGCGGCGCTTCAAGGACTTCATGTGGTCGACCCGCAAGAGCTGGAGCCGGCAGCGGCGCGTCATTGGCAAGGCGGAATGGACGCAAGACAAATCCAACCCCCGCTTCCTCGTCACCTCGCTTACGGCCGCCGATGGCGACGCCCGCCATCTCTACGAGGACCTCTATTGCGCCCGCGGCGAGATGGAGAACCGCATCAAGGAATGCCAGCTCGACCTCTTCGCCGACCGCACCTCAGCCGCCACCCTGCGCGCCAACCAGCTCCGCCTGTGGTTCGCCTCCATGGCCTATGTCCTGCTCACTGCACTGCGCCGTCTCGCCCTCAAGCACACCCAGTTCGCCAAGGCCACCTGCGGCACCATCCGCCTCAAGCTCCTCAAGATCGGCGCTCTCGTCACCACCAGCGTCCGCCGCGTCAAGCTCGCCATGGCCTCAGGCTGCCCCGCTCAGGCCGCCTTCGCAACCGCCCATCGCCTCCTCCACGCCGCCTGCGATACCGGCTAAGCCGGCCCGCCGGTCACACACCGTTGATGGCAAGACCCCCGCTCGATCTCGCGCGCCCACCCCGACCACCATGCCGTGCCTTCACCTCCCCCAAGACTCGCATGCCGCGCATCACGCTGCGGTGCAGCCCGCGTCCACGAAAATGGCACGCAAAAATCGCCGCGCGAGCACCACCTCGCTGCCGGTGAGTGGAAGCTGTGAGAAATCCGGGCTAGCCCTCTCCGCCCACCTGCCAGCTCATGCGCTTGCGGTAGATGGTGGAGGCGCTGATGCCGAGGTGGGTCGCGGCCTTGGGAATGTTTCCCTGACAGAGGCGAATGGCCTCCTCGATGGTGTCCTTCTCGACCTGCCAGAGCGGGCGTATGCCGTCGGGCGTGCCGTCGCCGGCAGGCGAGGCTTGCTTGCGTGCCGGCCCTTCGGGTGCAGCGCCCGCAAGCCCGGCGCGCCGGCTCGCCTCGACGTGGTCAAGGGGTGGGGGCAGCATGTCGAGCGTCACCGTTTCGCCGTCGTTCAGCACGATGACGTTGCGCAGCACGTTCTGAAGCTGGCGCACGTTGCCCGGCCAATGATAGCCGCGCAGGATCGCCTCGACCTCGGGTGCGAAGCGCTCGAAGCGCTTGCCCTCCTCCTTGGCGAAAGCCACGAGGAAGTGGCGCGCGATCACCAGAACGTCCTCGTCGCGCTCGCGCAAGGCTGGCAGATGAATCGGAATGACGTGGAGGCGATAGTAGAGGTCTTCCCGGAAACGGCCGGCCTCGACTTCCTTGAGAGGATCCTTGTTGCTCGCGCAGATGAAGCGCACATCGACCTTCTCGGTCGTGCGCCCGCCGACCTTGACGAAGCTCCCCGTCTGCACGAAGCGCAAGAGCTTCGATTGCAGATCGAGGTCCATCTCGCAAATCTCGTCGAGGAAGAGCGTGCCGCCATTCGCGCGCGCGGCAGCACCCTCGCGCTCGGCAATCGCTCCCGTGAAGGCGCCCTTCACGTGGCCGAAGATCTCGCTTTCCATGAGATCGTGCGGGATCGCCGCGCAGTTGAGGGCCACGAAGGGCTCCCGTCCCCTCGGGCTGCGCTGGTGAATCGCCTGCGCGCAGACCTCCTTGCCGGTGCCGCTCTCGCCGGTGATGAAGATCGTGGCCTTGCTGCCGGCGGCGCTGTCGACGATGCGGTAAACGGCCTGCATGGGGAGCGAGGAGCCGATGAAGCCGAAATACTGGTCGCGCCCGAAGTCCTCCTTGAGCGACTCGACCATGCGCGCGAGGCGCTGACGCTCGACCGCGTTGCGCAGGGTGACGACGAGCCGGTCCGCGCTGAAAGGCTTGACCAGGAAGTCGTAAGCCCCCGCGCGCATCGCCTCGACCGCCGTCGCGATCGAGCCATGCGCGGTGATGACGACGACGGCTACCGGCAGTTCCTGCGAGCGCACGCGCTTCAGGATCTCGAGCCCGTTCATGTCGGGGAGGGCCAAGTCGAGGAGGATCGCGTCCGGCGTCCGCGCCTCGATCTCCGCGAGGGCCGCAGCTCCAGTCTCCACTTGGGTGACTTCGTAGGGCTCCTTGCGCAGATACTCGACATAGACGCGGGCAAGCGACGTGGTGTCCTCGACCAGCAACACGCGATGGCGACTCGGCATCGTCATGAAAGGGCCCGGAAATCCACCTCGACGAACGACGGCAAAGCTAGCCCAATCATATGCCTCGCGCAATGAAACAGGGAGCGCACCGCCGCAAGGGATCGCTGGCGCTCGCGAGAGCTCGGGAGTTCCCGTTGCTGCCCTATCGCTTTATCTCTAAAATTCCGCCGCCGAATGCGGCACTACTGGAGGTAGGCGATGTCCGACACGGTCAAATACGTGCTCGACGAGGGGCGAATTCCCAAGACTTGGTACAATATCGTGGCCGACCTGCCGCGTCCGCCCGCACCGCCGCTCCATCCCGGCACTTTGCAGCCGATCGGGCCCGCCGACCTCGAGCCGCTCTTCCCGATGGCCCTCATCCGGCAGGAGGTCTCGGCGGAACGCACCATCGAGATTCCCGAGCCGGTGCGCGACATCTACCGCCAGTGGCGGCCCACCCCGCTCTTCCGCGCGCGGCGCCTGGAGGCGGCCTTGGCGACACCGGCCCGCATTTACTACAAGTACGAAGGCGTCAGCCCCGCCGGCAGCCACAAGCCCAATACCTCGGTCGCCCAGGCTTTCTACAACAAGGAGGCGGGCGTCAAGCGGCTCACCACCGAGACGGGTGCCGGCCAATGGGGCTCGGCGCTGGCCTTCGCGGGCGCCCTTTTCGGCATCGAGGTCAAGGTCTTCATGGTCAAGGTGAGCTTCGAGCAGAAGCCCTACCGCAAGGCGCTCATGGAGGCCTGGGGGGCCGAATGCGTGGCGAGCCCGTCGAGGGAGACCGAGTCCGGGCGCAAGGTCCTCGCAGCATACCCCAATTCGAACGGCAGCCTCGGCATCGCCATCAGCGAGGCGGTCGAGGTCGCAGCCCAGCGCGCCGACACCAAATACGCGCTCGGCAGCGTGCTCAATCACGTGCTGCTGCATCAGACCGTGATCGGACAAGAGGCCATGCTTCAGCTCGAGATGGCGGACGATTATCCCGACATCATTATCGGCTGCACGGGCGGGGGCAGCAATTTCGCCGGCATCGCCTTCCCCTTCCTGGGTGCCCAATTGCGCGGCGGCAAGAAGCTGCGCGTGATCGCGGTCGAGCCTTCCGCCTGCCCCACGCTCACGCGCGGCAGATATGCCTACGACTTCGGCGACACCGGGCACCTGACGCCGCTCGTCAAGATGCACACGCTCGGCTCGGCCTTCGTGCCGCCGGGCTTCCACGCAGGCGGCCTGCGCTATCACGGCATGGCGCCGCTCGTGAGCCTCATCCAGGAGCTGGGTCTCATCGAATCGCGCGCCTACCATCAGACCCCCTGTTTCGAGGCCGGCGTCGACTTCGCGCGCAGCGAGGGCGTGCTCCCGGCACCCGAGGCGAACCACGCGATCAAAGCGGTGGTCGACGAGGCGCTCGTGTGCAAGAAGGAGGGCAAGAGCCGCGCCATCCTCTTCAACCTCTGCGGCCACGGTCATTTCGACATGCAGGCCTATATCGATTATTTCGCCGGCAAGCTCGAGGACCGCGACTACGATCCCGCCGCCCTTGCAAGCGCGCTTGCCGATTTGCCGAAGGTGGCGGCCGAGTAGGCGATAGCGGGCTTTCCCTCACCCTTCCCGTCGCTCGCGCGACGGGCCCCTTCCCTCTCCCGCTTGCGGGAGAGGGTGGCGAGCGCAGCGAGCCGGGTGAGGGAGGGCTCTGCCCTACATGGCGCTTCCGCCGGAAGCGCGGGATGGACGCGTCTTCTTCCCGGTCTTTCCAGGCTTGGCCACGCGGCACTTCTTGATCTCCGGCACGACCATGTCGAGGCCGTCCAACGTCATCGCCTTGTAGGAGGCGCGGTCGTAGTCGTGCGTGTGCGGGAAGGGGCGGCAGCAGTCGAAGCCGACCTTGGCGCCGATGTAGTCCGGAAAGCTCGGGTTGAGGCCGTGGCCGAAGACGTTCGCGATGCGCAGGATGCCACGGTCGGGATCGAGCCGCGTCGCCATCGCCCACTCGACATCGCTTGCGCTGCGGATGTCGACGTCGTCGTCGACGATCGTGACCATCTTGAGCGGCGGGAAGGCCGCGAAGGCCGCCATGATCGCCTGCTTCGACCAGCCCGCGCGCTGCTGTGCGAGCTTGACGACCGCGTGGTAGAAGCCGCAGCCGCCGTGGCTGAAGTAGACATCCTTGACGCCCGGCACCTGGCGCTGAAGCAGGGCGAGCACGTTCGCCTCGCCCAAGAGGCCGACCGAGTTCCACACCTCGACCCCCGAGAGAATGGTCTGGAAGACGGGCCGGGCGCGATGATGGATGGCGCGCACGTGGACGACCGGGCGCGGCGCGCGCTTGGCGTAGTAGTTGGTCACTTCCGCGAACGGCCCCTCTTCGCCGAGCTCGCCCGGGATCATCTCGCATTCGAGCGCATACATGGCGTTCGCCACCATGTGCACGGGCAGCACCTTGCCCGGGACGAGCTCGAGCGCAGCATCGTGGAACTCGCTCGCGATGCCGAGCTCGTCCGTGTCGGCGGGTGCGGCCTCGGCCGGCGTGGCGGCCGCGAAATGCAGACCCGGGCCCACGCCGATGTTGAGCGAGAAGGGCAGCGCGCGGTCGATCGCCGCGGCCTTGTTGAGATAGAGCTCGAGGTGCCGGCCCGCGTCGATGTTGACGTGCAGCGTGTTCCTGTTCTCGACCATGAAGCGCTGGATCGAGGCATTGCGGATGCCGTTCTCGGGATCGAGCGCGATCACCACGCCGGCATCGAAATAGGGCCCGCCGTCCTTGAGCGCGTGGATCGGGATCGGCAGCTTGGCGAGATCGACCGATTTCTCCGTGACCTCGAGGACCGGGCCGCTCTTGACCATGACCGGCGGCCGCGGGCGCTGCTGCCAGGCCTTGATGCAGTCGGAGACGTATTGGGGGAGCGCGCGCTCCTCCTGCCGCATGAGCTCCGCAAGCAGCTCGCGCGACCAGTAGAGTCCGGTGAAGACGGGTGCCGTGTGTCCCTTGACCCGCTCGAAGAGGACGGCGCGCGGGCCGCCTTCGAGCTTCGCCGCGAGGCCGGCGAGATCGTGCTTGAGGTCGACCTCGGAGCGGATGCGCACCAGCCGCCCGAGCGCATCCAGGTCCTCGATGATCGTCGCGAGATCGCTGATATGGCTCCGCGCCATCCCTCCCTCCCTGGTGGCTCTGCCGATCCGGCGGCGCGCGCAGACCCCGGCTCTTAGGCGCGGACCCGCGGCGCAGGACGCCAGTCTCCCGCTTTCACTGGACGCTTCGCAATGGGTATCGGAGCACGCGCTCGGGGTTGGCCCTCGGCAGCCGATATCGGCGCTCCGCCCTCGCCCTTAGCGATATCGGCCGCGCGCCTTACTATTATTGCGACGGGGTCTCATTGCCGACCTTCTGTTTGCGCATGAGCTCCGTCAGCTCCGCGATGTTTCCGTCGTTGTGTCGAAGCACGGAAGCGAAGTCGTTGCGCTGGAGCCACATCAAGCTGGAGCCCTCGACGAGAACATCGAAAATCTTGAGCAAGCCGTCTTGCTTGCGGACGCGCCACTCGACCCGGTACCCCTTCTCTCCGTGCGAGCCGGCCTCGCTCGTCACCCAGACGATATTCTCGCCATCGAGCGAGGCCCTGTTGACCGAGAATACGTCGCCGACGGACTCCAGGCGCGAGAAATAGTGCCGGATCATATAGTTCTTGAACGCGTCGAAATAAGCCTCCCGTTCCGCACCCCGCGCCCTTCCCGCGTAGACGCCGAGCGCAAAGAGACTCATGGCGCGCACGTCGAAATTCTCGATGAACAAATCGGTGAGGCGCTTGATCTGCTCGTCTTCGCCGAGCGACTTGTCCTTGAGAATCTTGAGCGCCTGATCGACGATACCGGCGACAAATTTGGCGCCCTCGGCCGGCAAATCCTCCGCCGCGGCCCGGCTCGGAGCTGCGAAGGGGCTCAATGCGGCACACGCGGCCACGGCCAACAGGGTTCGGCGAGCAAACATCGCGCGAGGACTCTTCGGTGATTGCTGTCAGGATAGCTCTTAGCCGACTCTCGACCTCTTAAACGGACTTGGGCTCCGTATAACAGAGCTAGCGAGGCAATTCATCAGATTTCAACCGCGCCGCTGGAGCCGACGGTGCAAACGGTCTAGCTCTTGCGGCGCCGAGAGGGGTTGCGTTGGCGCCCGCGCTCGGCACTCCCCCCGCCCCAGCGCCTGACGATGCCGAGCTCGATGCCGAAGAGATCGAGCGCGCGGCCGATCGACTGGTTGATGATATCGTCGAGCGTCTTGGGCCCGAAGTAGAAGGCCGGAATGGGCGGTGCGATGATCGCCCCCATCTCGGAGAGCGCGGTCATGGTGCGGAGATGGCCGGTGTGGAGCGGGGTCTCGCGCAGCATGAGCACCAGCGGGCGCCGCTCCTTGAGCACGACGTCGGCGGCGCGCGTCAGAAGCGTCGAGGTGACCCCCGTCGCGATCTCGGAGAGCGTGCGGATCGAGCAGGGCGAGACGAGCATGCCAAGGGTCTTGAACGAGCCGCTCGAGATCGAGGCGGCGATGTCGTGGATGGGATGCACCACATCGGCGAGCGCCTGCACGTCCCGCACCTTGAGCTTGGTCTCGTAGGCGAGCGTCACCTCGGCCGAGCGCGACATGACGAGATGAGTCTCGACCCCGCTCCCCTTGAGCAGCTCGAGCGCGCGCACGCCGTAGATCACGCCCGAGGCGCCGCTCAACCCGACGATGAGCCGCTTCGGCTCCGCCATCTCCTACCTCCACGCCCTCTCTCCGCACTGCCGCCGCAAGGCCGGCCGGCTGGCGAACGGGCCACGATAATGGCGGCCTCAGAGTTAGGCAATGGCGGGCGCTCGGGGGAGCCCCTCAAAACGCCGCCTCCGCGAGCGCCATGAGGGGCTTCTTTCCCGCCATGAGGGTGGCGAACAGCGTGCCCGTCTGCGGCAACAGGCGCGCCATGAAGAAGCGCGCGGTCGCGAGCTTGGCCTCGTAGAAGGAGCGCTCCTCCGTGCCGCCGTCCGCGAGCTTCTGAAGTGCGGTCTTGGCCATGCGGCACCACATGTAGCCGAGCGCCACCAGGGCGAAGAGGCGCAAATAGTCGCTCGCCGCGGCTCCCGCCTCCTCCGGGTCGCGCAGGCCCTGCTCGGCGAGCCAGGCGGTCGCCTGCTGCAGGCGGCCGAAGGCCTTGGCGAGCGGGAGGACGAACTCGGCCATCTTGGCATCCCCCTGGTACGCCTCGATCAAGCCCAGGACCGGGTGGAAGAAGCGGCGCAAGGAGCGGCCCATGTGGGAGCCGAGCTTGCGCCCCACGAGGTCGAGCGCCTGGATGCCGTTCGCCCCCTCGTAGATCTGGGTGATGCGCGCGTCGCGCACGAGCTGCTCGACGCCGTTCTCGCGGATATAGCCGTGCCCGCCGTAGGTCTGCACCGCGAGGTTCGCCGCCTCGAAGCCCATGTCGGTGAAATAGGCCTTGACGATGGGGGTCAAGAGCGCCACCAGATCGTCCGCCGCCTCGCGCGCCGCCGCGTCCGGATGCTTCGCCGCCTTGTCGCCCTCGAGGCCGACCCAATAGGCGAGCGCCCGTGCTGCCTCCACTTGCGCGCGCATGGTGAGCAGCATGCGCCGCACGTCGGGATGCACGATGATCGGGTCCGCGGGCCGGTCGGGATGCTTGGCTCCCGCGAGCGAGCGCCCGGCAAGCCGTTCCTTGGCGTAGGCGACGGCACTCTGGTACGCCGTCTCCGCGATCCCCAGGCCCTGGATGCCGACGCCCAGACGTGCCGCGTTCATCATCACGAACATGCAGCGCATGCCCTTGTTGGGCTCGCCCACGAGCCAGCCCTTGGCCGCGTCGAAATTCATCACGCAGGTCGCCGACGCCTTGATCCCCATCTTGTGCTCGATGGAGCCGCAGCGCACGGCGTTCCTCATGCCGAGGCTGCCGTCCGCGTTCGGCAGCTCGCGCGGCACGAGGAACAGGCTGATGCCGTGCGTGCCGTCGGGGGCTCCGGGCAGACGCGCAAGCACGAGATGGATGATGTTCTCGGTCAGGTCATGCTCGCCCGCCGAGATGAATATCTTGGTCCCGGTGATCGCGTAGCTGCCGTCGGCGGCAGGCTCGGCGCGCGTGCGGACGAGGCCGAGATCGGTGCCGCATTGGGGTTCGGTCAGGCACATGGTGCCGGCCCATGCGCCGGACGCGAGCTTGGGGAGATAGAGCGCCTTGAGTGCCTCGCCGGCACTCGCCTCGATCGCGTTATAGGCGCCCACACTCAGGCCCGGGTACATGCCGAAGGAAATGTTCGCCGAGCAGATCATCTCCTCGACCGCGAGGCTCACGACTTTCGGCAGCCCCTGGCCGCCATATCGAGGCGCGCAGGAAAGCGCCGGCCAGCCGCCGTCCGCGAAGAGCTTGTAGGCCTCCTTGAAGCCCTTGGGCGTGCGCACGACGCCGTTCTCGTAATGGCAGCCCTCCTCGTCGCCGCTCCGGTTGAGCGGCATAAGCTCGTTCTCGCAGAGCTTAGCCCCTTCCTCGAGAATGGCCTCCACCACGTCGCCCGTCGCCTCCTCGTAACCGGGGAGCTTGGCAATCGCGTCGACGGAGAGGAGCTCCTGGAGCACGAAGCGCATCTCCCGCAAGGGAGCCTTGTAGGTGGCCATGGCTAGTTCCTCAGGGGTTTGCCGGTCTCGAGCATGTGCTCGATGCGCTCTAGGGTCGCTTCGCTGCGGACAAGCGTCATGAAGGCCCGGCGCTCGAGCCTAGTGAGATCGTCCTCGCCGAGCGTCTCGGTGATGTCGGTGTCGCCGCCGGAAAGCACGGTCGCGAGCTCGCCCGACACGGTCACATCATGCGCCGTCGCCTTGCCTTGCCGGCGCAAGCCTTCGACCGCGAGCTCGAGGGCGACCTTGGCGCTGCGCCCGGGCAGGCGGATTTCCGCGGCCGGCTCGGGCGCCTTGTAGCGCTTGGCGAGCTTGAGCGCCTTGGCCTTGGCGTCGGCGAGCAGGCGGTCGCGGTTCATGGTGATGGCGTCGCTCTCGCGCAGCAGCAGCATCTCCTTGGCCTCGAAGGCGGACTTCGCCACCTGCGCGGTCCCGATCATCTCGAAGGCCTTGCCGATCGCCGGCATCGGCCCGCCCGGCCGCTTCGGATTACGAAGCCAGCGCGTCAGGACCTCCTTGCAGCCGCCCCAACCGGGGACGAGGCCCACCCCCACCTCGACGAGCCCCATGTAGCTCTCGGCGTGCGCCTGCACAGCACTCGAATGGAGGAGAATCTCGCACCCACCGCCCAAGGCCATGCCGGAGGGGGCTGCGACCACCGGAAAAGGCGCGTACTTGAGCGCCTTGTAGGTCGCCTGGCCCTTCGCCACCATCTCCTCGATCATCGGCCACAGCGCCACGTTGGCGGCGAAAAGCGCGAGGCCGATGTTGGCGCCGACCGAGAAGTTGTCGGCCTCGTTGTAGATGACGAGCGCCTTGTACTTCTCCTTCACCAGCTTGATCGCCTTCTGGACGAGATCGAGGATGTCGGGGTCCATCGCGTTCATCTTGCTGCGGAACTCGAGACACACCACACCATCGCCGATGTCCCACAGGGCGGCGGAGGCATTCCGCGCGAGCGGCTCGGAGGCGCGCTTGATGTCCGCGAGCAAAAGCACGCCCGCCGGTCGGGTGAGCTCCGCGTACTCGCCGTCGGTCTTGAGATAATGGAGCTTGCCGGCGTCGGTCTTGTAGAAGGGGCGGCCGCCCGCGCGCTCGAGCAACGGCGGGACCGTCATGCCCGCCGCTTTGAGCTTCTCGGCGAACCACCCCGTGCCGAGCTGGTCGATGAGCTCGAAGGGCCCGTATCTCCACGCGTAGCCAAGCCGCATCGCCTGATCGACCGCGGGAATCGTATCGGCGATCTCGGGCACGAGTGCAGCGGCATAGGCGAGCGTGTGGCTCAGCACCCGCCAGGCGTATTGCCCGCCCTTGTCCGGATGCTCGACGAGTGCCTTGAGCCCGCCCTTGCGCGCGGCCCCGATACTCTCGAGTTGCGGCTTCGTCGAGGGCGCGTAGGCGCCGGTCTTGAGATCGATCGACTCCTTGACCCGCTCGCCGCCGTCCTTGCGCTGAAGGCGGTAGAAGCCGCCCTTGCCCTTGCGGCCGGTCAAGCCCTCCGCGATCATCTTGCCGACGAGCGGGATTTCCTTGAACAGGCTGCGGTACATGTCGCCCGCCGGAAGCGAGGCGAGCATGCTCGCCGCCACATGCGGCATCAAGTCGATGCCGACGAGATCCAAGAGGCCGAACACGCCCGTCTTGGGAACGCCCATGGGACGGCCCGCCACCGCGTCCGCCTCCTCGACGGAGAGCTCGAGCTCGAAGGCGCTCCCGACCGCGACCTGAAGCCACAGCGTGCCGATGCGGTTGGCGATGAAGCCGGGCGTGTCCTTGCACTCGACGACACCCTTGCCGAGCCGCTCGTCGGCGAAGCGCCGGATCGCTTCCGTGGCCGTCTTGCGCGTGCTCGGGCCCGCCACGATCTCGAGAAGGCGCATGTAGCGCGGTGGGTTGAAGAAGTGCGTGATGAGGAAGTCCCTGGCGAAGGACTTGGGCAGTCCCTCCGTCAGCTTAGCTAACGGGATGGTCGAGGTGTTGGAGGACAAGATCGAGCCCTTCTTGCGCAGAGCCTCGAGCTTGGCATAGAGCGCGCGCTTCACCTCCGCGTTCTCGACCACCGCCTCGACGATCCAATCGACCTCCGCGAGCCTGGCGAGGTCGTCCTCGAGGTTCCCCGCCGTCACCAGCCTTGCCGCCGCCTTCGACATGAAGGGCGCCGGCTCGGCCTTGAGCATGCGCTCGACGGCAGCCTCCGCCAGCGCATTGCGGTTGTTGGCTTGGGGCGGCACGATGTCGAGCAGCAGGACGGGCACGCCCGCGTTCGCGACGTGCGCGGCAATGCCGCTTCCCATCACGCCGGCGCCGATGACGGCGGCCCTCTCGATCCTCATCGCACGGCCTCCAGCACGGTGGCAATGCCCTGGCCGCCGCCGATGCATTGAGTGGCGAGCGCAAAGCGCTTGCCTTCGCGCTTGAGGAGCTGGGCCGCCTTGCCGGTGATGCGCGCTCCCGTGGCCCCCAAGGGATGGCCGAGTGCTATGGCGCCGCCGTCGAGGTTGACCTTGCTCGCGTCGATGCCGAGCTCGCGCATACAGGCAATCGATTGGGAAGCGAAGGCCTCGTTGAGCTCGACGATGTCGATGTCCTTGACCTCGAGGCCGGCGCGCGCGAGCGCCTTGCGGCTCGCCTCGACCGGACCCATCCCCATGATCTCGGGCGCGCAGCCGGCGACGGCCACGCTCCTCACGCGCGCAAGCGGCTCGAGCCCCTTCCTCGCGGCATATTCCTCCGTGCACACCACCGTGGCCGCAGCCCCATCGGTCAGGGGAGAGGAGGTCCCGGCCGTGACCGTGCCGTGCTCGTCGAAGGCGGGCTTGAGTGCGGCCAAACCCTCGGCCGACGCATCGGCGCGGATGCAGCCGTCCTTTTCGACCAGCTTGCCGTCATGCTTGATGGCGACGATCTCGCCGGCAAGCTTTCCCGCGGCTTCGGCGGCGGCGGCCTTCTTCTGGCTCAGAAGCGCGAAGGCCTCCTGCTCCGCGCGCGTGATCTGGTATTTCTGGGCGACGTTCTCGGCGGTGATGCCCATCGAGACGTACGCTTGAGGATATTCCTTAGCGAGGCGGGGATGGGGGAGCGGATTGAATCCCATCATCGGCACCCGGGTCATCGATTCAACACCCGCGCAGATGAAGGCCTCGCCGGCACCGAGCTGGATGGCGCCGGCCGCCATGTGGATCGCCTGCATCGAGGAGCCGCAGAAACGGTTGACCGTGCTGCCCGCGACCGAGATCGGGAGGTGTGCCAGGAAGCCGATGAGGCGGGCGACATTGAGTCCCTGCTCGCCTTCGGGCATCGCACAGCCGACGATGAGATCCTCAAGCTCGGCCGGATCGAGGCGCGTGCGCTCGATGAGACCGGCCACCGTTTGCGCCGCCAGCTCGTCCGGCCGCACGCGCCTGAGCTCGCCCTTGTTCGCGAAGTGGAAGGGAGACCGGGCATAGCCGGCGATCACCACGTTTTTCATCGGGCTGTCTCCTTGTAGTGCTCGGACTCAGGGGCGCGAGATGGACCCCGTCCCGGCCCTCCCCCTTCTAAGGGGAAGGGTCGAAGTGGAGGTGACGCTCGACCCCTCGAAAACTGGTGCTCGAAAACCTCCGCGGCAAGGCCGGCAAATCACGCCGCGTCGCTCTTGACGATCTCTTCCGGGTCGATGCCCTTCTCGCGCAGGCGTGCCGCGAGGTGCCGCTCGAGCTCGCGCAGCTCTGCCAAGGCACTTGCGATGTCCTGCTGCTGGCCGACGAGCTCGGCAATGCGACGGCGCCCCCTGTCGAGGGCAACCCGCAGCTGCTGCACATGGTCGCCGTCCACCTCGCAGAGATCGAGCATCTCCTTGATCGCGGCAAGGGAGAAGCCGAGACGTTTGCCGCGCAGGATGAGCTCGAGCCGCACGCGGTCGCGGCGGCTGAAGATGCGGATTTGGCCGAGCCGGCGCGGCGCCAACAGGTGCTGGTCCTCGTAGAAGCGGATCGCGCGCTGCGTCACCTCGCACTCAGCCGCAAGCTCGCTGATCGTGTACTCCTGCTCGCCGACGCCGGCCGGCTCCTTGCCCTCGATCGCGGTCAGCTTAGCCATGGCGCGGGCTCGACGGTTTCCCGCTTTCCGGCGCGGTCCCCCGCTCCTCGATGAGGGCCTTTTTCAGGATTTTGCCGACGGCGGACTTGGGCAGCTCATCGCGGAACTCGATGAGTTTTGGCATCTCGATGGCCGAGAGCTTGTCGGCGAGGAACGTCCGCAGGCCCTCCTCATCGAGCGACGCGCCCTTGTGCTTCACGACGAAGGCCATGACGGTGGCGCCGCGATAGGGATCGGGCACGCCGACGACCGCTGCCTCGGCGACGGCGGGATTCTGGTAAATCGCCTCCTCGACCGTGCGCGGATAGATCTTGTAGCCGCCGGCGATGATCACTTCCTTGAGGCGGTCGACGATGAAGAAGTAGCCGTCCGCGTCCATGTAGCCGACGTCGCCGGTGCGGAGCCAGCCGTCGATCAGCGTATGCGCGGTCTCCTCGGGCTGATGCCAGTATTCGGCCATCACCTGCGGCCCGCGCACCCAAAGCTCGCCGCGCTCGCCGGTCGGCAGCGGCCGGTGCGGCTCGTCGAGCGACATGATGCGCACTTCCGTCCCCGGGACCGGCAAGCCGATCGAGCCCGGCTTGTTCAGCCCGTAGATGGGATTGCAGCACACCACCGGCGAGGCCTCGCTGAGACCATAGCCCTCGACCAGCTTGCAGCCCGTGTGCGCCTCGAACTGGCGCTTGACCTCGGCCGGCAGGGTGGCCGCCCCCGAGATGCACAGCTTGATCGAAGAGAGATCGTACTTCGCGAGATCGGGCGCGTTGTTGATCGCCGTGTAGATGGTGGGAACCCCGGGAAAGAGCGTCGGCCGCTTGCGGTCGATGGTCTTGAGGACCTGCTTGAGCTCGAAGCGCGGCAACAGGATCAAGAGCCCGCCGCAATGGAGCGTGAAATTCATCACCGAGGTCATGGCGAAGACGTGAAAGAACGGCAGCACGGCCAAGGTGCGCTCCTTGCCGCGCTCGCCTTCGGGGAACCAGACCTCGATCTGGCTCAGGTTCGCCCACAGATTGCCGTGCGTGAGCGCAGCAGCTTTGGGAGTCCCAGTAGTCCCTCCCGTATATTGCAGGACCGCAATGTCCCGCTCGGGGTCGCCCGGCACCTCGCGCACGCGGCCGTCGTTCGCGACGAGCCGGTCGAACCTCACATGCCGCTCGTCTTCGGGCACTTGAGCCAGCTCGCCGCGCTTGAAGATCGAGAAGAGCAGGTTCCGCGGAAAGGGCAAGAGCTCGGCCATGCGCCCAACGACGATACGCTTGAGGCGCGATTGACTCATCGACAACGCGATCTTGTCGTAAAGCAGCTTGAGATCGAGCGTCACCATGATCTCGGTCTCGGAATCGTCGATCTGGTGCACGATCTCGCGCGGCACGTAGAGGGGATTGTAATTGACGATCGTGCCGCCCGCCTTGAGCACGGCGAAATAGCAGATCACGTAATAGGGGCAATTGGGGAGCAGCAGCCCTACCTTGACGCCTCGGCCCACGCCAAGCGCCTGGAAGCCCGCCGCCGCCCGGTCGATGAGATGCCCGAGCTCGCGGTAGCTCGTGCGGCGGTCCAGGAAATCGAGTGCCGTAAGCTCAGCGAACTCGGCGACCGCCTCGTCGGTCAGGCGCCAGAAGGGTTCCTTAGGCACCTTCAGCGCGTGGGCGATGCCGGGCGGATAGGATTTTGCCCACGGCTCGTCTGCAACGCTCCGAGTCTCGTCCACCAAGCCCCTCCCCGACTGCGCGTGGGGCAAAGAATAAGCGCCCCTACGTTAACGTCAAGTCTCTAACGTTAACGTCAATCAGCCCTCGGACGACCTCCCCCTTCGGCGCCTTGTCGAGGCGGCGACGCGGCGGGCTAGAACACGTACTTGAGGCCGAGTGTCAAAATGTTGACGGAGGAGCTGAATGTGCCGGCGATCGTGCCCTGGTTGGCGTTGCTGAGGCTGACCGGCGAATTGCCCACGACGAAGAGGTGGCTGAAGGCGGCGTCCATGGAGAGGCCGTCCCATAGCTGCATGCCATACCCGATCGAGAGCCATACGCGGCTGTCGTCGGGAATGTTCAGAGTCCGGTAGGCGTTGGGCACCGGGGTCGGATCGTAGGCGACGCCGAAGCGCAGCTTGGCCTTGTCGCTCGCCGCGTAGGTGGCACCGATCGACTCGCGCACCGTATCGTGCCATTTCTCGACGGTCGTCTGGGTCGGCTGCGCCGGATTTGCGAACGTCACGGTGAAGGCATTGAATCGGCTCCACTCCGTCCAGCTGACGTCGCCCAAGAGCGTCCATTTGGGCGTAAGCTGCTGGGAAAGCGACAGGCTGGCCGTCGCCGGCAGATTGAACTTGGCGAGCGCAGAGGTATTCAGGAAGTTCCCTCCGAAGGCGGGTACGGTCGCCTGGAGGGTTCGGTACGCCGTCGGCACCGTGAAGCTCGCCGTACCGCTCAACCGCATCGTGTAGCCCGAGCGATAGGCGAGGCCGATATGCGTCTCCTCGAAGGGCTGGAGGATCGCGCCCGCGTTCCAGCCGACCGTGGTGTCGCTGCCCGTGAGCTTGACTTGCCCGTCGTCGGCCTGCGGGGCCAAACCGAACAGTCCGCAAAGTCCGGCCCCTGCGGCGTTGGAGCAGATCGAGCCGAAGTCGACCGCGTTCTTGAAGAGCCCGCTGCCATGCAGGACATCGACGCCCGCGCCGAGGGAGAGCCAACCCGTGGCCTTATACGCCAGCGAAGGATTCACATCGATCGTCTTGAGCTGGGTGCGCTCGGCATAATAGCGGCCGATCCAGCTGTTGCTGCCGTAATCCGTCACCAGGCCGAAGGGGGCGGTGATCCCGAGCCCGGCCCACAGGCCGCTTGTCACGAAGCCGAGGGGAGCCGAGGCATAGATGTGCGGCGCAGCGACGCCCTCGCCGAAATCGCGGTTGCCCTGTCCGGTGAGTGGCATCGGCGCAAGGCCGCTGATGGGCGTAGGCGCCGTCTTCGCCGTGCTCGGGCTGAAAGTCCCGTCTGGCATGATGACGTTGATGCCGACTTGCGCCTGATACCCGTTGAGGTAGGTCATGCCCGCGGGATTGAAGAAGATGGTCGAGGCATCCTCGGCAACTGCGGCAGCACCCGCAAACGCGTCGCCCTCCCCGCTCGGACTTTGATCGAAAATTTGGAAGCCGGCCGCGTGGACCCGCTCGGCCACGCCCAACAAGGTAACCACAGCCAGGACGGAAACCGCAGCCTTGGAGAAGCCCCTCTTCATCATTCCCCCCTTGTTGGCGGATCCGGACTTCCGACCGGCCACCCCACCGCCCCGCCCAACCGTTTCTCGCCTGCGCCCCACTTTCGCGCCGCCGAGCTCCGCCGAGAAACCGAGCCCGGCCACGACCGCCCCGCTGCCACCCGGCGTGGAAGCATTAGAATACAATGATTGCCGTTATATTGCCAAGCTTCGAACCTGCCTGCGAAGAGCGTGCGCCGATGCACCGAGGCGCCTCACGAGGCCCAGCTCGGCTTGCGTTTTTCGAAGAAGGCCGCGATGCCCTCCCTGCTCTCCTCGCCTTCCCAGGCATCGGCCAGGCCCGCAATGGCGTATTCGATGCTCTCGGAAGGCCCGTGACGCGCGATGTGGTGGACGAGCGCTTTGGCGCGGGCGACCGCCCGCGGTCCGCATTTGAGGAAATAGCCGGCCTCGCGCTCGACCGCGCCGTCGAGCTCCGCCGCATCGACGGTCCGGGAGACGAGGCCGAGTCTCTCCGCCTCGTCAGCATCGAAGAGCTTGCCATTGAAGAAGATCTCGCGGGTCCTGGCCTCGCCCAGGCGCTTCATGACGTAAGGCCCGATGTTCGCAGGGATCAGGCCAAGGCGCACTTCGCTGAGCCCGAAGCGCGCGCCACGCGCGGCGATCGCGATGTCGCAGACCGCAATGAGGCCGACGCCTCCGCCATAGGCCTGCCCATTGATCCGTCCGACGAGCGGCTTGGAGAGGCGGTCGAGGGCCGTGAGCACTGCCGCGACCCCGCCGGAAGCGGCGATGCGCCCCGCGCGATCGAGCTTGCTCACGTCCTGCATCCAGCGCAGATCGGCGCCTGCGCAGAAGCTCTCCCCTGCCCCCGTCAATACCACGACTCGTACCCCGGGCTCGGACTCCAGCTCCCGTACCGCTTGCGGCAGCTCCTCGAGCATGCGGCCGGAAAGCGCGTTGTGCACCTCGGGCCGGTTGAGGGTGAGCCTTGCGATGCCGCCGCGGTGTCTCTCGATAGCAAGCGTCTCGTACGCCATGGCCTCGGCTCCTCGCCTTTCTCCGTCGTCCGCGAGCGCAGTCTCTCAATGCGAAGCGGGTGCGCGATCTTGCGGCAGGGGGAGGTGGAAGTCCATCCGCTCGGCATGGTAGATAACTTGCGATGAGCGACGACCAGCCCCTTCTCCGCCCGGGAGCGATCGCCCTCATAACCGGGGCATCGAGCGGCATCGGTGCCGCCCTTGCGCGCGCCCTCGCCGCCCGCGGCGTTCGCGTCATCGCGACTGCGCGCAAGAGCCAACGGCTTGCCAAGCTCGTCGCTCGCCACGGCAAGGCCATCCTTCCCCTGGCTCTCGACGTGATCGACGCCAAGGCCACGGCACGGGTCATGAAGGCCCTGCCGGCCAAGTGGCGCGCGGTCGACATCCTCATCAACAATGCGGGATCGGACGTGGGCGGACGCCGGCGTTTCGACGAGGGCGGCATCGCGGACTGGGCAAACACGATCGAGACCAACGTCACGGGCCTCATGCGCATGACCCATGCGATCCTCCCCGGCATGCTCGCGCGCGGACGCGGGCATATCGTCAATCTCGGCTCGGTCGCCGGCTTGCGGCCCATGGCTACAAGTGCGGCCTACAACGCGAGCAAGGCGGCGGTGCATATGTTCAGCGACTCGCTGCGCGCCGATCTCAAGGGCACGGGCGTGCGCGTCAGCGAGATCATGCCCGGCACCGTGCGTACCGGCTTCGCCGAAGCGCGTCGGCGTGGCGACAAGGCCGCGGCGGAGCGCTTCTACGCTTCGTTCGAGACCCTGCTCACGGCGGACGATGTGGCGCGCGCGGTCGTCTTCGCGCTCGAGCAACCGCCCCATGTCGTGGTCGCCCAGCTCCTGCTCCTGCCGCTCTCTCAGAGCTGAGGCCGGCGTGCCGCGCGCGCGTCTTCGCCCGAGATTTCGACGGTCGGACACAGGTTCGCAGTAGCGCTCGCGTAAAGCTTTCATTACCTTAGGGATGGGCGGGCTTGGCTCGACGATCGCAGCGCGCAACTCGAGCGCAGGTGCGATCTGGACGCGAGACCGCCCTCTAGGAGGGAGAGAATGGGGAAATTCCACGCGCTCGCGGCCGCGTTTCTGGTCCTGATCGCGCCTTTTGTCTGGGCCCAGGCGGCCTCCGCCCAAGCGACCGGCTCGGTGACCGCTCGAGCCTACGCGTCGCTCGCGCCGGGCTCCGCGATCTCGGTCGTGCCTGCGCAGGATACCGACCAGTACCAGCGCCTCAAGGCCGCGATCGAGGCCTCGCTGCGCAGCCGCGGCTACGTCGTCTCGGATAATGCTCCGCTCCTCCTTGAGTTCTACGCGACCGAGGTGACCGGCGGCCAGGTCGGCGGCCAGACCAACGGGGCGAAGGCGCTCGAGAGCGCGGTGCCGAACAACGAAAAAACAGAGAGCATGGGCGTCCTCACCCCCCTCAATCAGAACCTCTTCGGCGGCGAGACCGCCACGGGCTCGGCCGCGACCGGGGCGCCGTCGCCGCGCCAGGTGCATCTCTCCATGATGCTGTCGGATCAACGTGCCGCGCGTCGCCTTTGGCAGGGAAGCGCCAGCGGCGAGATGCGCCGGCCCGACTCCTTCGCCGCGACGCAGTCGCTCGTGCCTTTCCTCGTCGGCAAGATCGGCATGAGCGCCACGGACGAGCGCTTCGACCTGCCCTGAGCGCGCCGGCCCCGAGGCCGGCCGAGGGCGCTCCGCCGCTGGCAGATCATAGCTTCGTGATACGGTCCGGCTCGCGCCGGAACGCGCGCCGGCAAGCCTCGAGGGCTTGCGCCTCCGCCTCGGCAGAGGTAGCGACGGGGTCGCCCATGGCGGCGCGCTTGCCGTGATGCCAGATCGACCACATGAAGTCGGTGTGCCCGTCGCGCTGGGTCCAGCGCTCGATGATGACCTCGATCATGGCGTCTCCCGCTTCTCCGCAGAGAGCCCCGCGAATCCTGAGCCGGCACCGCGCATGGGTCAATCCTTCTCTCAAGGAGGCAGGGCATGGAGGAGACCGGCTATCTCGCCGCCGAAGGTTTCGAGCGCGAGCTCGAGCACGAGCTCGGTCACGTGACGAAACGCTACGGCCGGCTCATCTTGGCCCCCGGAGCGCCGCGGCCCGCCGCCTGGGCCCAGAACGTTTGGTTGGCACCCCGCGAGCTCGAGATAGGCTCGATCAAGGACGCGGTGCTAAAGCTCCGCGCCATCCAGCGCAATTGGGCGCTCTATGACTTCAAGCTTCATCGCCGCGCCAAGCTGATCCAGGAGCAGCTTCCCCACGTCTCGGCCAAGCCCGTCCCGTTTCCGTGCGAGCTCCCCAAGGCGCCGCTCGGCTCGTGGACGCTTGTCGCGGAGAACGGGATCGTCGCGAGTGCGCGCTGCTCGAGCCCGTTCCGCCACGGCGAGGTGGAATTCGTGGAGGACCGCACGGGTCCGCCCAACCGCGCCTATCTCAAGCTGTGGGAAGCCTTCACGCTCCTAGGCGTGCGTCCCGCAGCGGGAGAGCGTTGCCTCGATCTCGGCGCCAGCCCGGGCGGCTGGACTTGGGCGCTCCAGAAGCTCGGCTGCCATGTCCTCAGTGTCGACAAGGCGCTGCTCGATCCCAGGATCGCGGCCCTTCCCGGCATCGAGTATCGCGCGGCGAGCGCCTTTTCCTTAGCCCCTGCCGAGGTGGGGCCCGTCGACTGGCTCCTCTCCGACATCGTGTGCTATCCGCGCCGCCTTTGGCGCCTCATGCAAGGCTGGCTTGCCTCGGGCTTAGCACGGCGCTACCTGTGCACGCTCAAGTTTCAGGGCGAAACGGACCATGCTACGGCCGCCGCGTTCGCGGCCGTGCCCGGAAGCCGTCTCATGCATCTCCACCACAACAAGCACGAGCTCACCTGGGTGAAGCTCGCGTGAGCGCTTGTCCCGCGTCCCTCACGCGCCCGCCGCCTTGAGCCCGCGCGCGAGATCCTCGATGAGATCGTCCGCGTCCTCGAGGCCGACCGAGAGGCGCACGAGCCCGTCCGTGATCCCCATGCGCGCGCGCTCCTCGGGCCCGACGGCGCGGTGCGTCGTCGTCGCGGGATGGGTGATGAGCGACTTGGCATCGCCCAGATTGTTCGAGATGTCGATGACCTCGAGGGCGTTGAGGAAGCGGAAAGTGCGGCGCTTGCCGCCCCTGATCTCGAAGCTCACCATCGTCCCCGGCCCCGCCATCTGCCGGCGCGCGAGGCGGTACTGCGGATGGCTCTTGTGACCGGGGAAGAGCACGCGCGCCACCCTCTTGTCGCGAGCAAGAAAGTCCGCGACCTTGCGCGCATTGGCCGAGTGGCGCTCGACCCGCGGGCCCAGGGTCTCGAGACCCTTGAGCATGATCCAGGCGTTGAACGGGCTCAGCGAGGGCCCGGTGTGGCGCATGTAGGGCATGAGCCGCTCGCGGTAGAACTTCTCGCTCGAGAGGACGGCGCCGCCGAGTGCCCTGCCCTGCCCATCGATGTGCTTGGTTGCGGAATAGACGACGATGTCGGCGCCCAGCGCCAAGGGCCGCTGCAGCACCGGTGTGGAGAACACGTTATCGACGATGAGGGCGGCACCCGCGGCGTGCGCGAGCTTGGCGACCGCCGCGATATCGATGAGCTCGAGCGTGGGGTTGGCCGGCGTCTCGAGAAACACCGCCGCAGCACCCGAACGAAGGGCCGCCTTCCACTCCGCGAGATTCGTGCCGTCGACGAGCTGGGTCGCGATCCCCCAGCGCGGCAGGAGCTGCGTGATGATGAAGTGACATGAGCCGAAGAGCGCGCGCGAGGCGACCACGCGCTGGCCGGCATGGAGCTGGCACATGAGCGAGGCGAACACGGCTGCCATGCCGGTCGCCGTGGCGAAGCACGCCTCCGCGCCCTCGAGGAGCGCCATGCGCTTCTCGAACATGGCAACCGTCGGATTGCCGTAGCGCGAGTAGATGAACCCCGGCGCCTCGCCCTTGAAGCGCGCCTCGGCCTCCTCGGCACTCGCGTAGACGAAGCTCGAGGTGAGGTAGAGCGCCTCGCTCGTCTCGCCGTGGGCGGAGCGGACGATGCCGCCGCGCACCAGCCGCGTCTGCGGACGCCAGGCGTCCGCCGCGTTCTTCTTGCCTTTTGCCATTGCCGGATTCCCGCGGATTGGGGGTGGTCAGTCCTGCTGCCAGGGAAGGCCCGCCGCCTTCCAGCCGGCGCTCCGCCCGCGATGGCCCTCGCCATCCTTCGGCCCCTCGAAGCCGTCGGCGATGTTGTAGCAGCGCCGGTAGCCGAGGCTGGTCAAGAGGATGGCCGCCGCTTTGGAGCGGGCACCCGAGCGGCAGAGGAGGAGAAGTGTGGCGTCCTTCGCTACCCTCTTCTCTCCGAGCTCCTCGGCGAAGCGCCCGTTCTTCGCGAGAGCGGGGTAGGCCTGCCATTCGACGAAGACGGCGCTCTTGCCGAGCGTCTTGAGATCGGGATGGCCGACGTAGCGGCACTCCGGATTGGTGCGCACGTCGATGAGGGTGGCCCCGGGGTCCTCCTTGAGGATCTCCCAGGCGCGGCGCGAATCCACGTCGCCCGCGTAAGCTTGCCCGCTCATCGCACGCGCCTCCACGCTTTCAGGATGCAGGAGACGGGTGCGACAGACGCATGAGGCGAAAAACGCGGAGAGTGCAACAGCGAAAGCATAAGATGCCCTCCTTCGCTCGGGTTACACGGGCCCACGGAGGTCATCCCCGTGGCGCTTTAGCAGAGAGAGGCGCGGCTGCAAGCTGCCCGTCAAATCCCGCGGGTCCGTTCCTCGGGCCGGACCAGGCCCATCAAAAAAACCGCCGCAGCGCTGCCGCCGGGCGGTCTTCCCGTCGCTTTAGCGGCATTTTTTCCGCGCCCGCAAGCTGAACTCAAATCGGCGCGATGGGCGGTACCTTAGCCGCACCTTTTCCCCCTGTCAACGCGTGCCTGCGGGCGGGCGATGAAAATGGGCACTACGTGCTTCCCCTGACTCTACAAGCGACCGCGAGCGGAGGCGACCGGACGTCCGGAAGTGCTAAGGAACCATCGACGCTACCTCATTCTCCCGCGGGTCCTTCCCTTCATCTCAAAAATGAGATATAAGTGTCCGTGCCATGGCGCGTTGAAATCCTCAATGAAACCGTCGCCGCAGAGATTGCCGCTCTGCCGGCGGATATGCAGGCGCGGTTCCTCCGGCTAGCCGAGCGCATTGGCCTTGCGGGGCTGGAAAGCCTGAGCGAGCCGCACGTGAGACACCTGGAGGGGAAGCTCTGAGAATTGCGATTGGCAGGCCGCGACGGAATAGCCCGCGCGCTCTACGTCACTGTGGTCGGCAGGAGGGTGGTCGTGGTTCGGGCGTTCGTAAAGAAGACGCCGAAGACCCCGCGTGCCGAAATCGAACTTGCGCTGCGGAGAGCGAAGGAAATCACATGACCATTCCATTGGAGAAACTCAAGTCCCGTCTGCTCGCTAAGCCCAAGGTCAAGGCCGAATACGACGCGCTCGCCCCGGAGTTCGAGATTTCCGCCGAACTGGTCAGGGCTCGGTTGCGCGCCGGGCTATCCCAGGCGGAACTGGCCGTCCGCATGGGGACCAGTCAGTCAGCCATCGCCCGGCTGGAAAGCGGGCAGGCGCTGCCAAGCACCAAGACGCTTCTGCGCTTTGCCAAGGCAACCGGCAGCGAGTTCCATGTGCGCCTGTCGGCGGCTTGATGCAGCTATTGCGAACGCCAGACAACGCTGTCGTATAAAATCGTACAGTGGCGCGGGAGTACGCGCCGTGGAAATTCGCCCGATCAGGACAAAGGCGGACTATCGCTCAGCCCTCAAGGAAGTGAAGCGTCTCTGGGATTGCGAGCCGGGCACGGCCGCGGGCGACCGGGTCGACGTGTTGGTGACGCTGATCGAGGCCTATGAGGCCGCGCATTACCCAATCGCACCACCCGACCCGATCGCGGCGATCGCCTTCATGATGGAGCAGAAGGGGCTCTCCCGCCGCGACCTCGAGCCGGCGATCGGCAGCCGCGGGCGCGTGTCCGAGGTCCTCAACCGCAAGCGACCGCTCACCCTGCCGATGGTCCGGGCCTTGAGCGCCCTCTTGCAGATTCCGACCGATATCCTTGTGCAGCCTTATGAGTTGCGCTCCGCGGCGTAACACGCTCACCCCTCCGCGGCCGTAGCGGGGCGAGGGAATGGGCGACGTGGTCGGCCGTCGGCCGTCGGCTGATAAAAGACGCTGATCTCGGCGAGCGCCTTGCGCCATGCACAGGCGGCATCCGCGCACGCGATCTCGTAGGCATCGAAGCCGCAGCGGTGCATGAAGAGGAGCTGGTCGCGCAGCACCTGGCCGACCGCGCGCAGCTCGCCCGTGTAGCCGTAGCGCTCGCGCAACAGGCGCGCGTAGGAGTAGGCGCGCCCATCGGTGAATTTGGGGAACTCGAGGGCCACGAGTGCCAAGTGCCTGACGTGCGCGGCGATCGCTTCCGGGTGCTGGCCCGCCTTGAGCCGGACGCCGAGGGGGGCGGCGCGGGACAGGAGTGCGTTCTCTTCGCGCTGCCAGCGCTCGAGGCTGACGACGATCGGCCCTTCCGCGGGCACGGGCTCGGCATCGGCGAGATGGCGCCAGCGGTCTTCTGTGACCGCTCCCTCCTTAATGAGCGGCATAGAGCGTATCCTTGAACGGCTGCGGCCCGACGCGGCGGTAGGTGTCGATGAAGCGCTCGCCGGGCTTGCGCACGTCGAGATAGGTCTCGACGACTCGCTCGACCGCATCGACGACCCCTTCGCTCGAGAAGGCGGGACCGACGAGCACGCCGAGCGAGGCGTCCTCCTCCGCGTGACCCCCGAGCGTCATTTGGTAAAATTCCTCGCCCTGCTTATCGACGCCGAGGAGGCCGATGTGCCCGACGTGATGATGGCCGCAGGCGTTGATGCAGCCGGAAATCTTGATGCGCAGCTCGCCGATCGTCTCCTGGCGCTCGAGATCCGCGAGGCGCTCGGCGATGCGCTGGGCCACGGGGATCGAGCGCGCGTTCGCGAGCGAGCAATAGTCGAGGCCCGGGCAGGCGATGATGTCGCTCGCGAGCCCGATGTTGGGCGTGGCAAGGCCGAGCGGGACGAGGGCCTGCCAAAGGGCAAAGAGCTCGCCGGCCTTGACGTGGGGGAGCACCAGGTTCTGCTCGTGCGTCACGCGAATCTCGCCGAAGCTCAGGCGCTCGGCGAGATCGGCCAAGGCCTCCATCTGGTCGGCGCCGATGTCGCCCGGCACCTCCCCGATCGCCTTGAGCGAGATGTTGGCGATGGCATAGCCAGGCTTGAAATGCGCCGCCGTGTTGTGCCGCAGCCAGCGCGCCAAGGCGGGATCGGCACGCCGCTTGGCCTCGAGGCCAGCTGGGGGCGTTGCGATCTCCTCGTAGGCGGGGCGCGCGAAATGCGCGCGGATGCGCGCGACCTCGGCCTCGGGCAGCTTGAGCGCACCCTCCTTGATCGCGGCCCACTCGGCCTCGACGAGGGCGGCGAATTTCTCGATACCGAGCTCATGCACGAGGATCTTGATGCGCGCCTTGAAGAGGTTGTCGCGCCGGCCGAACCCGTTGTAGACGCGCAGGATGGCCTCGAGATAAGAGACGAGATGCTGCTCCGGCAGGAACCGGCGCACGGTCTTGGCAATGAACGGCGTGCGTCCCTGGCCGCCGCCCACCGCCACCTCGAAGCCGATCTCGCCCGCGGCGTTCTTCCGGACGAAGAGACCGACGTCGTGGGTCTTGACCGCGGCGCGGTCGCGCTTGCCCCCCGTGAGCGCGATCTTGAACTTGCGCGGCAGGAAGGAGAACTCCGGATGCAGGGTCGACCATTGCCGGATGATCTCGGCATAGACGCGCGGGTCCGCGATCTCGTCGGCGGCGACGCCGGCATACTGGTCGGCGGTGGTGTTGCGCAGGCTGTTGCCGCTCGTCTGAATCGCGTGCATCTCGACCTCGGCGAGCTCGGCCAGGATATCGGGCAACTCCGCGAGACGCACCCAATGGAACTGGATGTTCTGGCGCGTGGTGAAATGGCCGTAGCCCCTGTCATAGACCCTCGCGATGCGGGCGAGCTTCCTGAGCTGTCGCGCGGAGAGCACGCCATAGGGAATGGCGACGCGGAGCATGTAGGAATGGAGCTGCAAATAGAGCCCGTTCATGAGCCGGAGCGGCCTGAACTCCTCCTCGCTTAGCTCGCCGGAGAGCCGCCGCGCCACCTGGTCGCGGAACTGGGCGACGCGCTCGTCGACGAGACGCTGGTCGAATTCGTCATAGCGGTACATGGCTCAGGCGATCTCCCTCGTGCGCTGGTTGCTTCCGGCGGCAACCGTCGGGCCCTCTGCGCGGATGCGCTCGCGCCAGCGCGCGGGCGTCAAGCGGCCGCTCTCCTCGATGACCTCGATGAGATAGGGTGCCACCACCTCGTTCGCCGCGGCCGAGCGCTCGGCCGCCGCCAAGAGGGCCTGCGCTGCGGCCGCACTGCCGGCCACTTGCGCGTCCTCGAGGCTCTCGCTCCAGCTTCCCTCTCCGAGATAGACGGTGCGGCCGTCCTTCAGGCGGTTGGCGGTGACGATCTCGAGGCTCATGGCGGGCTCCTCAGGCGTTGGCCGCGAGTGCCGGGGCATCCCCGTAGGCCGCGCGCACGAGTGCTGCGGAGATGCCCGGCACGACCTCGACGGCAATGCCGTGTGCGCGCAAGGCTTCGAGCTCCTCGCCCCCGCGGCCGAAGACGAAGGGGTCGCCGCCCTTGAGCCGCACCACGCGCTTGCCTTGCCAGGCGAGCTCGACGAGGAGCGCGTTGATGCCGTCCTGGCTCAGGCCGTGGCGGCCCTTGGCCTTGCCGACATAGATGCGCTCCGCGTCGCGCCGCGCGCGCTCGAGCACGCGCGGATCGACCAGCCGGTCGTAGACGATCGCGTCCGCCTCGCCCAACAGGCGATGGGCGCGGAGCGTCAGAAGCTCCGGGTCGCCTGGGCCGGCGCCCACGAGGTAGACCATGCCAGAGGTGCCGCGCGCGCTCCCCGCGCGGTTGATGAGCGCCAACATGGCGGCACGCGCGCGCGCCTCGTCACGCGCGAGCATGGCGTCCGCGACCGGACCTTTGAGGCAACGCTCCCAAAAGCGCCGCCGCGCGGCCGCTTCTGGGATCGCGGCCTTGGCGGCAGCGCGGAATTCCCGCGCCAAGCCGGCGAGACGGCCAAGACCGGAAGGCAGGAGCCGCTCGACCGCAAGCCTGATCTCACGCGCCAGAAGCGGAGAGGCCCCGCCCGTCGAGATCGCGACGAGCACGGGCGAGCGATCGACGAGGGCGGGTGCGATAAAGCTCGAAAGCTCGGGCCGGTCGACGACGTTGACCGGCACGCCGGCCGCCTGAGCCAACGCGGACGCCCGGCGGGCGAGTGCCTCCTCCTCCGTCGCGACCACGGCGAGGGCTTGGCCGAGAAAATGCGCCGGCAAGAGCGGGCCCGCGAGATGCCGGAGTCTCCCTGCCTCGGCTGCCGCGCGCAGCTCCGGGACAAGCCGCTCGGCGACGACGGTCAACGCCCCACCGGCCCGAAGCAAGAGCTCGGCCTTGCGCAGCGCCACCTCTCCGCCGCCGACAAGCAGGCAAGGCCGACCCGCGAGTTTAAGAAAGAGAGGATAGACGTCCATGGACTCGCCTCTGAAGCTGCCGTGCTTTCGGGCCCACGGAGGTCGTCCGTGGCGCTTTAGCAGGGGTCACGCGGCTGCAAGCTGCCCGTCAAATCCCGCGGGTTTACGCGCTCGAACCAAGCTCGGCGAGGTTCAAATAACACCAACTCTCCGCAAAATCGCAAACTAATTTTGACAGTTTTGAATGTCAATCAGAAATATACAACGTTATAAGACTGTTAAATATTATCCGGACATCGCACCGGGGAGCCGGAGGGCCTTTCAGGCGGTCTTGGGGCGATGAACTTCCGGCTTGGTACCGGGGTCGGCGGCAGCTGGGGCAGGCTTGCCACTCCGCGGCGGCCGCTGCGCGTGCCGGCGGGCCGGCGCGTAGCGCCGTTTTTGCACCTCGCCGCGCTCCTCGGCGCGGGCCTCGAGGAGTGCCTTGTGATAGGCGAGTACCAGCTCGTGTACGTCGACGACGCCGACCATGCGCATGCTTTCTTTGTCGCGCACCACCGGGAGGTGGCTGCCCATGCGCGCCTCCATGAGACGGATGGCGCGGCGCGGATCGTCGCCGGCCTCGAGGAAGACCGGATGCGGATCGGCGATGTCGGCTGCGATCACCGGCACACCGCCGGGTATCACGCTGTCGGCCATGGGG
>DATNIJ010000331.1:0-11737 GCA_035604475.1 Alphaproteobacteria bacterium
GTCAACTAAATTATTACAATTATTCATTGTATCTTCCGAAGGGTACTCTCGCCCGCAAGAGGTCCCGATCTAGGACCGGCGCTCCCTCATCCTGCTCGCTTCGCTCGCCTCCTCCCCGCTTGCCGAAGAGGGCCGGGGGAAGAGGCGGAGCGCGCGGCTACTCGAACTTGAGCGCGCGCGGGAAGCCCGCGGGCGGCAGGCGGCCGGCCTGGGCGCGGGCGCCGATCCAGTCCTTGAGCTCGGCCTTGGTGAAGCTGCGCGTCCGCTCGCCGGTGCGGCAGCTGAGTCCCTCCTCCAGGCTGAAGCTCTTCACGTCGGAGAGCCCGCCGTCCTTGTATTTCTGCAAAATGACGCCGCGCCCACGCGCCATCTCCGGCACCTCCGCGAGCCTGAAGAGGAGGAGCTTGCGGTTCTCGCCGAGGACCGCGAGCCAGTCGCCCACGACGGGCGCGCACGCCGTCGCCTCGCGGCCGGCCTCGAGGTTGAGCACCTGCTTGCCCGTGCGCGTCTGGGCAAAGGCATCCTCGGCCTTGACCACGAAGCCGCGCCCGTCCTCCGCCGCGACGATGAGCTTCTCCTCGGGCTTGTAGACGCGCATATGCACCACCTCCTGATCGTTGCCGAGCTCGATCATGAGTCGGAGCGGCTCGCCGAAGCCGCGCCCGCCCGGCAGCTTGTCGCAGCCGAGCGTGTAGAAGCGGCCGTTGGTCGCGAAGACGAGGAGCTTGTCCGTGGTCTCGGCAGGGATGACGAATTTGCCGCGATCGCCCTCCTTGTACTTGAGCTCCGAAGCGTCGGCGAGATGGCCCTTGACACTCCTGATCCAGCCCTTCTCCGAACAGATCACCGTAATGGGCTCGCGCTCGACATAGGCCTCGAGCGGCACCTCCTCGACCGCGGGCGCCGTGCCGATCTCGGTGCGCCGCTTGCCGAGTGCCGTCTTCGGGCCGAACTTGGCCTTGAGCGCGCGCAGCTCCTCGCCGACCCGCTTCCAGCGCTTGCCTTCGTCCTTGAGCAGCGCCTTGAGCTCGGCGCGCTCTACCGAGAGCGCCTTGTGCTCCTCCCTGATCGCGACCTCCTCGAGCCTGCGCAGGGCGCGCAAGCGCATGTTGAGGACCGCCTCGACCTGCGTCTCCGAGAGCTTGAAGCGCCGCATCATCACCGCCTTGGGGTCGTCCTCCTCGCGGATGATGCGGATCACCTTGTCGAGATTGAGGTAGGCGATGCGGAAACCCTCGAGGATCTCGAGGCGCTCCTCGATCTTGCCGAGGCGGTGCCTGGAGCGCCGCACGAGCACGTCCTGGCGGTGATCGAGATAGGCGCTGAGGACCTCGCGCAGGCTCATGACTCTCGGGGTGAGCCCGCCGTCGAGCACGTTCATGTTGAGGGGGATGCGCACCTCGAGCTCGGTCTGCCGGAAGAGCGTCTCCATCAGCACTTCCGGGTCGACGTTGCGGCTCTTGGGCTCGAGCACGAGACGGATGTCGTCGGCCGATTCGTCGCGCACGTCGGCGAGCAGCGCCAGCTTGCGCTCCAGGAGAAGCTCGGCGATGCGCTCGATGAGGCGCGCCTTCTGCACCTGATAGGGAATCTCGCTGACGACGACCTGATAGACCCCGCCCTTGAGCTTCTCGGCATGCCAGCGCGCGCGCAGGCGAAAGCTGCCGCGCCCGCTCGCGTAAGTCGCAACGATGCTCTCGCGCGGCTCGACGAGCACGCCGCCCGTGGGCAGGTCCGGGCCCGGGATGAAGCGCACGAGCGTGTCGATGCGCGCCTCGGGATGGTCGATCAGGTGGAGGAGGGCATCTGCGAGCTCGCCCACGTTGTGCGGCGGGATGCTCGTCGCCATGCCGACGGCAATGCCCTGGGCGCCGTTCGCAAGCAGGTTCGGGAAATTGGCCGGCAGTACGACCGGCTCCTCGCCCTCTCCGTCATAGGTCGGACGGAAATCGACCGCGTCCTCGTCGATGCCGTCGAGCAGGAGCTCGGCCACGGCGGTCATGCGCGCCTCCGTGTAGCGCATGGCCGCGGCGTTGTCGCCGTCGATGTTGCCGAAATTGCCCTGGCCGTCGACGAGGGGATAGCGCGCGGCGAACTCCTGGGCCAGACGCACGAGGGCGTCGTAGATCGCGGCATCGCCGTGGGGGTGATACTTGCCCATCACGTCGCCCACGATGCGCGCGCATTTCTTGAAGCCCTGGTCGGGATCGAGGCGCAGCTGGCGCATCGCATGCAAGAGCCGGCGATGCACCGGCTTGAGCCCGTCGCGCACGTCGGGCAGCGAGCGCGCCATGATGGTCGAGAGCGCGTAGGAGAGATAGCGCTCGCTGAGCGCATCCGCGAATTGGGTGGAGCGAATCTCTCCCGCGCTTGGAGTATCGGCCATAAGCTCTCCTCGATGACACCAGATATAGTAGCGGGCCTGACAGTGCCGTCAATCGCTCGTAGGCGATGGAGCGGGATCGCTCGTGCCGGTGCTGCTTTGGCGGAGCGCGCGGCGCAAGCGCTCGAGCAAGTGGGCGCGCGCCTGGGGCAGTTCGCGGTTGAGGCTTGCGAAGACGTGGCGCTCGAGGAAATGGCCGGTCAGGCCCAGGCCGTCAAGGATGTCGCCGTCGGACGGCGTCTCGCCGGGCTCGGCCAAGAAGCGCGGCAGGCGGAGGAGGCGGTCCTTGTAAGGCTCGCCCGCCGCGAGCGAGACGGCGCGGCCGGTGCGCGGCGAGACGTAGAAGAGCTCGTCGTTACGGCCGGTCGCGGCACAAGTGGAGAGATCCAGGCCGAAGCCGAGCTCGGCGAGAAGGCCGAGCTCCCAGGCGATCTGCGCGCGGCCCCAGCCGGCGATGCGCTCGCTCGACTCGAGGGCTGCGATGAGGGCGACGAGGCCGTCGAAGACGGCCGGGTGCGGCTCGCGCTCGGCCAGGGCCGCCTCTGCGAGCGCGACGCTTGCGGCAAGGGCTGCGAGACGCAAGGGATCGTCGAGGAGTGCCGCGGCCCCGCTCTTTACGAGCTCGCAGGCGTAGCTGCCGAGATGCTCGGAGAGCCGCGCGCGCCACACGGCCTGGACCCGGTTGCCGGGCTGCAGCATGCCGCGCGCTTTCGCACCCGCCCCACCGTGCACGAGCCCGGCATGGCGCCCATGGTCTCGCGTCAAGAGCTGCGCGATCGCAGCACTCTCTCCGTGCTTCCTCGCCGAGAGCACGATCCCTTCGTCGCTCCATTCCATGGCACGGGTTTAGCGCAAGGAGTTGGCGGTGGCGAGCGAAAGGAGCGCGCGCCTGCGCCCGCTGAGCCGTCTATTTCACCCCGGCGTAGCTTGCCTTGGCGCCGAGCGCGCGAACCACGCCCAAACGCAAGGCATCCGCGAGCGGCAGGCCGTCCGGCGCATCCGGGGGTGCCGCGAAGGTGAGGTGCAGCGGGCCCTTGGGAGCGCGGTAGTCCTGGAGATAGGCGAGAAGCGCATTGAGGAGCGGCCACGCCGCCCCGCGCTCCTTGAGCGCGAAGGCGCCGAGGAGCGTGGACCATTCCGCGACGACGAGACTCTCCTTGACGTGCTGCTGCCGCGCCTCGGCGGAGACCGCCTTCTCGAGCAGCGATCTGTCGTCGTAGGTAAGCCAGCCGGAGCGCAATGTGAGCGTGTCGAGTGACGCGTCCCTGAGCCGCCCGCCGCTCGCCTTGAGCCCGCCGAGATCGAGCGAGAGCCGTAGGCTGGCAAGGCCGAGAAGATCGAGCGAGAAATGATCGATACGCAGCTCCGCGCGCGCGCGGACGTGGTATTCGATCGTGGCGTTGGCGCGATAGGGGCCGGGCCCCAGTGCCGGCAGCACGGCCGGGGCGCCGCGCACCGTAATGCCCTCGAGCCGCGCGCTGAGACGGGAAGGCGCGTCGCCGCGGCGGAGGCCGTCGAAGTCGATGTCCTCGATCGTCACTCGCGCGATGCGGATCGGTGCCATGGCGTAGCCGTAGGCCGTGCGCGGCGGCGTCACCACCACGTCGCTGAGCACGAGGCTCGTCGGCCCCGTCGCCCTCGCTTCACCCCAGCTGAGCTCGTTGGGAAGGAGGGCCGGTTTCGCGAGCTCGCTGAAGAGCCGGACCGAGTCCGCCGCCCGCGCCGTAGGGCTGGCTGCGACCACGACGACAAAGAGCGCTGCCATCGCGCACGCGGCGATGCGGCCCATTCCCGGTGCGGTGCTGTCAAGGGGCAAGGCGGGCGCGTGCGAGGACGCTGATCTCAGTGACATCAGAGGCTCCTTCTCCCCGGGGCTTAGCATTTTTGCGCAACGAGAGCTATTGCAGGATACGGGAATCTGCGATCCTCCCGACGCGCCGTCCTCGCAATCGCCCCCTCCCCCTCGGACCGCCATGGCAAACCATTACCTCTCGCGCCGCGATGCCATTCTTCTCCTGGCGGCAGTGGTCTTTGCCTGGGGCGGCAGTTGGCCGGTCAACAAGGTCATCCTTGAAAGCCTGCCGCCGCTGTGGACCACCGCGATTCGCTCGGCGATCGGCACGCTCATGCTGTTGGCCATCTGCGCAAGCCAAAGACGCCTCATCCGGCCGCGGCGCGGAGACGTGCCGGTCATTCTCAGTATCGGCCTCCTCCACATGGTCTGCTTCTCGGCCCTGGTGAGCTTCGGGCTGCAGCTCGTCCCGGCGGGACGCTCCATCGTGCTCGGCTATACGACCCCGCTCTGGGTGACGCCCGGCGCGCGCATCCTCCTCAAGGAGCCGATCACGGCTCGGCGCGCGCTCGGCGTGGCGATCGGCCTCGGCGGGCTCATGGTGATGTTCAATCCGGCGAGTTTCGATTGGGGCGATCGGGCGGCACTCCTTGGGAACGCGCTTCTGCTGTTGGCGGCGCTGTGCTGGGCGGGGAGCATCCTCTATGTCCGCGCCCATAGATGGGTGTCGCCGCCCTTCGAGCTGCTCTTCTGGGAAGCGCTCCTCGCCACCTCCGTACTCGTCCCGCTCGCGCTTCTCGTCGAAGGCGTGCCGCGCGTCGCATGGAGTGCCGGCCTCGTCCTCCTGCTGCTTTATGGCGGGGCCTTCGGGATCGCGCTGCCTTACTGGGCGATCACGCTCGTCAACCGCAGCCTGCCGGCAGCGGTGACCTCGCTCGGCCTTCTCGCCGTGCCGCCCTTCGGCGTCGCCTGCGCAGCCCTCGCGCTCGGCGAGCCGGTCGGCCTCTCCCTCCTCGGCGCCATGGCGCTCATCATCGGCGGGATCGCCATCGGGGCGAACCTGCCGGGTCCGGCGGCGCGCGCCTATCGCCGCTAGCGTGTATTCGGCACCTCAGCGCTTTGCGCGCGCCTGCTGCTGCCAATGCTCCCAGGCGCGCGCCAGAAACGCGCCGTCGACCTTGCTCGCCTTGGCGGCCTCCCCCCGCCGTTAGGGCGACGTTCGCAGCGCCCGGCGTGCGCGCAAACGCCGCACCGGGCTCGGCGCTGCTGATCGGCATATCGCCAGGCCGATCCATCCAATGGTAAGCGCTTGAATATGCATGGCTATCGCCCGAGGACGGCCGGTAAAGGCGTGCGCGCCGACCGCCTTAAGCTTAAAAGGAGTGTAACTATTTATATTTACAACTAATGTTGCCCCGTGGCAATATCAGCCTCTCTCGAAAGGAGAACCGAGACGGCTCAGCAAAACGGACACGACGCAACAGGCAAGCTGGTAAGCGCAGACGAAGCGTTGAGATTGGCACCAGCCACCGCGCAAGCGGCAGCACGCCTCACCGTCCACAATGGGCCGAGCCTGAAATCGGAGATCAGCAACGCCATCGTTCGCGCCAATCCCTGGTCATCTGGGAATGTCGGCTGAGGGCGATGACAGCCAAATAATCGCTTCAAAGAGGAGAAATACAATGGCAAACGGAACATTCAATGCACTGCCGCATCCTGCACCGAAGGAAGTCGAGGCTGCAGTAGCGAAGGCCGCATCCCCCGTTTGGGTTTCGCAGACTGCCTACGGTCCAGCCGTCCAACAGGTCAAGCAAAGCACGCTCACCCAGAATAATCTTTACTGGCTAAACTTCAGTAACAGCAAATCTATCAAGACCCTCGAGTTCGTGGTTACCTTTAAGGCGGGATCGCCCTTAACTACCCAAAGACAAGACTTCGCTTTCCCAGGCGGTTACGCTGGCAGCACCTCGACGCCGTTCGGCGTACCATACTGGGGAGGGAATCCAATCCTTGGCCCCGCGGTTCTAACGGCGCAGCCCAGTGGGCAACCCGCAGTGACCTATCAGTTCACGGTGGTGGCCTAACAGGTAAGTCAAACCAATAGCGCCGCCAGCGGCCAATGGAGGACAACCACTATGAGCGACCGCCGCATATCGGTACCGACGAATATTCGGGGTTGACATGCGGGCTTTCCGCATCGATAGGTGCCGGAGTCGCGGCGCGAATCTCGAAGACGGGCACGCCCGCACCCAACTAAAGCGCTCAGGTGGCAGACCGGCAGCAGGGGTAAGGCGGTGACGCCGGCGGGAATGAGTGCGTACGAACGGCCGTGCATCACCGCCTCCCCGTTCTCGCGTCTCGTTGCACGCGGGATATCGCGCGCCCGAGCGGTTTCCGTCACACGTCGAAATCGAGCCTGAGCGCGCGGTAGAGCTCGGGCCGCTCCTGCCAATCGGCCGCCACTTTCACGTGCAGCATGAGGTGAACGCGGCGGCCCAGGAGCTGCTCCAGCTCCAGGCGCGCGGCCAAGCCGATCGCCTTGATGCGCGCGCCACCCTTGCCGAGCAAGATGGGCCGCTGGCTCTCGCGCTCCACGTAGATCACGGCACTCACCTTGGCGCTGCCGTCCTCGAACTCCTCCCAGCTCTCGACATCGACGGCACTCGCATAGGGGAGCTCCTGACGCAGCTGGAGGAACACCTGCTCGCGCACGAGCTCGGCGGCAAGCAGGCGCAAGGGAAGATCGGAGAGCTGGTCCTCGGGATAGAGCCAGGGCCCGGGCGGCATGCGGCCCGCGAGGAAAGTGCCTAAGTCCGCAACGCCGTCGCCGGTGAGGGCCGAGACCATGAAGCTCTCCGTGAATATGCCCTCGCGATTGAGCTCGTCCGCCAGCGCGAGCAGCGAGGGCTTCTTCACCAGATCGATCTTGTTGAGCACGAGCACTACCTTGCGGCCGGCCTCCTTGAGGGAAGCGGCGATGCGCCGCGTGTCGTCGTCATAGCCCCTCGAGGCGTCGGCGAGAAGGCAGACGACATCGGCGTCCCTGGCACCTTGCCAGGCGGCCGCGATCATGGCGCGGTCGAGACGCCGGCGCGGCGCGAATATTCCCGGCGTGTCGACGAGGATGAGCTGGGTCGAGCCCACGATCGCGATGCCGATCGTGCGCATGCGCGTCGTCTGCGGTTTCGGCGTCACGATCGACACCTTGGCGCCGACAAGGGTATTGACGAGCGTCGATTTGCCGGCGTTGGGAGCGCCCAGGATCGCCACGAAGCCGCAGCGCGTCTCCGTCTCGGCCGAGCCGCCTTGTCTCGCGCTCTCCACGCTTGGCTCGCCGCCCGCCTTGCTCGTCTCAGCCACGCGCCGCGTCCTTGACGCTCGCCAGGAGGCGCGTCGCCGCGGCCTGCTCGGCCGCGCGCTTCGAGCGCCCGCGCGCCTCGGCCGCCGGCAGGCCCTCGACCGAGACGGCGATGGTGAACATGGGCTCGTGCGACGGCCCCTCGACCGCCACGGTGCGGTAGACGGGGAGCGGCAAGCGCTGGCCCTGCGCCCACTCCTGCAACGAAGTCTTGGCGTCGCGCGGCGGCGTCTCGTCCTCCTCGATGAGCGGGCTCCAATGGCGCTCGATGAAGGGACGCGCCGCCTCGAGGCCGCCGTCGAGATAGAGTGCCGCGATCACCGCCTCGCAGGCATCGGCGAGCAGCGTCGGGCTCTTGCGCCCGCCCGCCTCGGCCTCGCCCTTGGAGAGCCTGAGATTGTCGCCCAAGGCGATGCCGCGGGCCACGCGCACGAGCGAATCGCGGCGCACGAGGGCGGTGTGCCGGCGCGTCAGCTCTCCCTCCTGCTCGCGCGGAAAGCGGTGGACGAGGAACTCGGCGACAAGCAGCCCCAGCACGCGGTCGCCGAGGAATTCGAGCCGTTCGTAGCCCTCGGGCACCTTGCCGTGGGCCTTGACGGCGCTGCGGTGGGTCAGCGCCTGATCGAGGAGCTCGAGCCGCTTGAATTTATGGCCGAGCGCCTCCTCGAGCGCCCTGAGCTTGGCGGCCCGCGCCTCCGCCACGTCTAGCGAATCGCCTCGAGGAGCCGCCCGTAGCGAATCGCGAACGGCCACTTCCAGACTTCCCAGAGCGAGGCATTGCCGTCGGTGGAGAAGAAGAGGAACTCGGCGCGCCCGACCAGATTCTCGGCCGGCACGTAGCCGACCTGGGTGGTCCGGCTGTCGAGCGAGTTGTCGCGGTTGTCGCCCATCATGAAGTACTCGCCCGGCGGCACCACGTACTCGCCGGTGTTGTTGAGCGGCCCCTCGTCGGTCAGCTTGAGGATCGGATGGCGCACCCCACCCGGCAGCGTCTCGATCAATTGCGGCACGCGCGTCTCGTAGCCGTCCTCGTCCGTCACGTAGTCCGAGGTGTGCTCGAGCTTGACCGGCTCGCCGTTGATGTGGAGAACGCCGCGGATGACCTGGATACGGTCGCCCGGCAGCCCGATCACGCGCTTGATGTAATCGACCTTGGGGTCGCGCGGCAGCTTGAAGACGATGACGTCGCCGCGCTTGGGCGGGGTGAAGAAGATGCGCCCCGAGAAGAGCGGCAGCCCCAAGGGAAGCGAGTATCGGCTGTAGCCATAGGAGAATTTCGAAACGAAGAGATAGTCACCCACCAGGAGCGTGGGGATCATCGAGCCCGAGGGGATGTTAAACGGCTCGTAGGCGACCGTGCGGATGAGAAGCGCGATCAGCACGGCATAGACGACCGTCTTGACCGTTTCCCAGAGGGTCGCGGTTTTTTTCCTGGTCATGAGCTTTGGCCGGTAACTCTCTGACATGCCTTGATTCTCGCGAAAATCCGCGCCTCTGCGGCCCGCTGGATCAAGCCAGCCGAAGGCCGCTCTGTCAAGCCACTTCCGGGTCAAGCGCGGGCCCGGCTCGAAGGGTCCTCGCCCCTCCTCACCCCTCGGCCGCGCGCGGCACCGCCGAGATGATCACCACGGCCTCGGCGAGGGGGGGCTCGTCGGTCAGGGTCACGTCGATGCGCGCTTCCATGCCGGGGGGGATGAGCTCGGCGAGGCGCCGGGAGGCGCCGCCCGTCAGCCTCATGGTGGGCCGCCCCGAGGCGAGGTTGACGACCCCCATATCGCGCCAGAAGACGCCCTTGCGGAAGCCCGTGCCGAGCGCCTTGGAGCAGGCCTCCTTGGCGGCGAAGCGCCGCGCGTAGCTCGCGGCGCGCGTGCGGCGGCGCTCGCACTTGGCGCGCTCGAGGTCGGTGAAGATGCGAGCGATGAACTTGTCCCCGAAGCGCTCGAGGGTGCGCTCGATGCGGCGGATGTCGATGAGGTCGCTGCCGATGCCGACGATCACGGCCGCACTCGCCGGCTTTCGCTAGATCGAGCGCCACCCCCACCCCCTCGATCCGCTTCGCGGCTCGAGCCCCCCTCAAGGGGGAGGGGGAAGTTTTCTACTGCACTCGCGTATCCCCTCCCCCTTGAGGGGGATCGGCCGCCCGTTGAGGAGCGGCCGATGGGAGGGGGGTAACTCATGCGCTCTTCTCCGCGCGCGCCTTGTCCATGACGGCGCGCATGCGGCGAATCGCCGACTCGAGCCCGCCGAAGATGGCCTCGCCGACGAGGAAGTGGCCGATGTTGAGCTCGACGATCGTCGCGATCGCCGCGACCGGGCCGACCGTCTCGAAGGAGAGGCCGTGCCCGGCGTGGCACTCGAGCCCGATCGCGTCTGCGTGCCGGGCGGCGGCAACGAGGCGGTCGAGCTCGCGCGCGCGCGCTTGACCCTCGGCCTCGCAATAGGCGCCGGTATGAAGCTCGACCACGGGTGCGCCCAGCGATTTGGCGGCATCGAGCTGGGCGGGATCGGGATCGATGAAGAGCGAGACGCGGATGCGCGCGGCCGTCATCTCGCGGACAAAGGGCGCGAGATGATCGTGGCCGCCCACGGCATCGAGGCCGCCTTCGGTGGTGACCTCGGCACGCCGCTCCGGCACGATGCAGGCGGCGTGCGGCTTGTGCTTGAGTGCGATCTTCAGCATCTCGTCGGTCGCCGCCATCTCGAGGTTGAGCGGCAAATCGACCTCGCGGCCCAAGCGCAGGATGTCATCGTCCGAAATGTGGCGGCGATCCTCGCGCAGGTGCGCCGTGATCCCGTCCGCACCCGCGGTCGCCGCGAGCCGCGCCGCGCGCACGGGGTCCGGATGGCGCCCGCCGCGCGCATTGCGGATGGTCGCCACGTGATCGATGTTCACGCCGAGACGGAGGTAACGCTTCATCGCTCTCGCTCCCGCTCCCTCTTCTTAATACCTCAGCCGCGCGCGCGCTCGACGGAATTGATCGCCGGCGAGGCGCGGAGCGCTGCCATGATGTTGCTGAGATGCCGCAGGTCCTGCACCGCGATGTCGACGCTGATCTCGAAGAACTCGGCCGAGCGGTTGGTTATGCGGAGGTTGGTGATGTTGCCCTTCTGCTTGCCGATGAGCGTGGTGAGCTCGCCGAGCGTGCCGGGCTCGTTCGCGACCACCACGGTGATGCGCCCGACGCGCCCGTCGGCCTCGGCCGTGTCGGAATTCCAGCCGACATCGAGCCAGCGCTCGGGCTCGTCGCTGTAGCGCTCGAGCGTCGCGCAGTCGATCGTATGGATGGTGACCCCCTTTCCGGTGGTGACCACGCCGACGATGCGGTCACCCGGCAGCGGATGGCAGCAGCCGGCGAAATGAATGGCCATGCCCGGGATGAGGCCCTTGATGGGCACCGCGTTCTCGGCCGCCTGGTCGCGGCGGACGCGCGCCTTGGCGAGGGGGACCACCTTGCCGTTCCGGCTCTCGCGCGCGACCTGCTGCTTGAGGCCGGGATAGACCGCGTGGAGCACCTCGCGGCTGGTATGAAGGCCCTCGCCGACGCTGGCGATCAGATCCTCGGCATCCTCGGCCTTGAATATCTTGAGGACGCCCTCCACGCCTTTTTCGGTGAAGTCGTAGCCGGCCTGCCGGAATGCCTTCTCGAGGATGCTGCGGCCGAGCGTCAGATATTCCTCGCGCCGCTGCGTGCGGATGAAGCGCCGGATGCGCGCGCGCGCCTTGCCGGTGACGACGAAACGCTCCCATTCCGGCGACGGCGTCTGGGTCCGCGAGGTGGCGATCTCCACCTGGTCGCCGTTCTTGAGGAGCGTCCGGAGCGGCATCATGCGCCCGTTGATCTTGCAGCCGACGCAAGTGTCGCCGATCTGGGAGTGAATCTGATAGGCGAAGTCGACCGGGGTGGCGCCGAACGGCAGCGCGATCAGATCGCCCTTGGGCGTGAAGCAGAACACCTGGTCCCGGAACATCTCCAGCTTGGTGTGCTCGAGGAACTCGTCCGGGCTGGCCGCGTGCTCGAGGATGTCGAGGAGCTCGCGCAGCCAACGGTAACGCTTGCCGTCCGTCGGCGTGCCCTGCTTGTATTCCCAATGCGCGGCAACGCCGTTCTCGGCGACCTCGTGCATCTCGCGCGTGCGGATCTGGATCTCGATGCGCTGCTTCTCGGGGCCGAAGACGCCGGTGTGGAGCGAGCGGTAGGCATTC
>DATNIJ010000332.1:0-9040 GCA_035604475.1 Alphaproteobacteria bacterium
TTACGTGGTGGGCGAGCTCGTCGCCAGCGGCAGTGGTGCCTCTGCGGCGCGCGACGGCGTCGACGTGATCGAGACGGATGCCACCAATTGCATGAACCTCCCGGCCGAGGCGATGGAGATGGAGGCGCCGATCCGCATCCACCGCATCGCCTTGCGCGAGGATTCGGGCGGGGCCGGCGAGTTCCGCGGCGGGCTCGGCGTGGTGCGCGAGTACGAGATCCTGGAGGGCGAGGTCTCGTTCTCCCATCGCGGCGAGCGGCATTTCTCGAGCGCACCCGGCGCGCACGGCGGCTCGCCCGGGGCCATGGCGCGCTCGCGCATCACGCGCAAGGACGGAAGCCTGGTCGTGATTCCGTCCAAGATCGCGACCACCCTCAGGAAGGGCGACCGCCTCGTCGTCGAGACCGCCGGCGGGGGTGGCTACGGCGATCCCAAGCGCCGGTCGATCGAGGCCGTGCGCGCGGACGTGGCGAACGGCAAAGTCAGCCGTGCTGCCGCCTTGAGCGTCTACGGCCGGAGCGAGATATCGAAGCGCGCCCCGAGCCGCCCGGCCGGCAAAGCAAAAAGAAGAGGGAAGAGACCATGAGACGGCACGTGATCAAGACCGCGTCGGCGCCCACACCACTCGCGAATTACTGCCAGGGCATCGCCGCCGGCGACGTGGTCTATGCCGCGGGGCAGATCGCGTCGGACTTCAAGACCGGCGTCGCCCCCGAGGTGCTGGTCGATCCCGCCTTCCCCTATTACGGCTCCGAGATCCAGCGCCAGACGCGCTACATCCTCGACAACCTCAGCACTACCTTCAAGGCCGGGGGCTGCGACTTGCAGGACGTGGTCAAGGCGCAAGTGTTCTTGACCGACCTCAACGACTTCTTCGCCTTTGATCAGATCTGGAAGCAATATTTCCCCGCCCCGCCGCCGCGCACGACGATTGGCATCAAGGCACTCCTCGTTCCCGGCTGTCTCGTCGAGATCGACCTCGTCGCCGTCAAGCCGGGCGTCGCGCGCAAGGTCATCACCAGCAAGAGTGCACCCACCCCACTCGCGCATTATTGCCAGGGCGTCGTCGTCGGCGATACCGTCTATGCCGCGGGCCAAATCGCGTCGGACTACAAGACCGGCGTGGCGCCCGAGGCGCGTGTCGATCCCGCCTTCCCCTACTACGGCTCGGAGATCCAGCGCCAGGCGCGCTACATCCTCGAGAACTTCAGCACCACCTTCAACGCCGCCGGTTGCGAGTTGAAGGACGTGGTCAAGGCGCAAGTGTTCCTGACCGACCTCGCCGACTTCTTCCACTTCGACCAGGTCTGGAAACAGTATTTCCCCGCCCCGCCGCCGCGCACGACGATCGGCATCGGCGGGCTCCTCGTGCCCGGCTGCAAGGTCGAGATCGATCTCACAGCCGTCAAGCCGGGGGTGCCGCGCAAGGTCATCACCACCAAGACCGCACCCACCCCACTCGCGCATTATTGCCAAGGTGTCGTCGTCGGCTCGACCGTCTATGCCGCGGGCCAGATCGCCTCGGATTACAAGACCGGCGTTGCCCCCGAAGCGCGCGTCGATCCGGCCTTTCCCTATTACGGCTCGGAGATCGAGCGCCAGGCGCGCTATGTCCTCGACAATCTCGCCGCCGCCTTCAAGGCCGCCGGCTGCGGCTTGAACGACGTCGTCAAGGCGCAGGTCTTCATGACCGACCTCGACGACTTCTTCGCCTTCGACCAGGTGTGGAAAGAGTATTTCCCCGCCCCGCCGCCGCGCACGACGATCGGCATCGGCGGCCTCCTCGTCCCCGGCTGCAAGCTCGAGATCGACCTCATCGCCGTCAAGCGCTAGCGCGCGGAACCATCGATACGTGATACACCCCCCTCCCATCGGCCGCTCCTCAACGGGCGGCCGATCCCCCTCAAGGGGGGAGGGGGAATTGGGGCGACTTCGTCAGTTTCCCCCTCCCCCTCGAAGGGGGAGGGTGGGGAGGGGGTGACGCTCGAATTTGCGAGAGTTGCCGCTAACGCAAGCGGCGCGCGCCTAATGGAAGCGCGCGAGGCGGTAGGGCGTGCAATCGATCATGGTCGTCTTGCCCAGCACGAGCTCGGAGACGAGCCGGCCGGTGACGGCACCCGCGGTCATGCCGGTGTGGCCGTGACCGCAGGCGATGAAGAGCCCGCGCCACCCCACCACCTCGTCGATCACCGGCACGCTGTCGGGAAGCGAGGGGCGGTAGCCCATCCAGATCGAGACCTCGTCGCCGCGAAGCGAGGGGAAGAGCGCCCGGCCTTGGCTGAGGACCGCCTCGGCACGCCGCTCGTTCATCGGAATGTCGAGGCCCGCGATCTCGACCGTGCCGGCAAAGCGCAGACCCCCCTCCATCGGCGTGGCGCCGAATGCCTTGGTCTTGTGCAAGACCGGGATGCGCAGCGAGAAGGACGGGTTGCGCACGATCGCGTGATAGCCGCGCTCGGTCTCGAGCGGAAGGCGCACGCCGAGCGGGGCGAGCAGGCGCTTCGACCAGGCCCCGCCCGCCACCACCACCTTGGCGAAGCGATGATCGCCGTTATTGGTGAGGACGCGGAAGCCCGCACCCTCCTGCGGCAGGATCTTCATCACCCGCTCGTGGCGCACCCTACCTCCCGCCTCGCGCAGCAGCATGGCGAGCGTGTCCAAGAGGCGCTGCGGGTTGACCGTATGGCCGTTGTTGGGGAAGAGCACTGCGCGGCTCACGGCAGGCGAGATCTCGGGGATGAGCTGGCGCAGCTCGTTCGGGCCGAGCGTCTCGGTCACCACCCCGTGGCGCGCCCAAAGATCGCGGGAGATGCGCTCGCTCGAGGCGATCTCGCCCTCCCAGACGTGCACCTGCCCCGTGGTGCGGATGAGGTCGTGGAAATGGCTCGGCCCGAGCAGCTCGCGGTATTGCTCGAGCCCCGGCTTGTGGAGCGCGCGCAGCGCGTTCGAGGAGGCGATCACCTTGTCCATGCGCCCGGCGCGCAACCATCGGAGAAGCCAGGGGAGCGCCTTGACGACATAGCGCGGATCGACGGCGAGCGGGCCGAGGGGATCGCTGAGCCAGCGCGGCACCTGGCGCAGCATGCCCGGCAGCGACACAGGCACGCAGGCGTCGATGCTCAGGAGACCGGCATTGCCGAAGGACGCCCCGCCGCCCGGCGGCAAGGCATCGAGCACGGTGACCCGCGCGCCGGCACGCCCGAGGAACACCGCCGAGGCGAGCCCGACGATGCCGGCCCCGATCACCGCGACGTCCGCTTCCTTACCCGTCCGCTCGTCGACCATCGCCGATCCTTCCTTCTCTCCTCAGGCGCTGCCGCGCAAGCGAGCCGGCGCGCGCGGCACGTAGGGCGCCTCGAGGGCGGCGATCTCCTCCTTGGTCAAGCGTAGGTCGATGGCGGCGAGGGCGTCGTCGATGTGCTCGAGGCGGGTGACGCCGATGACCGGTGCGGCGACCACGTCCTGGCTGAGGAGCCAGGCGAGGGCCACCGCCGCGGGCTTGGCGCCGTGCGCCTTGGCCGTCGCCAGCACGCGATCGAGCACGTCGTAGTCGGACGCACGGAAGATGTCGCGCGCGTGCTCGTCCGTGCGCGCGCGCTCGGTCGAGAGCGCGCCCTCGCGCGCCCGGTTGGCGCCGAGAAAGCCGCGCGCGAGCGGGCTGTAGGGTGTCACCCCGATGCCTTCCTCGGCGCAGAGCGGCAGCATCTCGGCCTCCTCCTCGCGTTGCACGAGATTATAGAGGTTCTGCATCGCGATGGGGCGCGCTAGGCGAAGGGCATCGGAGATCAGGATCATCTGCGCGAACTTGTAGGCCGGCATCGTCGAGCCGCCGATATAGCGCACCTTGCCCGCGCGCACGAGCACCTCGAGCGTTGCCATGAGCTCGGCGATCGGCGTCACCCCGTCGAGCCGATGGACGTAGAGGAGATCGACATAGTCGGTGCCGAGGCGCTTCAAGCTTTGCTCGACTGCGCTGAGCAAATGCTTGCGCCCGACGCCGACGCCGTTCGGCCGCTCGTTCATCGCCAAGCCGACCTTGGTCGCGATCACCACCTCCTCGCGCGGCGCATAACCCAAGAGCGCCGCACCGAGAATTTTCTCGCTCTCGCCCGCGTTATAGGCGTCGGCCGTGTCGAAGAAATTGATGCCGCGATCGAGGGCCCGCTTGATGAAGGGACGGCTCTCGCTCGCATCGAAGGCGCCCCAGCCGCGCCGGCCCTTGGCACCCCAGGCATTGCCGCCGAGCCCGATGACACTCACCTGGAGCCCGCTGCGGCCGAGAGTGCGGTAACGCATCGCCATGAGAACCTTGCCTTCCTCGCCTGTCGCCGCACCGCGCGAAGCGGTACCACGCGCGCCGCTGCCAGTCTCGGCAAAACCGCCCGCCTGTCAACCGGCGATCGGGCGTTCGGGCGCCTTCGGCCTCCTCGTCTCGAGGATGACCCTCGACAGCGCTCGCGTGACGCGCGATCCTCCGGCGGCGGGCGTGTGCACGCAATAGCGAGGGACGATGGAACGGCTCGAGTGCGAGGTTGCGATCGTGGGCGGCGGCATCATGGGGGCGAGTGCGGCACTCCACCTGCAGAAGCTCGGCCGCAAGGTGGCACTCCTCGAGCGCGGCTTCGTCGGGGCGCAAGCGAGCGGCGTCAATTTCGGCAATATCCGGCAGCAGAACCGCTACCTGCCGCAGCTTCCCCTCTCCATGCGCGCGCGCGAGATCTGGGGCCGGCTCGAGGAGCTCGTCGGCGAGGACTGCGAATTCGCACCCTTGGGACACCTGATGGTGGCCTACGACGAGGCCGACATGGCGAAGCTCGAGAGCTGGGCCGAGGCTGCCGCGCACTACGGGCTCGCGGCCGAGCTGATCGGGCGCAACGCCTTGCCGGCGCGCTTTCCCTGGCTTGGGCGCGACCCCATCGGCGCCTCCTTCGTGGCCGCCGACGGCCATGCCAACCCGCGGCTCGTGGCGCCTGCCTTCGGCCGTGCCGCGCGCGCCGCCGGTGCCGAGGTGCGCGAGCATTGCGAGGTGACGACGATCGCCAAGGAGGGCCACCACTTCCTCCTCGAAGCCGCGGGGGGTTTGCGCGTGCGCGCCGATTCGCTCCTCAATGCGGCGGGCGCCTGGGGCGACCGCATCGCGGCCGAATTCGGCGAGCCGGTGCCCTTGACGCATCTCGGTCCGCTCGTCGGCGTGACCGAGACAGTGCCCTATTTCCTGCCACCCACGGTGGGGGCGGCCGACGGCTCGGTCTATGTGCGCCAAGTGCGGCGCGGGAATATCGTCTTCGGCGGCGGGCCGCGCACCGCGCTCGAGCTCGATGAGCGCTTTGCCCATGTGGTACCTCAGCGCCTCACGGAGCAGTTCGCCCGCCTCCGGCGCCTCATCCCCACCTTGGGGCATCTTCAGCTCATCCGCAGCTGGAGCGGGGTTGAGGGCTTCCTTCCCGACATGATCCCCGTCATGGGGCCGAGCGCCACCACGCCGGGCCTCTTCCACGCCTTCGGCTTCTGCGGCCACGGCTTCGCGCTCGGCCCCGCGGTCGGTGCGGTGATGGCCGAGCTGATCGCGACCGGCAAGAGTGCCACGCCGATCGCCGATTTCACCATCGCGCGCTTCGCGAAAAGCTGAGCGCGCGTCGCATCGAGCGGGGATGGCGCCCCTTCGCGCTATAACCGGCATTTCCCAGATACTTGAGTTCCAAGCCTCGGCGTAGCCCTCGTGGGCTCCCGTTTGCAACAGAAAGCCCCACGAGGCTTAGTGCGGCCCGCCAGTGCCGCCGAATTTGATGAGCTTCTCGCGCAGGCTCGTCAGTGACCAGGACTCCGCCGGGAAAGGGCCAAGTCGGCCTCTCCAGAATGGTTCGGGCCGCGTCCAACGCCGGAAGCCTTGCGGACAACGCCTTTTGGCTCGCGCGTATCCCAGCAGGACGTTAGCGTTCACGCCGATCCTTGGTGATCTGCGGAATGTAGGTTAAGTGCTTCGCACTGCGTCATATGTGCTAAGCTCGACTTCTTGAACCCGAGGAAGAGCTGATGCACCAGACCGTATGGAGGGTCCTTGCGGAGCTTCCACTATTCCTCATGACTGCCATCGCTACGCATTTGGTCATGTCATTTGCGCAGACACTGATGCATTACAAGCTCGGCCACCATCCAATGGGCGGCAAGTTCTTCCGTAACCACATCAACTTCCACCACGCCTACTACGCCAATGATCATCTCGTCTCGCGGAAGTACCGCGGCGACGAGGGCAACAATACTCCCTTCTTCTTCATTCCTGTGTTTCTGGTCGGCGCGTGCACCTACTTCATATTGCCGACCGATCTTTTCGTGACTCAGGTCATCGCATGTGCTGCGTCCTTCTACGCGCATGTCTTCTTCGACAAGGAATACCACGTCGAGGGATCATGGCTTCGGCGATTTGCATGGTTCAGGCGCAAGCAGGAGCTTCATTTCGTTCATCACCAGCACGCAGCTAGCAATTTCGCCGTGATCGATTTCTTCTGGGATAGGATTCTCGGTACCTATCGAAGGCCGGATGCCGGAGCCCGATGAATGGAAGGGGCGGCAATCCAGCTCAAGGCGGCGATCGAAAGCGAGGTTCAAAGGGCCGTCCTTCGGCTCACCCGCCGGATGTTCCATCCCGGCCCCGTCTGCCTGATGACAACGCACTGATACTTATAGCAGAATCGACGGCTGCAATCATCAAATTGCGTTGCCATCTGGGAAATCCGGGCTAAGAGCGTTGACAGCGCTGGCTGCGACCCGGACTCTAGCGCCCGCGAGCGAAGCGGGCGTCGCGCGAGATCGGCGGCAGGGGCAAGGCGGATAGCGGCATGTCTTATCGCATCGGCGTCGATATCGGCGGCACCTTCACGGATTTCTGCGTCTTCAATGAGGCGTCGGGCGAGCTTCACTCCCTCAAGGTGCTCTCCACCCCCGAGGAACCGGGCTCGGAAGTCATCGAGGGCGTGCGGCAGATCAGGAGCCGCTTCGGCGTCGAGCCCGGCGAGGTCGCCTATTTCACCCATGGCACGACCGTCGGCATCAACACGGTCATCCAGCGCAAGGGCGTCCGCCTCTGCCTCTTCGCGACCGAGGGCTTCTGCGACGTGCTCGAGCTGGCCCGGCTCAAGATGCCCGACCCCTACGATCTCTTCTCCCGCCGGCCGGCCCCGCTCGTCACGCGCGAGCGCGTCTTCCCGATCAAGGAACGCATCGCGCCCGACGGCTCGATCGACGAGCCGCTCGACGAGGAGAGCGTGCGCATAGCCCTCGCGAACGCCAAGCGCGCGGGTGCCGAGGGCATCGTCGTCTCCCTCCTCCACGCCTACCGCAACCCCACGCACGAAGAGGCCGTCAAGGCGATCGTGAGCGGCTTAGCGCCCGAGATGTTCGTCTGCTGCTCGAGCGAGGTCTGGCCGATCATCCGCGAGTACGAGCGCACGGTGACCGCGGTCGTGAGCGGCTACGTGCAGCCGCGCGTCGCCTTCTATCTCTCCTCGCTCGAGGCGGCCCTCAAGGGTGCGGGCATCGGCGCCGTGCCGCTCATCACCAAATCGAACGGCGGGGTGATGAGCGCCGAGCTCGGCAAGCGCCACGCGGTCCAGATGCTGCTCTCGGGTACCGCATCCGGCGTCATCGGTGCGAGCCACGTGGCGCGCCTCTGCGGCCTCAAGAACGCGATGAGCCTCGATATCGGCGGCACCAGCGCCGACATGGCGCTCATCGTCGAGGGGCAGCCCCAATACGGCATCGGCGAGCAGGTCGGCGATTTCCCCGTCTTCATCCCCACGGTCTCCGTCACCTCCGTCGGCGAGGGCGGCGGCTCGATCGCCTGGGTCGATCCCTTCGGCGTGCTCAAGGTCGGCCCAGAGAGCGCCGGCTCGACGCCGGGCCCGGCCTGCTACGGCAAGGGCGGGACGCGCGCCACCATCACCGACGCCTTCGCCGTCTGCGGTTTCATCGGGCAGAGCGGGCTCGGCTACAACGCCGTGCAAATCGACTTGGGCCGGGCCAAGGCCGCCGTCGGCGAGATCGCGGCCAGGCTCAAGCTGGGCCTCCAAGAGGCCGCGGAGGCGATCATCAAGGTCGCCGTCTCGGGCACTTTCGTCGAGGTATCGAAGCTGGTGTCGCGCTACGGCGTCGATCCGCGCGACTTCGCGCTCATTGCCTTCGGGGGTGCCGGTCCCATGCTCGCCGCATTCCTCGCGCGCGAGCTCGGCATCGCCCAAGTGGTGGTGCCGACCACCCCCGGCGTGCTCAGTGCCTTCGGCGGGCTCATCGCCGACATCAAGAACGACTTCATCAAGACGGTCTATCTCGACGTGGGCCCCGGCCTCGAGGTCGAGCTCAGGCGCGGCTTTGCCGAGCTCCTGGACCAGGCGGTGCGTTGGCTGCGCGACGAGCAGGGCTTCCGCGACGCTTACACGCTCCTCTATTCCGCGGACATGCGCTATCGCGGCCAATCCTTCGAGATCGAGACGCCGCTCGAGGCGGCCTGGATCGAGAGCGCCTTGTGGGAGCGCATCGCGGAAGCCTTCCACCGCCAGCACGAGCAGATCTACGACTACTGCGACCGCGCGGCACCGGCGCAGATCATCAACCTGCGCCTTATCATCCTGGGGCCGAGCCCGAAGCCCGAGTTCAAGCCGCTCCCGGCGAGCGACGCGGCACCGCGGCCCGAGAAGAGCGCACTTGTCTACTACGACGGCAAAGTGCGGCCGGTCCCCCTCTACGCCCGCAGCACGCTTCTCGCGGGCCAGCGCTTTGCCGGTCCCGCCGTGATCGCCCAAGACGACTGCACGACCTGCATCCCGGACGGCTTCGATGTGCGCGTCGATGCCTACGGCAATCTCTTGCTGCGCTACGGCGCCTGAAGCCGGCGCCGGGAGGACGTGAATGGCCATCGACAAGGTCACCCTGCAAATCCTCGCCAACCACTGCCGCGCCGCGGCCGAGAGCATGGCCTTCACGCTCTACCGCACGGCGCACTCGACCTTCGTCAAGGAGACCGAGGATTTCACCACCGGCCTCACCA
>DATNIJ010000333.1:0-12929 GCA_035604475.1 Alphaproteobacteria bacterium
GCAGCTCGAAGAGCGGCTCCTTGGTGGCGAGCCACGCGGCGGTGAGCAGCTCGACGAGCTGCGCGTTGTCGTAGAGCATCTTCTCGAAATGCGGCACCAGCCATTGCTCATCGGTCGCGTAGCGCGCGAAGCCGCCGCCCACATGGTCGTAGATGCCGCCTTGGCACATGTGCGTGAGGGTCACGAGCACGGCCTCGCGGAAGCTCGCTTGGCCGGTGCGCTGCTCGGCGCGCCAGAAGAGCTTGAGGAGTGGCACTTGCGGGAACTTGGGCGCGGGGCCGATGCCGCCCTCTGCCATGTCGACGTGGCGCACGAGCTCGCTCGCCGCCTGGACGAGGACGGCGGCGGCATCGAGCTCGCCGGGCGACGAGCGGCCCAGCTGTGCTAAGCCTTGGCGCAACGCATCGACGTTGCGGACGACCGCGTCTTTTTCCTGGTGGTAGAGCTCGGACACGCGCCGCAGCAGGTCCTTGAAGCCGGGGCGGCCGTAGCGCGGCTCGGGCGGGAAATAGGTGCCGCCCCAGAAGGGCTCGCCCTTGGGCGTGCAGAACATGGTGAGCGGCCAGCCGCCGTGCTCGCTCATCAGCGCGAGCGCGTGCTGGTAGATGGTGTCGATGTCGGGGCGCTCCTCGCGGTCGACCTTGATGTTGACGAAGAGCTCGTTCATGAGGGCGGCAACACCGGCGTCCTCGAAGCTCTCGTGCGCCATGACGTGGCACCAGTGGCAGGCGGCATAGCCGATCGAGAGCAGGATCGGACGGTCGAGGCGCTGGGCCTCGGCAAGGGCCTCAGCCCCCCAGGCGCGCCAATTGACCGGATTGTCGCGATGCTGGAGGAGATAGGGGCTGGTCTCGCGGGCGAGTTGGTTTTCGCTCATGGCGGGATGGAGATACGGCCTCGCTCCGCCTTCGGCAACTGCCGCGGCCCGATTTGCCGGGAAGGGGCGAGCGGCGTAGCCTTGGCCGTGCGGGGCCGCCGCGGCGCCCGCTTTCGCCATGGCAAGAGTCAGGGGGCGCCGTCATGAAGATCACGATCGACATCGATTGCACGCCGCAAGAGGCGCGCAGCTTCCTCGGCCTGCCCGATCTCGAGCCGCTGCAAACAGCCCTCCTCTCCGACGTGGAGGCGCGCATGCGCGCGGCCCTCGCCTCCATGGACCCCGACGCCCTGATGAAGCTGTGGTTCCCCGGCGGCATGCAAGGGTGGGAGCAGCTGCAGAAGATGTTCTGGGCTCAGGTGGCGGGTGGGGGCGGGGCGGAGCACAAGGGGAAAGAGGAGCGCAAGGGCAAGGAGAAGTGAGCGGCTCCGAGCTCGGGTAGTGCTGAATGGCGCCTTCGCGCGACACCATCTTCGCCCTCTCCTCCGCCCCCGGTCGGGCGGCGATCGCCGTCATCCGCGTGAGCGGCCCGCAAGCCGGCGAGGCGCTCCTGCGCCTGAGGCGCGGCCGCGCCCTACCCAAGCCGCGCCAAGCGGCTTACGCCCGGCTCGCCGATCCGCTGAGCGGGGCAGGGCTCGACGACGGCCTCGTCTTGTGGTTTCCCGGCCCGGCGAGCGAGACCGGCGAGGACATGGCGGAGTTTCAAATCCACGGCGGGCGGGCGACGGTCGCGAGCGTGCTGGAGGCGCTCGGCAAGCTCGCGGGCCTGCGCCCCGCGGCCCCTGGCGAGTTCACCCGGCGCGCCTTCGCTAACGGCAAGCTCGACTTGACCGCCGTCGAGGGCCTGGCCGATCTCGTCAATGCCGAGACCGAGGCACAGCGGCGGCAGGCGTTGCGTCAGCTCCGCGGCGAGCTCGGGCAGCTCTACGAGGGCTGGCGCGCGCGGCTGCTGCGCCTCTTGGCGCACGGCGAGGCCGCCATCGACTTTCCCGACGAGACGGCGGAGGAGGGCATCGAGCGCGATCGAAGCCACAATATATTGGGGCTGATTAAGGAAATTTCGCAACATCTGGGAGACAATCGGCGCGGCGAGCTCTTGCGAGACGGGCTCTCCCTCGTCATCCTCGGCGCCCCCAATGTCGGAAAGTCGAGCCTGATGAACGTGCTCGCGCGGCGCGACGTGGCGATCGTCTCGGAGCGCGCCGGCACCACGCGCGACGTGATCGAGGTGCATCTCGATCTCGCCGGCTATCCGGTCGTCATCGCGGATACGGCGGGATTGCGCGAGACCGGCGACGAGATCGAGCTCGAAGGGGTCAAGCGGGCGCGGGCGCGGGCCGAGCATGCCGACCTGCGCATCGTCCTCTTGGATGCCACCTCGTGGCCGAAAATTCCGGCACATGTGGCGCCGCTCTTCGGTCCCACGAGCCTCCTGGTCCTCAACAAGATCGACAAGCGCCGGCCCACGGGGAGGCTGGAGGTCTCGGGCCACCCGCTCCACCCGGTCTCGGCACTCACCGGCGAGGGGATGGACGAGCTCGTGCGTGCGCTCGCGCGCCTGGCCCACGAGCGTCTCGCCCTCGCGGAGGCGCCGAGCCTGACACGGCTGCGCCATCGCCAGGCGCTCGAGAGCTGTGTCGAGGCGCTGCAACGCTCCTTGTCGGCGGCACTGCCGGAGTTGGCGGTCGAGGATCTACGCCTGGCCCTACGCGAGATCGGCCGCATCACCGGCCGCGTCGACGTCGAGGATTTGCTCGACGTGATCTTCCGCGACTTCTGCATCGGGAAGTAAGGCGTATTATCTAGCAAACGCCACAAGGCGGGCACGCCTATTCACACAAACTCCTTGTCAAAATCCCCTCACGGTTTTCGCGTGGGGTGTCGAATGCGCGCCAATCGTTCTTGGGTGTTGGATATCAGTTCTTCCAGTATCTTGCGGGTGCCGCGGTTGCTTTCTCCCTTCAAGAGTTCGGACCAGCGCCGAAGCTCCTGCCGCAACCTCGCTACTTCGTCCTGTTCCATGCGCGTACCCTCGCTGGACTGGCGGACGTGCCTTCGGTTTCATTGCAATACGGAACGGGGCGGTTTGCCCTGCTAGGTGGTGTCCGCGCGCTTTAGCTCCGCTTTCAGCAAGCGGGCGGCTCGCTCGGCTGCGACTATTACCGCAAGTAAGCCGCAGGCGAGGCGGGAGGGCACCGCCGGTATCGCCCATTGGGAGACTACGCCGACCCGCGGGTCGGTGCTTTGACCCCGCGCGCCAGTGACTGCGCTCACTGCGCTGTTTCTTGCCGGCGAGCTATAAGCGCACCAAATGAGAGGTATGAGCCAAAACCAGCCGGGGGGATTGGCCGTGCAAAAGCTCGAGACAATTCTGAAGTCCGTCTTCGCGCTTCGCTCGAAGGAGGCCGTGACCGCGATCGAGTATGGCCTGATTGCGGGGCTGATCGCCGTCGCGATCATCGCAGCCGTAACGCTGCTCGGCACGGACCTGGGCTTGACCTTCAACACGATCGCCGGGGAGCTCTCGAACGCGGCCTCGCTCTGAGGATCCTTTCGAATAACGGGCTCAATGAGCAGTCCGCGTGGTGGGGTTCTGGCGTTAGGCGCCTAGCTGCCGCTGCCAGTAGTCGCAGAAATCGACCGCGGGCTTGTTGCGCATGGCGAGCCGAGCGACGGCAGTGATCTGATCGCCATTGCTTGTCCGCCGGCGATCGTCGCGCCACGCGCTCCCTTGGGCCAAACCGACAAGATAGACGCCCGCGATGTGGCAGTGATGCCCGATCAGCCGCCACCCTAAAGTGCGAAAGATTATCGCCACCTTGCTCAACCGCAGCAAGGGGCCGGCCGGCGACGCTGCTGAGACGGCCCGCTCAGGCGCCCATCAAGGAGCGAAGGGTTGCTGCGGCACGACGTCGATGCTGACCGGTGCAGGGCCACCGCGCTGCTCGGCCGTGTAGACAGCGACGACGCTCAGGATTGCGGGACTGATGATGTCCACGAAGCCCTTGATGAAGGGCGCCGTCTGCTCGAGATTCTTGGCGATTTCCGTGCAGTCGAACTCGAGCGCCTCGAGCGGTTTGAGGGTGAACTTCACGAGCGGGCCGATCTTGCCGGTGCCGCCGAGGTTGGCGATGACCGCGCGCACCTCGATGGGGACCGGCCTATCGTGGAAGTTCTGGATGTTGACCGCCGTGGCGTAGTTGCCGGGCTTGACCGGCGGCTCGCGCGGCGCTTCGATGTCTGACGGGGCCTGGTAGCCACAGATGTACTTCACCGCGTAGACGCAGGTATTGCTGCCCGTGGCCTTGGCGCAGGTCTGGGCATGAAGCGGCGCGCCTTGCAGCGCCGCGACCCCTGCGGCGATCGCGACGAGCAAGCAGAACCGGTTGAGTGTCATGATCTCCTCCCTTTATAGAATGGTGCTGGCGCCGGCCAAGACGCAATTATTGGTAGTTCAGACGTGCGATAATTCTACTCGTTTCCAACGAGATAGGCGAGTCCGATCGGCGCCGCATAGGACATCGGTCTCAATGCCTCTTCATGAGATGGTGGGCAAGGTTCGGCTTAGCACGGCGCGCTAGATAGCACTGGCACATGAGCCTCCCACCCGGCGTTTCACGTGAAACATGCGCAGCAGCGCCTAACCCGGTCGATTCGCAGAGGATTCGTGAAATTTCAAGAAGGAGGGGACGGCGGTCCTTTGACGCGCGGCGCGCGCGCCGCTAAATTCCGCGCCATGCAGGCGAGCACGGCATCATCGCGCTATGACGTCATCGTCGTGGGGGGCGGGCACGCGGGCTGCGAGGCCGCGGCGGCGGCGGCACGTTGTGGCGCGCGCACGCTGCTCCTGACCCATCGGCGCGAGACCATCGGCGAGATGTCGTGCAACCCGGCGATCGGCGGCCTCGCCAAGGGCCAGCTGGTGCGCGAGATCGACGCCCTCGACGGGCTCATGGGCCGCGCCATCGACCGCGCCGGCATCCAGTTCCGCATGCTCAACCGCAGCAAGGGGCCGGCGGTGCGGGGTCCGCGCGCCCAGGCGGACCGCAAGCTTTACCGTAGGGCGATGCAGACGCTCCTCGCCGAGGTGCCGGGGCTCGAGATCCATGCCGCGGCGGTCGAGGATCTGCGTCTCGACAGGCAGGGGCGGGTAGTGGGCGTGGTGACGGCTGCGGGCGAGGAGATTGCGGCCGGGGCCGTCGTGCTCACCACGGGCACCTTCCTGCGCGGCCTCATCCATATCGGCGAGGAGAAGCTCCCGGCGGGACGGGTGGGGGAGGCGCCGGCGCTCGGCCTCTCGGCCACGCTCGCACGCTTCGGCTTCGCCCTCGGCCGGCTCAAGACCGGCACGCCGCCGCGCCTCGACGGCCGCACCATCGACTGGTCCGGCCTCGAGGTGCAGAAGGGGGACGAGCCGCCCACACCCTTCTCCTTTCTCACGACGCGCATCGAGGTGCCCCAAACGGTCTGCCACATCACCTATACGACCCCGTACGCGCACGCCTTGATCCGCCGCAACCTGCACCGTGCGCCGATGTACTCGGGGCAGATCGAGAGCGTGGGCCCGCGCTATTGTCCCTCGATCGAGGACAAGATCGTGCGGTTCGCTAGCAAGGAGCGCCACCAGATCTTCCTCGAGCCCGAGGGGCTCGACGATCCGACGGTGTACCCGAACGGGATCTCGACCTCGTTGCCGCGAGACGTACAGGCCGAGCTCCTGCAGGCCATCCCGGGCCTCGCACGTGCGCGCATGATCCGCCCGGGCTACGCCATCGAGTACGATTTCGTGGACCCGCGCGAGCTCATGCCCAGCCTCGAGACGCGCCGCATCAAGGGGCTCTATTTCGCCGGACAGATCAACGGCACCACGGGATACGAGGAGGCGGCGGGGCAAGGCATCATGGCCGGGCTCAACGCCGCCCGCGCCGTGGCCGGGTCGGCCGCGGTGGTGCTCGGCCGCGCCGATGCCTATATCGGCGTGCTCATCGACGATTTGGTGACGCTCGGCACCAGCGAGCCCTATCGCATGTTCACCTCGCGGGCGGAATACCGCCTCACGCTCAGGGCCGACAATGCGGACATGCGGCTGACCCCCCTCGGCCTTGCCGCCGGCTGCGTGTCGGCAGAGCGGGAGCGGGCCTTTGCCGCGAAACAAAGCGCACTAGCGGCGGGGCGAGCGCTCGTCCAGCGCCTGGGCGCCAGCCCGAGCGCCTTGCGCCGCCACGGCCTCGCTATCAATCTCGATGGCGCCTGGCGCAGCGTTGCCGACCTCTTGCGCTACCCCGGCCTCGGCTTGCCCCAGCTGGCGGCGATCTGGTCCGAGCTCGCTTCACTCCCACCGGAGATCCGCGAACAACTCGAGATCGACGCGCGCTATGCCGGCTATCTCGAGCGCCAGGACGCCGATATCCGCGCCTTTCGCCGGGACGAGGAGCTGCACCTCCCTGCCGAGCTTGATTATACAAGTATTAGTGGCTTGTCTGCGGAAGCGTACCAGAAGTTGAGTGCGATTCGCCCCCAGACCTTGGGGCAGGCCGCCCGCATCCCTGGTATCACCCCTGCTGCCCTCACCCTCCTCCTGCGCTTCGTGCGCCGCCGCGGCAGCAGCAGCGAGCCGCGCCGCGAATCGGCGTGAGCGCTGCCGCACCTCTGACCCCGCAGGCGTTCCAGGCGGCGGCGCATGTTTCACGTGAAACACTCGAGCGGTTGGAGCGCTATGCCGCGCTCTTGCAGCGCTGGCAGAAGGCGGTCAACCTGGTCGCCGCGAGCACGCTCCCCGACCTGTGGCGCCGGCATATGCTCGATTCGGCCCAGCTCCTGGCCCTCGTCCCGCGGCGACCGCGCCGGCTCGCCGATCTCGGCAGCGGCGCCGGCTTCCCTGGGCTGGTATTGGCCATCATGGGGGTCGGCGAGGTCGAGCTCATCGAATCGGATGCCCGCAAATGCGCCTTTCTGCGCGAGGCCATCCGGGTCACCGGAGCGCCGGCGAGGGTGCACCATGGCCGCATCGAGGACGTGCGCGATGGGAGCTTCGATGTGGTGACGGCGCGCGCGCTCGCACCGCTTAGCGAGCTTCTCGGCTACGCTCACGCCCTTTTGGCCCCAGGCGGGGTCGCCCTCTTCCTCAAGGGCCGGCGGCTTGAAGAAGAATTGACCGAGGCGAGGAAAGCATGGAAGATGATTCTCGAGCGTTTTGCGAGCGTCAGCGCGCCGGGCGGGTCGATACTTCGCATTAGGGAGATTATGCGTGCCGGATCAAATAGTTAACCTTGACGACTCGAGCCCACCCCGGCATCCCCGCATCATCGCGATCGCGAATCAGAAGGGTGGGGTGGGCAAGACCACGACGGCGATCAATCTCGCCACGGCCCTTGCCGCGGTGGGCCAGCGCGTGCTGCTGGTCGACTTCGACCCGCAAGGTAATGCCAGCACCGGCCTCGGCATCGATCGCGAGCGCCGGCGCCTCAGCTCCTACGAGGTCCTGCTCGATGGCCTGCCGGTCGGCCAGGCGCTGCTCGCGACCGGCATCCCCGGTCTCGACCTCATCGCGGCCTCGCTCGAGCTGACCGGAGCCGAGCTCGAGCTCGTCGATTCGCCGCGCCGCGAATATCACCTCCACGACGCCCTCGCCGCCATGGCCCCGAGCCATGACTACGTGCTGATCGATTGCCCGCCCGCCCTTGGGCTGCTCACCCTCAATGCGCTGGTCGCCGCCGATGCGGTGCTGGTGCCGTTGCAAGTCGAGTTCTACGCACTGGAAGGCCTCAGCCATCTGATTAGTACGATCGAACGCGTGAAGCGTACGTTCAACCCGCGCCTAGCAATCCAAGGTGTGGTATTAACGATGTATGATCGCCGCAATGGGTTGAGTGAACTGATCGCACGTGACGTACGGGAACACTTAGCTAACAAAGTATATCAAACCGTCATCCCGCGCAACGTACGGGTCTCGGAGGCACCGTCGCACGGCAAGCCCGTGCTGCTATACGATTTGCGTTGCGCAGGCGCCCAGGCTTATCTGCAGCTGGCGAGCGAAGTCTTGCGCCAGGAGGGCTTGACGCGCGAGCCGATCGCGGTGGGGGCAGGGCGGTGACGCCCGAGGCCAAGCGCCGGCCGCTCGGGCGCGGGCTCTCAGCCCTTCTCGGTGCGGAGCCCGAAAACGAAGCGGCGTCCGATCAGGGACGCATGCATCGCCTGCTGCCCACGAGCGCGCTCAGGCCGGGGCGCTTCCAGCCGCGGCACGGCTTCGATGCGGAGGAGATGGCCTCCCTCGTGCGCTCGATCGAGGCGCAGGGCATCCTGCAGCCGATCCTGGTGCGCCACGCGCGCGACGATGCGGCGGCTTACGAGATCATCGCCGGCGAGCGGCGCTGGCGTGCCGCGCAAGAGGTGCCGCTGCACGAAGTTCCCGTCACCATTCGAGACCTCTCCGACGCCGAGGCGCTCGAGATCGCCCTCGTCGAGAACATCCAGCGCGAGGACCTGAGCCCGCTCGAGGAGGCCGAGGGCTACCAGCGGCTGATGGCGGAATTCACCCATACGCAGGAGGACTTGGCCAAGGTCGTGGGCAAGAGCCGCAGCCACGTGGCCAACATGATGCGGCTCTTGGGCCTGCCCCAGCCGGTCAAGGAGATGCTGGCTAGGCGCGCGCTCACCGCGGGCCACGCGCGGGCACTTCTGAATGCGCGCGACGCGACCGCACTCGCCGAGGAGGTCGTCAAGCGCGGCCTCAATGTGCGTCAGACCGAGCGCCTGGTGCGGCGGGGGACAACGCGGCGCAGAGGCGCCTCGGCCGCGGAAGCGGGCAAGGACGCGGACACGCGCGCGCTCGAGCACGACCTCTCCCTGAAGCTCGGTCTCAAAGTGGCGCTCAGGCACCGCGGTGCCAAGGGCGAGCTGGTGCTGCGCTACGACACGCTGGCACAGCTCGACGAGCTGGTGCAGCGCCTCTCGCGGGATCCCGCGGGGGCCTGAGGCGAGTGGTGCCTAGTGCCCGGAATCATGGGCGCGTGATATCCACCCACCCTAACCCTCCCCCTCAAGGGGGGAGGCGAAGTGCATAGCATGGCAAGAAAGTGCCCCTCCCCCTCGAGGGGGGAGGGTAGGGTGGGGGTGACGCTCGGGTTTTTGAAAGCTGGCTCCAGCAGCGCTGCGCAGCTTCGCTCACGCGCTGCGCCGGCGGCGCAGCGCCGAGCCTGCGAGCTCGAGCAGGCAACGCACCGCGATGGCCTCGTCCGGCATGGCGGTCGACTTGCAGGCGATCTCCGCCGCGGTCAGGCGGGCGAGCGCCTCGGCGACGCGGGCGGCGGGCCAAAGCTTGAGCTGGGCGAGAAAGCGCGGCCGCACCTTCCAGAAGAGTCTCGGCTTGAGCGCGTCGACCGCGCGCTCGGCCTCGCTGCCAAGCGCCACCTGGCCGGCCGCGAGATGGAGGCGCTGAAAATAGCGCTCAGCCGCGCGCACGGCACCGACGGGCGTCTCGCCCTCGGCGAAGGCGCGCGCGAGCGCGCGCTCGACGGTGCGCGCATCGCCCTCCGCCGCCGCGAGCACGGCATCCTCGAGCGAGTGCTGCGCGCTGTCGCCGATCGAGGCTTCGACGTCCTCGAGCCGCACCTGGTTGCCATGCCCGCCCATGTAGAGGATGAGCTTCTCGAGCTCCCGGCGCGTCACCATGCGATCGCCGCCGAGGTTTGCGGAGAGATAGTCGAGCGCCTCCGGTGCGGCCGTGAGCCCGGCTGAGCGCAGCGTCTCGCGCACGAGTGCCGCGAGCGACTCCTCGGTGTCGGCGTAGCAGGCCAGTGCTGCGGCGTTATCGGTCGCCTCGAAAAGTGCCCGCAGCTTCGAGCGCGCGGAGAGATCGCCCGCCTCGACGACGACGAGCGCATCGCCCACGGGCGCCTCGAGAAAGGCCGCGAGCGCGGCGGCACTGCCCTCGCCGGCGTCGCGCAGGCGGACGACGCGGCGGCCGCCCATGAGCGCCATCTGCGCCGCCTCGTCGGCCAAGCGCGCCGGATCGTCGCGCAGCTGCGCCGGGCCCAGCTCGACGACGCGAAAGGGGTCGGCCAAATCCTCGACCACGCTCAAAGCGAGCCGCTCGGCGCGCTCGCGCACGAGGCCGCTGTCCGGACCGTAGAGCAGCACGGCGCGCGCGGCCGGATCGGGTTTGGCGACGAAGGCATCGCTGCGCGAGGGTGGAATCTTCATCTCTCTGCCATGCAGCGCCGTGCCGCAGTAGGGCCGACGCGCGTCAGATCACCACGTTGATGACGCGGTTGGGCACCAGGATGACCCGGCGCGCGGTGCGCCCCGCGAGCGCCTTGGCGACGGCGGGAAGGGCGAGCGCTGCCTGCTCGGCCGCCTTCTCTTCGGCATCGCGCGGCAGCTCGAGCGTGCCGCGCAGCTTGCCGTTCACCTGCACGGCCAAGGTCACCATCTCGTCGATGAGAAGCACGGGGTCGGGGAGCGGCCAAGGCTCGTCGACCAGCAGGCTCGGGTGCCCGAGCGCTTGCCAGAGCTCCTCCGCCAAATGCGGCATCATCGGCCCGGCAAGGCGCGCCAGCGTCTCGTATCCCTCGCGCAAGACCCAGCTCTCGCCCGCCCCGTCGCCCGCGAGCTCCGCCAGCGCGTTGCTCAGCTCATGCACGCGCGCGACCGCGCGATTGAAACGGAACTGCTCGAGGTCCTGGGTGACGCCGTCGATCGACTTGTGGATCACCCGCCGAGTTTCTTGCGCCGCGGCGCTCAACTCCTGCGGACGCGGGGCCGCGAGCGGCGCCAGCCCGTCCTTGACCTGGGCGACGCTGCGCCACAGGCGGTTGACGAAGCGCCAGGCGCCCTCGACCCCTTGCGCGGTCCATTCCATGTCGCGATCGGGCGGGGAGTCCGAGAGCATGAACCAGCGCGCCGTGTCTGCGCCATAGGTTTCGATGATCTCGCTGGGATCGACCGTGTTCTTGCGCGACTTGCTCATCTTCTCCGAGCGGCCGACGCTGAGCACTTCACCGGTCGCCCGCTCGATGACGGTGCCCTTGTCGGAATACTCGACCTCCGCCGGGCTGAGCCAGCGCCCGTCGGCGCTGCGGTAGGTCTCGTGGCACACCATGCCCTGCGTGAAGAGCCCGGTGAACGGCTCGTCGATGTCGAGGTAGCCGCAGCGGCGCATGGCGCGGGTGTAGAAGCGCGCATAGAGGAGATGCAGGATGGCGTGCTCGACCCCGCCGATATACTGGTCGACCGGCAGCCAGTAAGCGACGGCGGCGCGCTCGACGGGCGCTTCGGCGCGCGGCGAGCAGAAGCGCGCGAAGTACCAGGACGACTCGACGAAGGTATCGAAGGTGTCACTCTCGCGCTCGGCAGCACCGCCGCAACGCGGACATTTGACGTGCTTCCAGCTCGGGTGGCGGTCGAGCGGATTGCCGGGCTTGTCGAAGCTCACGTCGTCGGGCAGGGTCACCGGCAGGTCCTCATCCGGGACCGGCACCATGCCGCAGTCAGCGCAGTTGATCACCGGAACCGGGCAGCCCCAGTAGCGCTGGCGCGAGATGCCCCAGTCGCGCAGCCGGAAGTTGACCTCGCCGCGGCCGACCCCTAGCGCCTCCAGCCGCGCGATGACGCTCTTCTTCGCCTCCGCGACGGAAAGGCCGTTCAAGAAGTCGGAATTGATCAGCGTGCCGTCGCCGTCATAGGCCTCGCTCGCGATCGAGAAGCTTTTGGCGTCCTCGCCCGGCGGGAGCACGACCGGGACCACGTTCAGGCCATATTTGCGCGCGAAGTCGAGATCGCGCTGGTCATGGGCGGGGCAGCCGAAGATGGCACCGGTGCCGTACTCCATGAGCACGAAGTTGGCGATATAGACCGGCAGCTCAGCGCCAGCCATGAGCGGGTGGAGCGCCTTGAAGCCGGTGTCGTAGCCCTTCTTCTCGGCCGTCTCGATGCTGGCCTCGCTCGTGCCGAGGCGGCGGCATTCCTCGATGAAGGCGCGCGCCTTTGGATCGCCTGAGGCAAGCTTCTCGGCGAGCGGGTGGTCGGCGGAGAGCGCCATGAAGCTCGCCCCATAGAGCGTGTCGGGCCTAGTGGTGAAAATCTCGAGCCGCTCGGAGCGTCCCTTGAGCGTGAAGCCGACGCGGGCACCGGTCGAGCGGCCGATCCACTTCTGCTGCATCAGCCGCACCTTGTCGGGCCAGCGCGGCAACTTGTCGAGCTCGGCCAAGAGCTCTTCGGCATAGGCGGTGATGCGGAAAAACCACTGGTTGAGCTTGCGCCGCTCGACGGGCGCGCCTGAGCGCCAGCCGAGCCCGTCAATCACCTGCTCGTTGGCGAGCACGGTCTGATCGACGGGATCCCAATTGACCCAGGACTCCTTGCGGTAGGCCAGCCCCGCCTCGAGGAAGGCGAGGAACATGCGCTGCTCCTGCTTGTAATAGGAGGGATCGCAGGTGGCGATCTCGCGGCTCCAATCGAGCGAGAGCCCCATGAGCTTGAGCTGCGCGCGCATCTGCTCGATATTCGCGTAGGTCCAACGCGCCGGATGCACCTTGGCCTCGATCGCCGCATTCTCCGCCGGCAGCCCGAAGGCGTCCCAGCCCATGGGATGCAGCACGTTGTAGCCGCGCGCGCGCTTGTAGCGGGCGACGACGTCGCCCATGGTGTAGTTGCGCACGTGGCCCATGTGGATGCGGCCCGAGGGGTAGGGAAACATCTCGAGCACGTAATATTTCGGCCGCGCGGGGTCCGCGTCCGTCTCGAAGGTGCGGCGCTCCGCCCACACCGACTGCCACTTGGCCTCGGTCTCCTTGTGGTTGTAGCGTGCGCTCGCTTGGCTTTGCTCGTTCATCCCGTCGACCGTGATGTGGCGCACCAACCCTAAAGCAATATCCGATCGAGTAGAAATGTTCGTCTCGTCACCCCCGCGCAAGCGCTAGCTGATGCACACATCTTTCCTCGCATGGTCTCGTCATTCCCGCGAAAGCGGGAATCCATTCGCTGAAAGGGCGGGGTTCTGCCGTTCTGGATGCCCGCTTTCGCGGGCATGACGAATTTGCTGTTGATCGATAGC
>DATNIJ010000334.1:0-7190 GCA_035604475.1 Alphaproteobacteria bacterium
GTTCATGGTGAAGGTGCTGGGCATCCAATCGCTCTCCACGATGCCGGAGAGCGGCACGATGCCGTCCTTGGGCGAGTTCACCGGCCCGGACACCCAAAGATTGTAGCCGGGCTCGGTGCGGAAGATGCAGCCCACGTCGAAGGTGAGCACGCCGCTGCCGAAATGGCTCAAGAGGCGCGGCATGGCATTGCTCTCCGAGCGGATGACGATGTCCTCGAGGCGAGGGCCGCCCATCCATACGGCCTCGTGCGCGGCGGTGGTGAGGATCTCCCAGCCATGGCTGTTGGCGATGGTGAGCGGCAGGCAACGATAGGCGAAGCCCTCGGGTGAGGCGTCCATCCAGGCACGCTCGCGCACCGCAGGCCGGACGGGCGGCCTCGGCTCGGAAACCGGATAGCAGACGAGTTTCATCGCCTTTCCCCCTCGCACACCGCCCTGCAGCGGTACGCGGGCGAAGGAACCCTTGCCGTCCTGCAGCGGCGCGCCATCATAGCATCTCGCGTTGCCGCGCTCGCGAAATCTGCGTTTGCGGCAGCCCCTCCTCCTGGACCAGAGGCCTTCGCCTTGCGGGCACGCTCGCGCTCGTCCGCAGAGGCAGCACCCGCGCTTGCCTCATCGCTTCCCTCCTTGGCGTCCCTTGCCAGGCGGTATATGGATGGGGCGCAAGCATCGCTCGCAGGAGACACCGACCGGAACGCCGCTCGTCTCCGGCCGCAACAAGGAAAGGAACGACATGATCTACGAGCTTCGCATCTATCATTGCGTCTCCGGCCGCCTTCCGGCTCTCCTCAAGCGCTTCGAAACCACTACGCTCGGCATCTGGGAAAGGCACGGCATCAGGCAGGCCGGCTTCTGGACCGTGGCGATCGGAGGCTCGAACCAGGACTTGTATTACCTCCTGCAATGGGACTCTCTGGCCGAGCGGGAGAAGAAATGGACCGCATTCATGAGCGATCCGGAGTGGATCGCCAAGCGCGCCGAGACCGAGCGCGATGGACCGATCGTCGCCTCGCTCGAAAACATGATCCTGCAGCCGACCAAGTTCTCGTCGGTGAAGTAAGCGGACTCCGCGCGCGCTCCGCACTTAAGCCATGAGGGCCGATCCGGCGACCATTCTCGTCTATTCCGGCCTCGAGCTGATGGGGGACGGGTTCATGAAGCTCCCGTTCCTGCGCGCGCTCCGCGGCACGTGGCCGAGCGCGCGCATCACTTGGCTGGCGGGGCGGGGCAAGACCGTCTATGCCGGCCCCTTGCGGCCGCTCGTCCAATCCTATCTCGACGAGATCATCGAGGATGCCGGGGTCGGTCTCGCTCTTGGCGAGCTCCTGCGCCGCCCGCTTTCCGGCCGCAGCTTCGATCTCGTGATCGACACGCAGCGCGGCGTCAGGACCACCCTCATCCTCAAGCGGATACGGCACCGGTTGTTCGTTTCCGCGGCCGCCGATTTTTGGCTCAGCGAGGTGCGTCCGCCTCGAGACTATCGTCGGCCGCCGGCCATGGTGATGCAGCTCCTCGACCTCGTGCGAATGGCCTCGGGAAGAGCTCCTCGCCTGGCCTCGCAGCCGATGCTGCCCGAGCGCTTCATGGCCGCCGCGCGCGCCGCGATCCCGGAAGGGACGCCCGTGCTCGGGCTGGTACCCGGTGCCGGCGGGCGCCACAAATGTTGGCCGCGCGAGCGCTATGTCGAGCTTGCCCGCCAGGCGACGGCACGCGGGGAGCGCGCGGCCTTCATCCTTGGGCCCGACGAGCGGGCTTGGCTCGATGAGTTGCGCGCGGCGCTGCCCGAGGCGCTGTTCCCCCTGCAGGACCGGTGCCTTGCCCCCGACTTGGCCGCCTCGCCGCTTTATACGCTTGCGGTCGGGCAACGGCTTGCGGTCGCGGTCGCCAACGATTGCGGCACCGCCCACATGCTCGCGGCCGTCGGCTGCAGGATGGTGAGCCTGTTCGGACCCAGCAGTGCCGACAAGTTCGCGCCGCTCCTCCCCGACCTCACCATTCTGAAGGCCCAGGACTTCGGCGGCAGCGAGATGACACGCATACCGCTCTCGGCGGTCGCCGCTGTGCTCGCAGTCAAGCTCGGCGAAGTGCCGCGGATCAGTGCGCCATGAGCACCGGCACGGTCATGCGCTGGAAAATGTCGCGGGAGACGCCGCCAAGCACGAGCTCGCGCAGCCGGGAATGGCCATAGACGCCCATGACGATCAAGTCCGCTGCCTCGTCCGCCGCGCGAGAGAGCAGCATATCGCCGATGCCGACTTCGCCGGCGACGAGGTGATGCGCCTCGGCCTTGACATGATGCCGCAGGAGGTGCCGCGCGATCGCCATGCCGGAAGCGCGCATCTCGCTGTCCTCGTTTTTCGAGGCATCGATGGAAAGCACCTCGACGCGGCCGGCACTCGCGAGGAACGGCAGCGCATCACCCACCGCGCGCGCCGCCTGCGGGCTGCCGTTCCAGGCCACGAGCACGCGCTCGCCGAACGACCCGAAGCGCCCGGCATAGGGAACGAGGAGCGCAGGACGGCCCGCTCCGATCACGACGCGCTCGGGAAAATCAGTCGCAATCCCGGGCGCGCGCTGCGTCGGGGGGACCTGGCCGAGGATGGTGAGATCGGCATGGCGTGCCTCGCGCGACACAAGCTCCACCGCATCGCCCTCGCTTTCGAGCCATTCCGTCTTTGACGCGAGCCCCTTGACGGCGGATGTGAAGAGCGCTTTGGCGGTGTCGCGCTCCTGGCCCACTTGCGCGTCCGCTTCCTCGAGCACCTTTGGCGGAAACTGATCAGCGAGCAGCGGGGAGAGCGTCACGGGCGGCAGGACATAAAGGCCGGTCAGATGGGCGTCGAAGCGGCGCGCCAGGGTTGCGGCAACCGCGAGCCGCGCCTTGCACCTCGGCGAGGCGTCGACGTGCACAAGGAGATCCTTATAGGACATGTCTTTGCCTTCCTCGGGCATGGCCGGTGGGACCTTGATGACGGAGTAACGTGCTGGACTTGCTGTTCTCTAGTCGCGCTGTTGACCCGCGCTGATGGGATAGTGCCATCGCGCGTGAGAGACAAGGGGATAGTGCGATGCCCTTCCCACCCTCTGCGGATGGCGGCGGGTCAGGCTGGTAAGGAGCCGTTGCTGCGCCGTTCCTCTTCGGCGAGAAATGCGCGCTAAGTTTTCACTTTCTTGCCTTCGGGTGTTAGCCAGGTCCAACCCGATTTGCCATCCCCAAAGCGCTCGCTCACGAACGTTTCGAGATCGCGGCGGGCCCGCTTGCGGATTCTCGCCTCCTTCGGCGTGGCTTTGCGGCCGTTCAGTCCGAAGTACGTCAGCATCTTCTTCGTAGTCGCGCGCAAAGTCCTCGAGGCGGTGTCGACCTCGATGGTGCCATGGGCCGCAAAGCGAAGGATCTCTCGCGACATCAGGAGGTCCTCAGCAAGCCAATTATTATCATTTTGACACCGATTCTCCGCGTTTGCATCATTCAATCGCCAAGTGGTAATACCACTTGGCGCCAAAGCAAGGGGGAGCCACCCAAGCCCGCGGGTCGCGTGCGTCTCCGCCCCGCCGCGCCCTGCCTTCAACCGTCTTGCGCCAGCCGGGGAGCCGACGACCGCGCCTTGCCAGTCGCAAGAATATTCAAAAAAGTCAATAGCTTATAGCAGCGCGGCAAGGCCTCTACGTTGCGCGCGGGCGGGCGCGCTCGGCAATGTGTGATAACGGTCACAGCGGTTTGGCCTCGCTCTGGCGGAACCTCATTGAAGATTGGTAGGCTCATGCGTCGGCCTTACCAAAATTGGGAGTATCATCCCGGGAAGAGTAATGGGGGCGACGGCCGGCGGATGCTTGTGCGGACGGAGCCAGTCGAGGGGGCCGGATAAGTCGATGGTTGCGTTGGACTACGCTGTGGCGAACATCCCGGCGGTGGGACAGGGGACACCGCTTAGGGTCGGCGTGCTGGTCGACCTCGAGCTGAGCCCGCAGGCCGGAGGGCACGTCAAGTGTTGGGAACGCTTGGCGCGCGCGGCTTGCGCCTTCGCCGATCAGCTCGACCTCACGGTGCATTTCACGGGCCGCAGGCACGCCATCGAGGCGCTCGGCAGCAACGTCCGTTATATCGTCGAGCCGCCGGTGCTCAGCACCGCGCGCTTTCGTCTTCTCTCGCACGTGCCTGACCACACGGATCTCGCCCCCTTTCACCCCCGGCTCGCGCGCAGGCTGCGCAACTACCAGGTGATCCACACGACCGATGCCTTCTTCGCCTACGCGCGCACCGCCGAGCGCGTGGCGCGCCGGAACGGCATACCGCTTGTCACCTCGGTGCACACCAACACGCCCGAATACTCGCGCATCTACACGAGGCTGACAGTCGAGCGCCTCCTCGGCCGCGGCGTCTTGAGCCGCCTCTTGCTCGACCGGCTGACGCTCGATCGCACGGTCGAGCATCGCATGCTGGCGCAGCTCGATGCGCACCAGCGTCAGTGCGCCTTCACCTTCGTCTCGCGCCCCGAGCAGCTCGCGGCGGCCGAGCGCGCGCTTGGCGGACGGGCCGGGCTGCTGCGCCGGGGGATCGAGCGCGAGCTGTTCACGCCGCAACGCCGCAATCGCGCGTGGCTCGCCGCGAGTTTCGGCATTCCTCCCGAACGCACGGTCGTGATCTTCGTCGGCCGGGTCAACCGCGGCAAGAACGTGCTCCTGCTGGCAGAGGCGGTGGCAGCGCTCGTGGCAGAGGGTCTCGATCTCCATCTCGTGTGCGCCGGCAGGGGCGACCAGCGCGATGCGGTTGTGGCCAAGCTCGGCACGCGTGCGAGTTGCCCGGGCCCGGTCGCCGTGGAGGAGCTCGCCCGTCTCTATGCCTCGTCCGATCTCTTTGCCTTGCCCTCCCAGATCGAGGAGTCGGCGAATGTCGTGCTCGAGGCGCTCGCCGCCGGACTGCCCGTGCTCGTGACCCGGGAAGGCGGCATGGGCCGCGCGCTGGTCGAAGGCGAGACCGGGCTCACGCTCCCGGGCGGCGCGAGCGGCGCCTGGGCGGAGGCGATCGGCCATTTGACGCGCGACCCCCAGCGCCGCCTGCGCATGGCGCGCGCGGCCCGTCGCTATGCCGAGCAGCATTTGCCTTCCTGGGAGGATGTGCTCGCGGAAGACCTCCTTCCGCGCTGGCAAGAGGCTGCCGCCGGCGGCGCCTAGGCTGCCGAAGGCCATGACGGCCCCTACCCGCATTCTCATCCTCGTCCCCCACCCTGACGACGAGGTGGTCGGCTGCGGCATCGCGGCCCGTAGGGAAGCCCTCTGCGGCAAGCACGTGCTCGCCCTCTATCTCACTACCGGCGTGCCCGAGCGCGAGCTGCTCTGGCCGTGGCAGCGCCGGCATTACGAAGCACTTGTCGCGGCCCGGCGGGCGGAAGCGGAAGCCGCCGCCGAGTTGCTCGGAATAATGCCCGCGGGCTTTCAGGACGTGCCGGCGCGCACGCTCAAGTCCCACCTTGCTCCTTCGCTCGCGCGCATCGAGACGACGCTGGCGGCGGAGCGTATCGCGGAGCTGTGGACGCCGGCATTCGAGGGGGGGCATCAGGACCATGATGCGACGAACCTCCTGGCCTCGCGCCTGCGGCACCGTCTTCCCGTCGTCGAGTTTGCGGAATACCACTTGGCCGGAGGTCGGGTCGAGAGTCAGCGCTTCCTCGCCGCCTGCGGGGACGAGCGGCACCTGGTCCTCACCGCCGCGGAAGCGGCCTTGAAGCGCCGAGCCCTAGCACTCTATCGCTCGGAGCGGCGCAATCTCGCGCACGTGCGCTCCGAGAAAGAGTGCCTGCGTCCGCTTGCTCCTTACGATTACGCGAGCGCGCCGCATGCGGGCCGCCTCTTCTACGCCCGCTTCCAATGGGTCCCCTTTCGCCATCCAAGAGTCGACTTCGACCCGCCCGGGCGCGTCTACGCAGCCCTCGCGCGCTTCGCCGCCGAGACGAGCGCCTCGGCCGAAATGCCCACGGACGTTCCAGGGTGTTGACCGGCACTCCGAATCCTGCAACATCGCTCGTCGGGAATGGCGAGAGGGGAGCCTCGGGGAAGCAAGAGAGGAGCACCGTGCCATGCTGAAGAAGGGCTTCAAGCAGTATCTCACCGAGGCCAATGCGGTCATCGCGACCGTCTCGGTCGCGGATGCGCGGCAGCTCCATGGGGCGGGCGATGCCGTCTTCGTCGACGTGCGCGAGGGTGCGGAGCATGCCCAGGGCCACATCCCCGGCTCGGTGAGCGTGCCGCGCGGATTTCTCGAATTCATCGTCGACCCGGAGTCGCCCATGCACAATCCGGCCCTCGCATCGGGCAAGCGCCTGGTGCTCTATTGCGCTTCAGGCGGCCGCTCGGCGCTTGCCGCCAAGACGCTCCGCGACATGGGCATCGCCAATGTGTGCCATATGGCGGGCGGATTCAGTGCCTGGGTGCAGGCGGGCGGCCCTGCCGCGCGCTGAGCGCGAGCGGATGATTTGGCCGCTTCGGGCCAATAAAGCATTCCCTCCGCGGCCATCCTCTCGAAACGAATGCGCTGGATTATCACGGGTTGACGCAAGGGAACCCGAAACTTATTTGAGCATTTGGACTTCGCCACCTGAATATCCGCAAGTGCCGCTGAGCATGTGCGGCGCGCGTCGCTGCCGGGTTGGCCCGTTGAGCGTCACGCGTCGTGCCAAGCGTCGTTCCTTCGGAGATGCTGATGACGAAAACCCTTCCGACGCCGGGAAAAGACTGGGCGTTGTTCCTCGATGTGGACGGAACGCTCCTCGATTTCGCGGCGACGCCCGACGCGGTCGAGGTACCGGCAGAACTATGCCGGTCACTCAAGGTCCTCGACACCTCGTTGGGACATGCGGTGGCGCTCGTGAGCGGCCGCTCGATCGCCGATCTCGATCGCATCTTCGCCCCTCTCATGCTGCCCGCCGCTGGCCAGCATGGCGCCGAGCTTCGTCTGGCCGCATCCTCCGCTGTTCTCGCGAGCGCGCCCTCCCCGCAGCTTTCCACCGTAAGCGAGCGGCTGCGGAGATTCGCGGCCGCGACGCCCGGGGTCCTCGTCGAGGATAAGGGCCGCAGCATCGCCGTCCATTTCCGCACTGCCGATTGCGACCGCGGCGATCTCTATCGCCTCGCGCGCCGCGCGGTGCGCGAGAGCGGCGGCGAGCTCGAGCTCCTGCCGGCACACGAGGCTCTCG
>DATNIJ010000335.1:0-19119 GCA_035604475.1 Alphaproteobacteria bacterium
CCGATCATGCGGCACTTCGCCGAGGATGCCGGGCCCTATATCACGAACGCGATCCTCGTCGCCAAGGACCCGGATAGCGGCGTGCGCAATACGAGCTTCCATCGCATGCAGCTCAAGGGCAGGACGCGGCTCGGCACCAGCCTGCACAGCCGGCGCCACCTATGGAACTACATGCAGCGCGCCGAGGAGCGCGGCGAGGATTTGCCGGTCGCGGTCGTGATCGGGGCGCATCCGGCCTTCACCTTCGGGGCACTCTGGAAGGGGCCGATCGGAAGCGACGAGTATGCGGTCACGGGCGGCCTCATGGGCGCCCCGCTCGCGATCACGCGCGGCTTGAGCGTGCCCGTAGAGGTGCCGGCCGAGGCCGAGATCGTGCTCGAGGGCCGCATCCTCGCTGGTAAGCGCGAGCCCGAGGGGCCGTTCGCGGAGTTCACCGGCTATGCGTCCGCGCGCTCGACCGAGCACGTCGTCGAGATCTCGGCCATCTGCCATCGCAAGGAGGCCCTCTACCAGGACATCGTGCCGGGAATCTCGGACGAGCACACGAGCCTGCTTGCGGTCCCTTCCGAGGCGCGCCTCCTGCGCACGCTGCGCCAGCATTTCCCCAACACGGCCGCCGTCTCCTATCCGAAGTCGGGCACCTGCCGGCTCCACGCCTATATCGCCCTCCGCAAGCCCGCACCCGGCCAGGCCAGGAACGCCGCCGCGGTCGCCTTCGGCGACGATTTGAGCCTCAAGCTCGTGGTCGTCGTCGATGACGACGTCGACATCCGGGAGGACCGCGAGGTCCTGTGGGCGATGGCGACACGCATGCAGGCGGATCAGGATATCGACGTCGTCAGGAACGCCATGGGCGCCATCCTCGACCCTTCGAACCGGGCCGGGATGACGGCCAAGATGATCATCGACGCGACGCGGCCGGGGCCCGACTTCCCGCCGCGCCATACGCTTCCCCCTGCCGCGGTCGAGCGCGCGCACACTATTCTCGAGAAAGCGTTCGGCCCCCCCGAATGAAGGCCGCCGTGCACAGGCTCACTTCTTGCCTTCGCCGCGGTCTTCGCTTGCGCGAGCCGCGATGAGGTGCGTGACCTTCGGGGCACCTTCCAGCTGGAATCGGGAAAGCGAGCTCTGGAGGATGCGGTCGGCATTGGTGACGCGCTCGTGCTGGCGCAGGTGATCGAGCCATGACTCGACGAAGAAGGTCTCGACGTAACGGCCCTCATCCGCGGCATCCTCGAAGACACCCCAGGCATAGGCCCCGTCGCGGCGGCGCTCCGCTGCCAGTCCGTCGAGCGCCGTGAGAAAGTCCCGGCGCTCGCCCGGATCGATGTGGTATTCGACGGTCACCAGGACCGGTCCGCGGTCGTGCTCGACGTCGTACGTCGTGACGGGTGCGGGCCAGTGCATCGATGGCGTGAGATCGAGCCCCGCACCGGATTGCAGTTTCCAGCGCCAAGTCGAGGGAATCGCCACGAGCGCCCCCGCCGCGGCAACGAAGTGGGCCATGGGCAGGCCGATCATTCCCGCGGCCTTTCCCCAGATAACGCTGCCCAGCGTCATGGCGCCGAAGGTGACGGTCATGTACAGCGCAAGCCCGCGCCCGCGCACCCATTCCGGCAAGGCGACCTGCGCGGAGACATTCAGGCTGGCCAACACCGCAATCCATGAGAGGCCGGCGAGGAGGCTGGCCGTGATGCCGACCGTGCCGTTGCGAGCGAGGTCGAAGAGTGCCAAGGCCAAAACGGTGCCGAGCGTTCCTACCGCCACGAGCCGATTGGGCCCGAGCTTCGCCTTGAGCCAAGGCAGAAGGAAGGCGCCGGCCACGGCACCAGCTCCGATCGCGCCCAGCAGAATGCCGTAGAGCTCGGGTCCACCGCGGATGCGGTCGCGCGCAACCAGCGGAAGCAGCGCCCAATAGGCGGTGGCAAAGAGGAAGAAGGCCAAGCCGCGCATCATCGTGGCGCGCAGGTGCGGATTGTACCGGGCGTAGCGAAGCCCGGCGGCCATTGCACTCCTGAAACGCTCCGCCGGCAGATGGCGCGCGCCGTTTTGCGGCGGGCGCCACCACAGCAGCGCTGCCAAGACGCCGAGATTGCTCGCGGCGTTGAGCCAGAAGGGTGCCGCGATCCCGAGGGCGCCGATGATGGCGCCGCCCAGTGCCGGACCGATCGCACGGCTGATGTTGAAGCCGACGCTGTTGGCCATCACCGCGGGCGCGAGTGCCTGCTTGGGCACGAGTTGCGGCACGATCGCCTGCCACGCCGGAGCTGTCAGCACGCCGCCGACGCCGATGAGAAAGGTGAAGACAAGCAAGCTGAGCGGCGTGACCAGGGCCAGCCCGACGAGGGCCGCGAAAAACACCGCGACCGCCGTCGTCAGGACTTCGACGACGATCAGCAATCGCCGCCTGTCGACCACATCCGCCAACGCTCCCGCCGGCAGCGCCAGAAGGAACATCGGCAGGGTGGTCGCCACTTGGACCAGCGACACGATCAAGGGGTCCGGCGCAAGGCTCGTCATGAGCCAGCCCGACGCCGCATTGTACATCCAGGTTCCGACGTTCGAGACCACGGTCGCGGTCCACAGCACCGTGAAGGCGGCGTGGCGAAACGGCGTCCAGGGGGAAAGCCCGGCCGCGCTCAATCCGGCATTCTCAGGCTGGGTTCCGCCTTGACCCAAGTGCATCCCCGTCCATTCCTTGCTTGCTCGAGGCGATCATAGCAGACCGCGGCGTACGGCCTGCCTCCCCGGCGCCCTAAGTGCTCGTCTCACCAGCCGAATTTGAGCTCGACCCCGACATAGTCGGCGTCGTGGCCGCCGGCGCGCCTGATGGCGTCCCCGATCTCGTAACGCACGGCTTCGAGCGCACCCGAGAGATTGGCCGTGATCGCCCAGTCGGCGCGGAATTGACCGTAGGCCCCCGACCAGCTTCCGCGCGTCCCGGCGGTATTGGGCACGGGGAGGTTGGGCTGGACGTAGACCGCGTCGGCGGTCGTCTCGCGCCATTGCAGGCCGAGGGCGGCGAGCAGCGTCAACCCCTTGACCGGCGTGACGGTCAGCGAAGGCTTGAGGTGGATGAGGTTCGTGTAGCCGGTGAAGCCGGCGAGGGTGAAATAGTAGCCGTTGGGGAAGAGCGGGTTGAAGGTCTCGAGCCGGCCGTCGCCGGGATGACGGTCACCGGAAGCGGCATCGGCCTGGAGGCCCAACCGCGGCGACCAGGCGAGCGCGGTCAAGGTGTAACCGGCGCGGTTGCCGAAGGCCCAGGCGCGGACCTCCTTGCTTCCCACGCTTCCGGCTTGGCCCATGGTCTCGAGGTCCCAATCGAAGCCGCCCCCGACACCGGCGTAGCGGAGATCGAAAATATCGCGGCGCTCGTTCCCGCTCGCGTCGAGAAAATGGGCTTCATCAAGGCTATAGCGTGAGTAATAGGCCGAAATATCGCCGGGCCCGACGCCCTTCCGCTCGACACGAAAGCCGCCGTAGGTGAAGTCGCGGTTGGAGAAGTCGTCGAAGGGTCGATTGTCGCGATACTGCACCGGCTGGCTCATGAAGACGATCAGGCGCCAAGGTGTCACTTCGTAGTCGAGCCAGGCGGCGTCGAAGGCCTGTCGGACGTTCGGCCCGTCGCGCACCGAGACGAAGCGCTGCAGGTCGAAAGCCATCTCCTGGCGCCCGAGCCGGACTTTGAGCACGCCGGGCCCGAGCGGGGCCACATAGGCGACGAAGCCTTGCCGCAGGTCGAGCTCGTTCGCATCGACGGGTCCGATCACTCGCTTGTCGGCAGCGCGGACGTCCTCAAGCTGAACGAAAATCTGCCAATTGAGGCTCGGGCGCACATCGGCGTGGACTTGCAAACGATCGAGCAGATAGGAGTCTCCGACGTGGTTGCCGACACCGAAGAACTGGCCGCTGACCGACTCGAAGCGCTCGCGCAGGTTGAGGCCGAACGAGACATAGCTCTTCGGGTCGTCGGATGCCAAAGGGAGGTATTTGAGGCCGTCAAGCGGCTCGGTCCTGAGTGCCGGGTCGGCGAGCGCGGACCAGTCCTCCTGCCAGCGGTTGAAGAGGATCGCGGGCCGCTGCGGTGCTGCCGGCGCCTCATCGTCGGAGAGCGCAGGCGAGGCGATCGCGCAAAAGGCCCCGAGACCTAGGAGAAATACCGAGGTCGGAAGGGCCCGGCGCGCGACGGCCATGAGTTTCGTCAGCTCATTTGCCGTCGGGCGCGTGGATCTCGGCGATGTAGCCTCCCGGGAACTGCACGAGTGCGGCATCGCGATGATCGGCGGCGTAGGGCCCCACGAGCACGCTGGCACCGGCCGCCTTCGCCTTGGCCAGTGTGTCGGAGAGGTTCGCCACCTCGTATCCGGTTAGCTCATGCCCATAGGGAAAGGGTAATTGGCCGTCGGTCACCAGCACGGTCATCTTGCCGAATGTCGATTCGATGCGCACGCGCCGGTAGCTGTCGTGGGGCCGTCCGATCTCGATGCCGGGAGCCTTGGCGTCGTCGGTAACGACCTTCGCCTTGGCGAACTTCACGAAGCGGCGGATGAACTCGTCGGCCTTCTCGCGGGAGAGGTAGACCCGGTTTTCGGGAACGGTCTTGAGCGCCGCGTAGGAGGGCGGGGTGGTGTGCCAGTAGAGCTGCATGTTCACGCCGCCGGGCCATTGGATGACCGCGTCGCGGCCGATCGGGTCGGGGAACGGCGTAACCACGATCGCGGCTCCGTCGGAGCGCGCGAGGCGGACCGCCGCGTCCATGTCCGTGACCAGATAGCCCGTGCGCTCCAGCCCGAAGGGATAGGGCACCGGCGTCTTGTAGCCGAAGACCGAGAGCGTGCCGGCAGGCGTGAGCACGAGCTGGTTGATGGTGCTGCTCGGCGTCGGCGTCACCGTTGCTGTGACCTGCTTGCTGGCGCTGCCGCCGAAGGTCGCGATGAAACTCGCGACGGAGCGGTCGACGTCCTCGGGGGCGACATAGACGTGGGTCGTGTCGTACTGCGGGCCGACAGCTACGTCCGCAGCGGCGGAAGCGGCGAGTGAAACCGGCAGCAGCCCGGCACCGGCTACTCCGACTCCCACCAAGCCGACAACCGACAGAAGAATTTTGATCGCGCGCATGGGAGATCTCCTTCTCCGGCGGCCGCGGGAGAACCGGCCGCTCATCTCAAATGGCCCAGCAGGCACAGCCGAGCGCTCCCCAAAAGCTCTTGAGGTCGGCGATCGGCAGGTGGGGTGACCAGGCGGTGGCATGGTCGTGACCGTGAATGGCGCAAGCGTGCGCGCAGCCGCAGCCTTCCGCGGCCCGGCGCAGCACGGCCGACTGACCGGCAGCTTGCTTATCGCCCCAGGCGGCGTAGCCGCCGAAGCTGCGCACCGGCGACCAGTCGGGCATCGCCGGCGGGGGAGCGCCTTCGTCGAGAGAAGCGAAATCGCCCGAGGCGTAGACGACCTTGCCGCCGACCATGGTGAGCTCGGACGTCATCTCGGCAATCTCGTCCTCGGCGCAGCTGAAATAGTCGCGGCACGGCACCATCAGGTCGGCGAGCTGGCCGGCCTCGATGCGTCCTTTCTTGCCTTCCTCGTTGGAGAACCAAGTGACGTTCTCGCTCCACATCCTGAGTGCGGTCTCGCGGTCGAGGCAATTGCGCTGCGGATAGAGGCGCAAGCCGGCGACCGTCTTGCCGGTGACGAGCCAGGCGAGCGAGACCCAGGGATTGTAGGAGGCGACCCGCGTGGCGTCGGTCCCGGCCGAGATTTTCACGCCGGCGGCCAGCATCCGCCCGATGGGCGGGGTCGCCTCGGCCGCAGCACTGCCGTAGCGCTCGACGAAATACTCCCCCTGATAGGCCATGCGGTGCTGGACGGCGATGCCGCCGCCGAGCGTCGCGATCCGGTCGATGCTGCGGTCCGAGATGGTCTCGGCATGGTCGAAGAACCAGTTCAGGCCGGCAAGCGCGATGTCCCCGTTCACCCGCTCGAACACGTCGAGCGTGCGCGCGATGGTCTCCTCATAGGTCGCGTGCAGCCGCCACGGCCAGCGGTTCTCGGCGAGGATGCGGACCACGGCCTCGAGCTCGCCTTCCATCGCGGCCGGCATGTCGGGACGCGGCTGGCGGAAATCCTCGAAGTCGGCCGCCGAGAAGACGAGCATCTCGCCCGCACCATTGTGGCGGAAGTAATCGTTGCCCTGCTTGTATTTCGAGGTCCTCGTCCAGTTGAGGAAATCCTCCTTCTCGCCCTGCGGCTTCTGGGTGAAGAGGTTGTAGGCGAGACGGATGGTGAGCTGCCCCGCGTCGCTGAGCTTTTGGATGACCGCATAGTCCTCGGGGTAGTTCTGGAAACCGCCGCCGGCGTCGATGGCACCGGTGACGCCGAGTCGGTTGAGCTCGCGCATGAAGTGACGGGTGGAATTGACCTGGTAATCGAACGGCAGCTTCGGCCCTTTGGCCAGGGTGGCGTAGAGGATGCCGGCGTTGGGCTTGGCCAGGAGGAGTCCGGTCGGGTTGCCGTTGCCGTCGTGCACGATCTCGCCGCCGGGCGGGCTCGGCGTGGCCTTGGTGTAGCCGACCGCGCGGAGGGCCGCACCGTTGAGCAGGGCGCGGTCGTAGAGATGCAGCAGGAACACGGGCGTTTCGGGTGCCACCGCGTTCAGCTCCTCGATCGTCGGCAGGCGCTTCTCGGCGAACTGATGTGCTGTGAAGCCGCCGACGACGCGCACCCATTGCGGCGGAGGGGTCAGCGCCACTTGGCGCTTCAGCATTGCCATGGCATCGGCGAGCGAGCGCACCCCGTCCCAGCGCAGCTCCATGTTGAAGTTGAGCCCGCCGCGGATGATGTGGAGATGGTTGTCGATGAGGCCGGGGAGCGCGCGCCGGCCTCGCAGGTCGACGACCTTGGTGTCGCTCGAAGCGAGCGGAATCACGTCCACGTCGCGGCCGACCGCGGTGAAGACGCCGTCCTTGACCGCGACCGCGCTGGCGGTCGGGTTGGCGCGGTCGAGCGTGGTGAAGCGGCCGCGGTGGAGGATGAGGTCGGGGGCTTGACTTGGGCGGGTCATGAGCGGGTCTCCGGCGGCTGCGCGGCCGCGCTATTCGCGAGGGGCTGGGCCTGGCGTCCCGGCAGCTCGCCAAAGACGTGCGACGCGCACTTCGCGGTGCGCCAGGCGGCGTGCAAAGGCACGCCGGCGAGGAGCTGCTTGCCGACCGGGGCGATCTGCTCGCCCATGAGGATGCCGAGCAGTCCCACCAGGGCCACCACGGGCGGTGCCGGCGACCGGACGTTCAGCACGCCGTAAAGCACGCCGACGAACACACCCACGGCCAAAGACACGAGATAGAGTTTCATCGGCTCCCTTTCTGGCCGGAACTGCTTGGCAAGCGCAGCAGTTGAACGCAGAGGATCTGCTCACCCGATCACGGGTCAAACCGCTATGTCTACGCGTGGACGGTTGGTACGACGTACTCGGGAAGTTTCGTCGCTGGAGCTCCGTGGACCATCGTGTACGCGTATTCGACGCCGATTCCGTATGCCCCGCAATGGCTCTTCACGATGTCCATGACGGCGTCGTAGGTCTCTCGCGCCGCCCAATCGCGCTGCCACTCCAGCATCACGGAAAGTGCGGTGACCGGCTTGGCACCAGCCTGAATTACGCGCTTCATGGCGTTGTCATGAGAGAGCTGGCTCACATCGCCGCAGCAGTCCTCGACGACATAGACTTCGTATTTGTCGTGAATGGCCTGTATGGTCGGTAGTGCTACGCAGGTTTCCGTCCAGAGCCCGGCCAAGACGATCTTCTTGCGACCGCTCTTCTCGATGGCGGCCACGAAATTCCGATCGTCCCAAGAGTTCATCGATGAACGCTCGATTGGCGCCTGCCCTGGGAAGACCGCCTGGATCTGTGGCCACATATTGCCGCTGAAGCTTTTGGTTTCGACCGTCGAGAGCACGACGGGAACGTCGAACACCCTCGCGGCCTTGGCGAGCACGAGGTTGTTGTTGATGATGGATTGTCTGTCGAAATTGCTCACGCCAAAGAGCATCTGTGGCTGGAGATCGATCAGCGTGACGACGCAGTTGTCCGGCGTCAGGAGCCCCTTTTCGCTGCGCTTCGTGCGACCTGTTTGTTGCGGCATGTTTCTCTCCTTGAGACCTGAGTTGAAAAAGGCGCTTTACGACTCTTGATGGAAGCGGGACCGCATGGTTCAGTCCGCTCCGTCGTGAAAGGCGCGCACGTGGATTGTGGCACCGTTCGCCGCGATTTCCTGTATGCGGAAGGTGGCCGGGAATGGCTGCACCTGTGCTGCGGCCGGCACTGCAGCCAGGCTCGCGCCGGGCACCATCATGACTAGTCGATGCATGTCTCCCTCCAGACTGGCCGGGCGCACAATTTCGCAACGCCAGACGGCGGCTCACCCTTTGATGAAGGCGAGCAGATCCTCGTTCACCCTGTCCTTGAGGGTCGTGCACATGCCGTGCGGCGCGCCCTCGTAAACCTTGAGCGTTGCGTTCTTGATCAGCTTCGAAGAGAGCAACGCAGAATCGGCGATGGGGACTATCTGGTCGTCGTCGCCATGAAGGACCAGAGTCGGCACGTCGAATTTCTTGAGATCCTCGGTGAGATCAGTCTCGGAAAACGCCTTGATGCAGAAATAGCAGGCCGGATGGCCGGCCATCATTCCCTGGAGCCAGAACGACTCGCGCACGCCTTCCGATATATTGGCGCCCGGCCTGTTGTAGCCGTAAAACGGCATACTGAGGTCCTTCCAGAACTGCGAACGGTCGGCCAGGACCCCGGCACGGATCTGGTCGAACGCCTCGATCGGCGTGCCGCCGGGATTGGCCGCCGTCTTCAGCATGAGCGGCGTTATCGCGCCGATCAGCACCGCCTTGGCGACGCGTCTCGTGCCATGGCGGCCGATGTAGCGGGCGACTTCGCCGCCGCCGGTGGAGTGGCCGACGTGGACCGCGTTCTTGAGGTCGAGCGTCTCGACGAGTGCCGCAAGGTCGTCGGCATACGTGTCCATGTCGTTGCCAGGCCAGGGCTGGCTCGAGCGGCCATGGCCGCGCCGATCATGCGCAATGCAGCGGTATCCGCGCGCTGCCAGAAAGAACATCTGGTCTTCGAATGCGTCCGCGGAGAGCGGCCAGCCATGGCTGAAGACGATGGGCTGTCCGGTGCCCCAATCCTTGTAGTAGATCTCCGTGCCGTCTTTGGTCTTGATCGTAGTCATGCGGCGACCTCCCCTTTTCCGATTGGCATGACCGAGAATAGCCTCGGAGTCGGTCTCACTAGGCCGCGTCCACCAGCACGACCTCGGCGTCCGCGAGACCGACGATCTCGAGGCTGGCAAGACCGGTGATCGCCGCACCGTCGCGGCTCTCGAGGCGCACCCCGCCGGCCTCGACCGCACCTGTGGCGGGTACGAGATAGGCGTGCCGCTTGGGATCGAGCTCAAGGGCAATGCGCTCGCCGGCCTTCACGGTTGCGCCCATGACGCGCGCTTCGGCGCGGATCGGCAGCGCCTCTCCGTCATTGGCGAAGCCGCTCGCAAGGGTGATGAAGCGGCCCGAGCGGTCGGCCTTGGGAAACGGCTTGGCGCCCCAGGAGGGCTTGCCGCCGTGCGTGTTCGGCTCGATCCAGATCTGGAAGATGCGGGTGGTCGCGTCCTCGAGATTATATTCGGAATGGCGCACACCCGACCCCGCCGACATCACCTGGACGTCGCCGGCCTCGGTGCGGCCGCTGTTGCCCAGCGAATCCTTGTGGGTGATCGCTCCCTCGCGGACATAGGTGATGATCTCCATGTCGGCATGGGGATGCGGCGGGAAACCGGAGCCGGCGGCGATCTCGTCGTCGTTCCAGACCCTGAGGTCGCCCCAGCCCATGCGCTTGGGGTCGTAGTAGCCGGCGAAGGAGAAATGATGCTTGGCCTTGAGCCAACCGTGGTCGGCCCCGCCCAGCTCGGCGAACGGTCTGCGTTCAATCATGACTGGATCTCCCGCTTGAAATCGGGCTTCCGCCCCGTGCTAAACATGCGCCTCGGTTGAAGATAACTTGACCTCTGACAGAGCCGATGAAAATAGAAAGGATGGAATTTCATCGTTTCCGATTAGGAGGTATCGTCATGCTGCTTCCCGATCTCGAGGCTTGGGCGATCTTCGCCAAGGTGGCCGAAGCCGGCTCCTTCGCAGGTGCCGCCGCCGAGCTGGGCCTCTCCAGCGCCACGGTGTCGAAGGCCTTGAAGCGGCTCGAGGCGCGCTTGGGCGAGCGCTTGATCCATCGCACCTCCCGCCGCTTCTCGCTGACCGAGGCCGGCCGGGTGTTGGCGGTGCGGGCGGCCCAGATCCTCGCCGAGGGGGAAGCCGCCGAGGCCGAGGCCCAAGCCAAATCGGCGACGCCGCGCGGGCGCGTGCGCCTGGCGGTGCCGATGTCGTTCGGGCTGCGTCACGTGGCACCCGCGATTCCCGAGTTCCTCGCGGCCTATCCCGAGGTCTCGGTCGATCTGCACTTGGATGACCGCATGACCGACCTCATCGCGGACGGCGTCGATGTCGCGGTGCGTATCGCCGATCTGCCGGATTCGAGCCTGATCGCGCGCAAGCTCTGTCCGGTGCGCCGCTGGGTCGTCGGCACGCCGGACTACTTCGCGCGTCACGGCACGCCACGGCGTCCGCGCGATCTGAAGGACCACGCCTGCCTCGCCTACAGCTATCTCGCGACGGGCGCGACCTGGCGCTTCACCGACGCGAGCGGTGTGGAGGAAGCGGTCACGGTGAAGGGTCCGCTCCGTGCCAGCAATGCCGAGGCGCTCAGCTCAGCGCTCGAAGCCGGGGCCGGGGTTGCGCTGCAGCCGGACTTCCTGGTGTGGCAGGCCATAGAGGATGGGCGCCTGGTCATCGTTCTCGGCGATTGGGCGGCACCGCCGCTCGCCATTCACTTGGTGACGCCGGCAGGCGGGCCGCGTGCGGTTCGGGTGAGCGTTCTCCTCGACTTCCTCGCGCGCCGCTTCACCGCAGGTGCTGCACCCTGGGCTCTTGCCCCGCCGCCCGCGTCATCCGCACGGCCGAAGTGAAGGACAGCAACCCCTCGCGCGCTTATCCCTTGAGGCCCGTTACGTCGAAGGTGGCGACCGGGCGCGACAGCCCCTTGAGCGAGATCTCGCCGATGGAGCTCGTCTCGGCGATGCCCTCGGCCGCGACGGCGACGCGTTGGCTCACCAGAATCTGGCCGTCCTTCGCCTCGGAGCAGAGCCGCGCCGCCAGATTGATGACGGTGCCGATGGCGCTGTATTCCTGCCTGCCCTCGAAGCCGATGCGCCCGAGCGTGGCGTAGCCCTGGGCGATGCCGACGCCGAAGCCGATCGGATGGCCGCGCCGGCGCCAATCCTCCTTGAGCCGCTCGACCGCCGCGCGCATGGCGACGGCGAGCCGCACGGCGCGCTCGGCGGGATCGGGGCAGGGTACGGGATCGTTGAAGAAGACCAGCATGCCGTCGCCGGTGAAGCCCTCGAGCGTGCCTTCATGCGCGAAGACGAGGGGACCTACGGCCTCGTGGTAGGCGCGCAAAAGCGCCATCACGTCCTCGGGCTCGGCCGTCTCGGCGAAGGCGGTGAAGCCGCGGAGATCGCACATGAGGGCGACGATCTCGCGCCGGTGGCTCTCCATGATGCGCTCGTCGCCCGAGCCGACCATGAGCTCCGCCACTTGGGGCGGCAGGAAGCGCTTGAGGCGGCCGACGCGCTCGATCTCCTTCACTTGCGCTTGCACGCGCTCCTCGAGGCTGCGGTTCCAGGACGCGAGCTCGCCTGCCTGCGCCTGGACCTGATCGTGGAGCGACTTGATGCGCAGCATCGAGCGCACCCGCGCGGTGAGGGAGGCGTGGTCGACGGGCTTGGCGAGATAATCGTCGGCACCCGCCTCGAGCCCGGCGACCGCGTCGCGCGTATCCGCTTTCGCGGTCACCATGATGATCGGGGTGAACGGCAGTGCCGCGTCCGCCTTGACCCTGCGGCAGACCTCGATGCCGTCGAGCTTCGGCATCATGATGTCGAGGAGCACCAAGTCGGGGGTCTCGGCCTTGATCTTCGCGAGCCCCTCCTCGCCGTCGAAAGCCGTCATCACCTCGTACCCTTGGCTCTCCAGGCGCACCTTGAGCACCTCGACGTTGTCGGGCGTGTCATCGACCACGAGGATGCGGGCGGGGGTGCGCATGGCGCGGCAGCCACCGGATCAGCCGAGGTGCTCGCGCACCTTGGCGAGCAGCTGGCGCGGGCTGAACGGCTTGGTGACGTAGCCGTCGCAGCCCGCGGCGCGCGCCTTCTCCTCGTCGCCCGAGAGCGCGTAGGAAGTAACCGCGATGATCGGAATGTGCTTGAGCTCCGCGTTCGCTTTGATGCGGCGCGTGGCCTCGTAGCCGTCCATCACCGGCAGCTGGATGTCCATGAGAATGAGGTCCGGCTTCTCCCGCTCGGCCGCGGCGACGCCGGCAGCACCGTCCTCGGCCTCGACCATCTCGAAGCCCGCGGCGGTCAAGAGATCGCGCATGATCTGCCGATTGTCCTCGGTATCCTCGACCACGAGAATCCGTTTTGTCATGCGGCCACGACCTCCTCGGCGCGCTGGGGGATGATGACACGGAAGGTTGAGCCCCGTCCCAAGGTCGAGTCCACCTCGATGCGGCCGCCATGCATCTCGACGATGCGCCGCGAGATCGCTAGGCCGAGCCCGGTGCCGCCCCTCTTGCGCGTGTTGGTGTCGTCGACCTGCTGGAACTCCTCGAAGATGCGCGCGCGGTCCTCGGGCTTGATTCCCGGTCCGGTGTCGGCAACCGCGATCTCGAATTGCCCGTTCTCGGCGACGGCGCGGATCGCGACCGAGCCCTTGTCGGTGAACTTGATGGCATTGCCGACGAGGTTGAGCAGCACCTGGGTAAGCCGCCGCTCGTCGCCGCGTCCCGCGGGCATGGCGTCCGCGATGGTCGCGGTGAGTGCCAGCGACTTGTTGCGCGCGAGCGATTCCGTCGCCGACACGACCTGCTGCACGACCGCCGGCAGCGAATAGTCCTCGATGCTGAGCTTGAGCTGGCCGGCCTCGATCTTGGAGAGATCGAGCACGTCGTTGATAAGGCCAAGAAGATGCCTGCCGTTCGCCTGCACGCGCTCCAAGACGCTTTTCGCCTTCTCGCCGAGCTCGCCATAGAGCCCGTCTGCCATCATCTCGGTGTAGCCGAGGATCGCATTCAAGGGCGTCCTGAGCTCGTGGCTCATGTTGGCGAGAAATTGGGACTTGTGCTGGCTCGCGAGCTCGAGCTGCCGGCTCTGCTCCTGGATTTCGCGGAAGAGGCGTGCGTTCTGGATCGCCATGGCCGATTGGTTCGCGAGCGTCTGCAACAGGCTCAACACGTTGGCGGGGAAGGCCTTCTCGGTCCGGCGCTGGAGCGTGAAGCCGCCGAGGATGCGGTCGCCGTAGACGAGCGGCACCACCACGGTCGAGTGGAATCCCGCCCTTATCAGGAGATCTCGCATCGCGTTCGCCGGCATCTCTGCCAAGGACGTCGTCTCGACCGGCGCGCGGCGCGTGGCGGCGAGACCGAGCGTACTGCGCTCGAGCGGGATGCGGATGGCACGGGCCTCGGCCAAGAGCGTCTCGTCGAAGCCGACGGCCCGGTACAGGCGGAACTCGCGGCGCTCGCGGCTATAACGGAAGAGTGTGCCGGAATCGGCCTCGGCGATCTCTACGGCGCGGGTCACGACAGTGGTCAGCACGGTGTCGAGATCGAGGGTCGAGCTCACCGCCTGGCCGACTTCGCCGAGCGTCTTGAGCTCCTCGACCGAGCGCGCCAGCTCGGCGCTGCGGGCGCGCAACTCGTTGAGCAGGCGCACGTTCTCGATCGCAATCACCGCCTGGTCGGCAAAGGTCTGCAAGAGCGCGATCTGCTTGTCGGTAAAGGCACGGACTTCCCGCCGGTAGATCACGATGACACCGAGCAGGGCCTCGTCCTTGCGCAAGGCGACCCAAAGCGCCGTGCGCGCGCCGAACACCTCGACGAGCTTCACGCGAGATTCGATGCCGGCGCGGTAGGCATCGGTATCGACCACGTCGGCGATGTGGGCCACCTGAGCGCCGCGCACTATCTCGGCCATGGCGCTGCCTTTATCGGGCACCCATTCGCGGAACCACCCCACTTCGTCGGCGGGCATGCCCCGGCTCGCGGCCAGGTGCATGGACACGCCGTCATAGCGAAACACATGCCCGAACGATGCCTCGCACAGGCGCAACGCCTTCTCCAGCACCGCATCGAAGACCGGTGCCAAGTCGCCGGGCGACGCGTTGATGACCTGAAGCACCTCGGCCGTGGCGGTCTGCCGCTCCAGCGCCTCGCGGGTTTCGGTGATGAGGCGCACGTTCTCGATCGCGATCACCGCCTGGTCGGCGAAGGTCGTGACCAGCTCGATCTGCTTGTCAGTGAAGGGCAGGACTTCCTTTCGCGCGAGCGAGAACGCCCCGAAGGGCACGCCTTCGCGCACCAGCGGTACGCCGAGCGCCGTGCGGTAGCCCCCGAGCTTCGCGGCCGCTCCGTACTTGTACGCGGGATCGGCCAGTACATCGACGATGTGGACGATCCGGCCCTCCAGGACCGTCCGGCTGGCGAGCGTTTCGCGGCCCGGCCGGGGGAGATCTTGCTCGAAGGCGTGCATGAGCTCCGCCGACGCGCCATGAGTCCCCAACGGCCGAAACACGTCGCCGTCCAACCGCCAGATAACGCCCATGTCGGCAGCGCAGAGCCGTGCGGCGGATTCGACGAGCGTATCGAGAACCCGCTCAAGATCGAAGGTCGTGCGGCTGATCACCTTGAGCACATCCGCCGTCGCCGTTTGTTGCTCCAGGGCCTCCTGGAGCTCGCTGGTCCGCTCCTCCACCTTGCGCTCGAGGCCGGCATAGGACTCTTGAAGTTGCGCGGTCATGCGATTGAACTGGTCGGCGAGCTCCTCCAGCTCGTCGCCGGTCCGGATGTCGAGCCGGTGGTCGAGCTCGCCCCCGCCGATGCGCCGCGCCCCCGCCTCGAGCGCGCGAATCGGCCCGATCATGCGGCGCGAGAGGAAGAGCCCGGCGAGGCCGGCGAGGAGGAGACCGAAGCAGACGATGGCGGCACTCCTGAGGCCCGCCGCGTAAAGCGGGGTGAAGGCCTCGGCGAGCGGCTGCTCGACGAAGACGAGCCAACCGAGGTCCGGGATCGCGGCACTGGCGCTCAGCACGCGGCGGCCGGCGAGGTTCCGCGCGAGTGCTACGGCGTCGCCCGCGCCCGCGCGCGCGGCCGCGACCTGGGGTAGGGAGCCAAGGTCGGTGTCGCGCAGCACGAGGCTGATGTCCGGGTGTGCTATGAGCCGGCCGCGGCTATCGACCACATAGGCATAGCCCTCCTTGCCGACCTTGAGGGCTGTCACCACGTCCCAGATGAGCTTGAGATTGACCTCGGCCACAGTTACGCCGGCATTGCGCCCGCTGCCGGCCAGCGCGATCGTCATGTAGGGCTCGGACTCCTTGCGGAAATAGACCGGGCCGAAATAGACGTGCTTGGCGAGTGCTTCGGTGAAGCTCGCGTCGCGCGAATGGTCGGCGCCGCTGCCGACCACGTCCATGGCGAGGCGCGAGACCTTGAGCTGCTCCTTGCCCTGGCCGTCGAGCTGGACGAGCTCGGTGATCGCCGGCACCTGGCGCAGCAGGCGCACATAGTCGTAGCGGCGCTGCTCGACCGGCGTCAGCGCCCACTGCGCGAAGGTCGTCCAGCCGACCTGCTGCTCGATCTCGGTGACGAACTCCTCGATGCGCTGGGCCGCGGCCTCGGCCTTCTCCTTCTGCAGATCGATCAGCTCCTGCTTCTTGTCCTGATAGGTGAACCAGAGATCGAGCGCGCCGTTGATCACCAGCACGGCGATCACCAGGCCGACGATGAGGGCGGCGTATTTGACGAAGAGGCTGCGCCTCAAGCGCCTCATTCGATCACCTCGTCGGCGCGGGTGAGGATCAATTGCGGGATCGTCAGGCCGAGCGCCTTCGCGGTCGTCAGGTTGACGACCAGATCGAACTTGGTCGGCTGCTCGACGGGAATATCGGCCGGCTTGGCGCCATGCAAAATCTTGTCGACGCACTCGGCGGCGCGCCGGAACAGGTCCGGGAAATTCGGTCCATAGGACATGAGGCATCCGGCCGCGGCCCATTCGCGGTTGTTGCACATCGTCGGAAGCCGCATGTCCACCGCCGAGGCAAGAATATTCTTGCGGTTGATTTGGATCATCGGGTCGCCCGCGATATAAAGTGCATCCGCCCGCCCCTTGATCGCTGCAATCGCGGGCGCGATATCCTCGGGTCGCCGGATCTCGAGTGTGGTGGTCTCTAAGCCAAGCGATTTGGCGAGGTCGCGAGTCTGGTCCATCTCGGGCACAGAGACTGGGTTGCCGACATTGCCCATGATCGCCAATCGGCCGGCACCGGGCATGATCTCGCGCAGGAGCTCGAGTCGCTTGGGAGCGGAATCGGCCTGCTGGATCGACAGACCGGTGACATTGCCGCCCGGCCGCGCCAGGCTCGCAACCAGGCCGGTGCCGACCGGGTCTCCCGCAAGTGCAAACACGATGGGGATGCTCGCCGTTGCCTGCTTTGCCTGCTGAACCGTCGCGGTTCCGTAGGTCACGATAACATCGACCTTGAGCCGAACGAACTCGGCCGCGATCTCGGCAAAGCGCTCGGTGCGTCCCTCCGCCCAGCGATACTCGATCGCGACATTGCGATTCTCGACCCAGCCGAGCTCATGAAGTCGATTCACGAAAGCGGCGACCAGGTCGCCCGTGTCGGCAGGCGTGGCAAAAATCAGGAACCCGATGGTCGGCAGCCTCGCCTTCTGCTGCGCGCGCACGGAAAGCGGCCAGGCGATTGTCGCACCGCCCAGAATCGTGATGAAATCGCGTCGCCTCATTCGATCACCTCGTCGGCGCGGCCGAGCAGCGTGAGCGGGACGGTGAGGCCGAGCGCCTTGACGGTCTTGAGGTTGATGATCAGCTCGACTTTCGTGGCCTGTTGGACCGGCAGGTCGGCCGGCTTATCTCCCTTGAGAATACGGCCGGTATAGATGCCGGTTTGGCGGTACGTGTCGGTAAGACTGCCTCCATAGCTCATCAGGCCGCCGGCCGCGGCGAACTCGTGATACTGGTAGATCGTGGGCACCTTGTAGCGGAGCGTCAGGGCGCCGAGCTGTTCATCGCGGGACGTGAAGAATACATCGCTGGCGATCACGAGCGCGCCGGCGCCCAATTGGATCGAGGCTGCGAAGGCGTCATCGATCTCGCGGTCGTCGCTCGCTCGCAGGACATGCATCTGCAGCCCAAGAGTGCCAGCCGCCGCCTGCATGTCTCTCGCTATAGTCTCGGCAACGGGGCTGGTCGGGTTGACAAGCAGGGCAATCACGGTCGCCGCGGGGACCAGCTCGTGCGCCATTTCCAGTCGCTTCGGGCCTACCTCCACGGTCATTTGGGTGGCACCCGTCACGTTGCCGCTCGGTCGGCTCAGACTGGCGACGAGGCCGATCTGCACGGGATCGCTGGCGGTGGTGAAGACAATGGGAATCGCAACGGTCGCCGCCTTTGCCGCGAGTGCCGCAGGAGTGCTGGTCGCGGCAATCACGGTCACTTGACGGCGAATCAGATCGGCCGCCAACGCCGGCAGTCGATCGTATTGCCCCTCCGCCCAGCGGTATTCGATGATGACGTTCCGGCCGTCGACGAAGCCGGTTTCGCCTAGGCCTTCGAGAAACGCGCGCAAAGCACCCGCATAAAGACTAGGCGATGCGCTGTTGAGAAACCCGATCACCGGCATCGCCGTCTGCTGCGCGCGCGCAGCGAACGGCCATGCGGCCGCCGCCCCACCGAGGGCCGCGATGAACACACGCCGTCTCATTCGATCACCTCGTCGGCGCGGGCGGTGAGCGAGGGCGGAAGGGCGATCCCGAGGCTCGCGGCGGTCTTGAGGTTGACCGCCATGTCGAAGTGCGTCGGCTGCGCGATCGGCAGCTCCGCCGGCTTGGCTCCCTTGGCGATGCGATCGACGTAGCCCGCAGCGTCGCGCAACAAGCCGATATTATCGACGCCGTAGCTCATGAGCGCCCCTGCCTCGACGAACTCCGGGAAAGCGGAGATCGCAGGCGTGCGCCGCGCCAGCAGCAGAGGCATGATCGTGGCACGGTCGCGGATGAACACCCCGCCCGCCCCGATCATGACCGGCTCGCCCGGCACGTCGGCCATATGCCCGAGGGCTCCGGCATAGTCGGGCGGCTCGCCGGTCACCTCGATCAGCCGGGGCTCGAAGCCGAGGCTCCTCGCCGCCGCTGCGGCTCCCTCGGCTTGGCCGCGGGACGTGGCGTCCCACCAGAGGCCGAGGGCGTGCGCTTTGGGCAAGGCCTCGCGCGTGAGCTCGACGCGCTTAGCCGCCAGCTCGAGCTGACGCACGAAGAGCCCGGTGACGTTGCCTCCCGGGCGGGCGAGACCGGCCACATAGCCCTTCTCGAAGGGATCGAAGTCGACGGCGAGCATAACGATCGGAAGCGCACCGGCCGCTGCCAGTGCCGCGCGGAGCGGGGGCTCGCCGCCGATGGTGATGAAAATGTCGAGCTTGCGCCGCGCCAGCTCGGCGTAAGCGGATGGGTAGTCCTTGAAGCTTTTCGCTTGTACGAATTCCCAGGCGAAATTCTTGCCCTCCTCATAGCCGAGCTCGGCCATCCTCTTCGCGAAAGCCGCCCACCACGGCGCCGTTCTCGGAACAATGGCGGCCAAGCCGACACGCAGCATCTTGGGCGGCACTTGCGCGAAGACCCGCGTCGGCACAAGCGATGCGGCGGCGAGTGCCGCAAGGAGATCGCGTCGCCTCATTCGATCACCTCGTCGGCACTGCCGAGCAGCATTGGCGGTATAGTCACGCGGAGCGCCTTGGCAGTCTTGAGGTTGATGACCAGCTCGAACTTGGTCGGCTGGGTCGCCGGAAGCTCGCTCGGCTTCGCGCCCTTAAGAATCTTCCCGGTGTAGACACCGACCTGTTGATATCCGGCAGCGATACTGCTGCCGTAGCTTATCA
>DATNIJ010000336.1:0-14012 GCA_035604475.1 Alphaproteobacteria bacterium
CTGCGCCGAGATGTGCTCGACCAAGGCGCTGCTCGCGGGCGACGGCGATGTCGTCTCCGACATCTATCGCGAGCGCGTGGTGGCGCGCGGCTACGGCTCCGGCGCCTGGGGCTGGGGCACTGCCTATCAGCAGAAGGCAGGATCGTAGGCGGGCGGCGGCAAGCGGCTAAAGGGTGTCGGGGCGCGAGCGCTCCCCCGCATGCTCCCGACATCCGGCATCGCCTGCACAGCAGCGGGTGCGCAGGCGCGAGGTGCGTCGATGGCAACAAGGCTCAAAACATCGGTCTTGATCGCACTCTGCGGCAGTGCGCTGCTTGCGCTGGCGGCCTGCCACAAGGAGCAGGCGGGCGCGAGCCCGCTCGATCCCAGACCGGGCGCCTACAAGGGGGCGCCGGTCGCGTCGCTTTCGCCGGCGGTGCTGAGCGAGCTCGACAAGCGCGCCAAGCACCAGGAATTCTAGATGTCGGAGGGCCGAAATGAGGGCTAAGGCAAGGCAACGCTCGATCAGCTTCGGCAAGGCAGCGGTTGCAGTCATCATGCTTGCGGCCTTGGGCTTCGCTCTAGCACTCGGCCACGCGCGGTCTGCTTCGGCGCAAGCGGTGCGGCCGCCCGCGAACGCCGTGACCCCGGCCGAGATGGGCCAGGGCCCGCGCGACGTCGACATCGGCCGCTACAAGGCGACATGGGGCCAGGTGCGCCGGGGGGTCGTCGGCAATGTCGAGATCCCGGACAAGCGCGAGGCGGTGCTGGTGCAGGCGACGGGCCAGGTTTGGCGCGGCCTTCACACGGGGCCCGTGGTGCGCTGGAGCGGCTACGGGCTCGTGGCCATCGTGGTGGTGCTCGCCGTCTACTATCTCTGGCACGGCTCGATCAAGATCGAGCACGGCCGCTCGGGGCGCCTCATCGAGCGCTTCACGGCACTCGACCGCTTCGCGCACTGGCTTGCGGCGAGCACCTTCATCGTGTTGGCACTTACCGGCCTCAACATGCTCTTCGGGCGTCTCCTCTTCCTCAAGGGACCCGGCGTGATCAGCATCGGCGCGAATTTCTCGGGCGGTCAGGATTTCTATGCGGCACTCACCCATTGGGGCAAGGTCGCCCATGACTACGCCAGCTGGGGCTTCATCGTCGGGCTCATCCTGATGTTCGTGCTCTGGGTGGGCGAGAACCTTCCGACCCGGTCCGATCTCGTCTGGCTCGCCAAGGCCGGCGGCCTGTTCTCGCGCGGCGTGCATCTGCCGGCGCCGAAGATCAATGCCGGCCAGAAGATGCTCTTCTGGGGCGTGATCATCTTCGGCGGCTCGCTCGCCTATTCGGGGCTTTGTCTCCTCTTCCCGTTCCAGATCCTGCCCTGGAGCTACACTTTCAAGGCACTCAACCTCCTCGGCCTCGGCCTGCCCACGGACCTCTTGCCGGTGCAGGAGATGCAGCTCACCCAGCTTTGGCACGGCATCGTGGCGATCTGCGTGATCGCAGCACTCATCGCGCACACTTATATCGGCACGATCGGCATGGAGGGGGCGTTCGAGGCCATGGGCACCGGCATGGTCGACGAGAACTGGGCGCGCCAGCATCACGCCCAGTGGGCCGAGGAGGTCGAGCGCGAGGCGGCCGAGGGGGCCAAGGGCGGGCACGCCCAGCCCGCGGAATGATCGGACAGACGAAAGAAGGCGTGCCATGAGAAGAAAAGCCTGCCTCTTTGCTTCGGCGGCACTCGCCGCCGCGACGGCGCTTGCTTCGCTCGCCGCACCGGCTGCCGCGGCTATGACCAAGGACGAAATCAAGGCCGAGGTCGAGAAGACCTATGGCGTCGTCGTGCTGCGCATGAAGGAGGACGAGGTCGCGGGCAAGCCCGCCCTCCTGGTGACGGTGATGAACAAGGGCGGCAACGACAACCGCGCCTTCCAGGTCAACACCCTCGTGGTCGACCCGGAGAGCGGCCATCTGGTGTCGATCTACCGTCCGCTGCCCGACGGCTACCAGTTCTCGCAGATCCTGGAAAGCGAGCCGAACAAGCAGCCCTCCGACCTGCTCTCGACGCCGAGCGCCCATCCCTGGCGCTGAGGGCGACTGCGTTCCCTCGCCCGGCTCGCTCCTCAGGATGAGGACAAACTGCCTGTGGCAGAAAAACTTGACCTCAACCTGAGGAGCGAGCGCAGCGAGCGTCTCGAAGGACGCACCTGAGCTGGTCCGAGGCGCCCGCACAGAGGGCAAGAGCCTGATTTTCGTTGCTCCGCGGATTTGTGTGCATACCGTAGCCTGCTGTCGGCAGAGATTGGCGGCTATTGCGAAGCGATGGGAGGACGAGGAAGATCAGCAGGCCGATGAATGCCTGCTCGATGGTTCAACCCGCCTCGCCTCGACCAGCCCATGTCCGAGCTCGCCAGCCTTCCGCTGACCCAACCCTGGTTCCTCTTGGTGATCGCCGGCACCTTGGCCGCGGGCATCGTGCGCGGTCTCTCCGGTTTCGGCTCCGCCCTCATCGTCATCCCGATCCTCAACATCTTCTTCGGCCCGGCGATCGGGGTGCCGGTGCTCACGCTGCTCGATTCCGTTCTCACCGTCCCCCTCCTGCCTTCCGCCTTCCGGCGTTGCCGCTGGCGTGAGGTGCTGCCGCTCGTGATCGCGGCGGCGGTGTTCGTGCCTCTGGGCACGCAAATCCTCATCCTCGTCGACGGCAACCTGCTGCGCCGCGCGATCGCGCTCGTCATCATCGCCTTCGTCGCGGTGATGGCGAGCGGCTGGCGCTACCACGGCAAGAGCCGGCCCTTGCTCAACCTCGGCGTCGGCGCCTGCGCGGGTGCGATGAGCGGCGCCATCGGCATAAGCGGTCCGCCCGTGATTCTCTTCTGGCTCGGCGGCCCGTCCGATATGTCGACCGTGCGCGCCAACGTGATCGCCTTCTTCGGGCTGCTCGAGCTGTCGACGATCGCGAGCTATTGGCTGAGCCGCCTCTTCACGGGCGAGGTGTTGGCCCTTGTGCTCGTGCTGGCGCCGGTCTACGGCATCGCCTTGTGGCTCGGCGCGCGGGCCTTCAAGCTCGTCTCGGAGCGCCTCTTCCGTATCGTCTCGCTCGGGCTCATCGCCCTCATAGCGCTTCTGAGCCTGCTCGCCTGACGGGGTGTGGCTCCGCGAGATCGAGAGACGGTGCGGCGAGCGTCACGAGGCGCCCGCAAGCCTTGAGCGCCTTCATGGTGCCGCCTTCGGCGATCACGCTCTGTGCGCGCTCGCCGTTCTCGATGACGAGGCCCGAGAGCACATCGATGCCGTAAGCGTGCAGCCTGGGCGTCAAAGGCGTGCCGGGGCCGACGAGGGCGACTGAGGCACCGCGGCTGAGCTCGATGAGGCGCGGCAGCGTCAGATTGACGAGCGCGGATGCGGTCAGTGCTATGGCGTCGATGCCGCCCAGGACCCAATCGGCGGCCTCGGCCGGCAGGTCGCCGGGTCCGGGGACGCGCTCGATCACCAGCGCATCGCCGAGGCGCTTGGCGAGCTCGGGAAAGCGCCCGACCACAGCCTTGCGGCCGGGCAAGCGGGCGATGAGCTCGAGGCCGTTCAACGCGATGCCGGCAAGCCCGCGGCGATTATAGTGCGCATTGATCGCCGCGAGCCCGAGGGCTGCCTCGAAGGGGTTCCACGAGCAGGCCAAGCCGGCGAGCGCGCGCAGGCTCTCGCCCGTGTAGCTCCCGACCTTGGCGATTGTCCGGCAGCCGGGTGCGGAGCGTTCCGGGCTGTGGGCGAGCCCGATGCCGTTCGGCCCCTCGACGAGCGTCCAGTTGACGCCGATGAGCACGCGTCTCGCGGGCACGTCCGCGACCCCGCGCGCGAGGTCTTCGTAAAGCCGGTAAGGACCCCACCAGCGCCAGAGCGATGCCGCGTCCGCGCGCAGAAGGGCGCTTCGGCGGCCGGCAAACGCGTCCCAAGCGTCGAGGAACTCCCCGCGCACCGCGGCAAGAAGCGGCAGCCCGGCCTCGAGGCCCGCGCGCAATCCCCGCGCAAAGCCCTCGTTGCGGTGCTCGAGCGGGCCGAACTTGTCGACGATCACGAGCTCGAGCCTGTTTTCGACCGCGGCACGGATGAGCTCGTCGCCCTTGGCAAGTGATGAGGGATCGAGCAGCCAGCGGCCGATCGCGATGCCGCCCGTGTCGGGGCGTGCGAGCCGCAAGCGCCGATCGCCGCCGGCGAGGTCGATGAGGTCGAGCCCGATCTTCTGGCCTTTTTCGTCATAGATCGTGTCGAGCACCACACCGCCCACGCGCCAACCGCGTGCGCCGAGCTCGCGCGCGAAGTCGTGCAGCACGCGGCTCTTGAGACTGTTGGGCGCATAGAGCACCGCACCCGGAAGAGGGGCGGGAGCTTCGGCGCGGGCAGGGCGCTCAACGGAGGCCGTGGTCATGGCTCCTTCTAGGACCCTTTGGCCGAAACTTACAAGCGGCGGCTCAGCAGCTCTCGACGTCCGTGTGGGCGAAATCGCCGCCCTTATAAAGGAGCGGCTCCCCGGTCGCCTTGGCGAGCGCATAGGCGAAGAGGTCGCCGAGATTCAATCCTGCGCGATCCCGCCCCTTGCCGTAGCGGCGAAAGGCATGGCGCGCAATTTCAGCTTGCTCGGCGTCGAACGGCACGATCTCGATCGCTGCCCTGTGGATGAGATGGTCGAGCTCAAGCTCACCCGAGCCGCCGCTGCGCCGCTCCATGACCATGGCCGTCTCAAGAAAAGTCGCTGACGAGATGAGGCGGGGATGGCCCGCTTCGACGGCTTTCGCGAAATGCTCGGCGTCCGGCTCCATCAGGAGGATTGCAAGGATGGCCGAGCTATCGATGACCATCAGCGCGGCAATCCGTTCTCGTCGTAGCCGATGATCTCGTCTGGCGTGCGATCATCGAGAATAGGTAGGGACGCGGAGTGGCGTCCGATCGCCAACAACTCCTCCGCAAGCGAGTGAGTCTTGCGTCGCACCATGAGCTTGCTCAGGCGTTCCTCGAGCGCGCGGCTGACCGCTTCGGTGATGCTCTCGCCGGCAAGGCGGGCGACCTTTCGGGCCAGCCTGTCCGTCTTCGCGTCCTTGATACTGAGTGCCATGGGATATCGTTTCTACCTAGGTGGATGCGAAGGTAGAATATAGATCGCAAGCCCAAAGAGCACAAGGCCGCGAGCATTGCCGCGTGATCATCGTCGAGTGGAAGCTAAGCGCTCGTTGGGGAATTAAAGTGCTGCACGCTCTACATTGCCGCCTCATCATAATAGAATTTGAGCCTATCCGCGTTAAGAGAGCGTCGGCCATGGCCAAGCTGCGTCCTTCTCCCCTCGAGCGGCGTGCCCGATGGCGGAGGCTCGCGGGGGCGCTTGCCTTCTTCGTCGCGGCCCTGGCGTCGCCTGCGCGCGCCGAGCTCGCGGGCCATGGCGCCATGGTCAACTCGGTCGCCGTCTCGCCCGACGGCAAACGGGTCCTGACCGGCAGCTGGGACTACACGCTCAAGCTCTGGGATCTCCATCGCCAGAAGGAGATTCGCACCTTCCAGGGCCACGTGGCGAGCGTGAACGCGGTCGCCTTTCTGCCCGACGGCCGGCGCGCCGTGTCCGCGAGCTTCGATCAGACCTTGAAGCTCTGGGACCTGGAGACGGGCGAGGTGGTGCGCACCTTCACCGGCCACCAGAACAACGTGAGCGCCGTTGCCGTGGCTCCCGACGGCAAGACCATGGTCTCGGCGAGCTGGGACCACACGCTGCGCATTTGGGACTTGGCGAGCGGGGCCACGCTCAAGACCCTCGTGGGCAACGAGGCGAACGTGATGTCGGTCGCCATCTCGCCCGACGGCAAGCGCATTCTCTCGGGCGCTTACGATGGTGCCATCCGGCTGTGGGACGCGGAGACGGGCGCCGAGCTCGCCCTCTGGCGCGGCCACGCCACCAGCGTCAACGCCGTCGATTTCTCGCCCGACGGCAAGACCGCACTTTCGGCGAGCACGGACGGCACGCTGCGCCTTTGGGACGTGGCCAGCGGGAGGGAGCTCGAGAGGCTCCTCGGCCACGAGGGCTTCGTTCTCTCGGTGCGCTTCTCGCCCGACGGCAGCACCGCACTCTCCGGCGGCGGCGACCGCACCATGCGGCTGTGGGACGTGGCAAGCGGCCGGCAGCTGAAGCTCTTCAGCGGCCATACCAAGCCCGTCTGGTGCGTGGCCTGGACGCCCGACGGCCGCTATGGGCTATCGGCCGGCTATGACGAGGTCGTGAAGATATGGGACCTCGCGACCGGCCGGGAGGTGCCGCCGCCCGCGGGCGAGTGAGCTACAAGCGTACGTGCTCGCCCGAGAACACGTGGGCCGAGCTCATGCCCACGCTGTCGAGCACGACGGCTGCAATGACGCCGATGAGGACGGCCGCGACCAAGGCGGCGATGAAGGCCTTCATCCGCTTGTCTCCCTCTAGTCAAGCTCCCCGGCCGAGAAACCCAAGCCACTTTAGCGCTTCGAGCGCGGGCGCGGAAGCCCCGAGACTGGTAGTGTCCCAGCTTGAATTTCCGCAAGCGGAGGTGAGGCTCGCTTTACCTCTCCTCCTTCAGGAGGAGAGGGAGGGGCCCCCGCGGGCCAAAGGCCCGCTTCTTCTGCTTCATGCATACATGCATAAGAGGCGCGCTACGCGCGCCGGGCGTAGCGATGGGAAGGTGAGGAGGGCGAGCGCAGCGAGCTTCTGCGGCCTATGGCGTATCTCGCACCCCTACCTCCTCACCCCGACCCTCTCCTCCTGAAGGAGGAGAGGGAGGTCGCCGCGTTTCAGGCCGGAAAAATTCAATCCGAGACACGACGCCGAGACCGGCCCGGCGCCCTCACGGCTTCGCCGCCGGGGGCGGGGGCGTGGCTTCCGCCGTCGCCTCCTTGAGGAAGGCGATCAGCGCCGCGCGGTCCTCCGCGCGCGCCATCCAGGCATACATCTTCGTACCCGGCACCATCCCGGTGGTGCCGGCGAGGAAGCGGTCGAGCGTCGCCTCGCTCCAGGTGATGCGTGCCGCCAGAAGCGCTGCGGAGTAAGGGTAGTCGGCGACGGTGCCCGAGACGCGGCCGAAGAGGCCGTGCAAGCGCGGCCCCACTTTGTTACGCCCGCCCGCCTCGAGCGTGTGGCAGGCCTGGCACTTGGCGAAGAGCTTGGCGCCGCGGGCGATGAGCGCCTCGCGCTCGCCCGGGCTTGCCGTCGACGCCAGCGCCGGCGCCGGCTGCGTCGGCGCCGGCTGGGCCAATGCCGGCGTCGCCGCTGCGAGTGCCGCGAGAAGGGGAGCGAGGGCTCGTCTCATGGCGGGGCATTCGCCGCGCGCGCGCGGGATCTCCTCAAGGGGTCGCTTCCACTCTTCGAGCGAGTAGAGCAGATCGGCCAAGAAGTTGAAACGGGGTTTCAATTCGACGCGAGTCGGCTAAAGTCCTCGCGGGGCTCAAGGGGAGGGCGGTGCCTGCATGGTTGTTCATGTTCCGGAGCACTCGCTCCGCCGCAGCGAGGACGAGCGCTTCCTTACCGGACGCGGCCGCTTTGTCGACGATTTAACCGTCCCCGGCCAGCTCCATGCGCACGTGCTGCGCTCGCCGCACGCGCATGCCTTGATCGAGCGCATCGACACAGCTGCGGCAGCGACTATCGCGGGCGTGCGCGGCATCTTCACCGAGGCCGATCTGCGCGCGGACGGCGTCGGAGCGCTGCCGTGCATATCGACCGTGAAGATGCTCGGCCCGTTGCTGACCCCGCCGCGCTACGCGCTGGCACGCGAGCGCGTGCGCCATGTCGGCGACCCGGTCGCCCTCGTCGTCGCCGAGAGCAAGAGTGCCGCCCTCGATGCGGCGGAGCGCATCGAGGTCGCCTACCGCGCGCTCCCCGCCGTGGTCGACGGTGCTGCCGCCCTTGCGCCCGCGGCTCCGCGCCTGTGGGACGAGATCCCGGGAAACCTCGCCTACCGCTTCCAGAGGGGCGACGAGCGAACCACGGAGGCGGCCCTTGCCGCGGCGGCCCACGTTGTCGAGCTCGAGCTCGTCAACAACCGGATTATCGTGACGCCGATCGAGCCGCGCGCGGCGATCGGCAGCTACGATAAGCCGCGCGAGTGCTTCGATTTGATCCTCACCGGCCAGGGCGTGCACGCGATCCGCCAGCAGCTCGCCGAGTCCGTCTTCCACGTGCCGCTCGAGTGCGTGCACGTGAGCGCACCCGACGTGGGCGGCGGCTTCGGCACGAAGAACTTCCTCTACCCCGAATGGGTGCTCGTGCTGTGGGCGGCGCGGCGGCTCGGTCGGCCCGTCAGATGGACCGCCGAGCGCGGCGAGGATTTCGTGAGCGACACGCAAGGCCGCGACAACCGCACGCGGGCGCGTCTGGCGCTCGACGCTGCCGGCCGTTTCACGGCCCTCCACGTCTCGACAATCGCCAATCTCGGCGCCTACCTCTCGAGCGTCGGTCCGAACAGCTCGACCCAGGCGCCCTCCACCGCCATGGGCGGGGTCTATGCCATCCCCGCCGTCTTCATGGACGTGCGGGGTGCCTACACCAACACCGTGCCGATCGACGCCTATCGGGGTGCGGGCAAGCCCGAGGCCAACTATCTCATCGAGCGCCTCGTCGACCTCGCCGCGCGGAAGCTCGGCGCCGATGCGGTCGAGCTGCGCCGGCGCAACATGATGGCGGAATTTCCCTACTTGAGCGCCATGGGCATGCTGATCGACGGCGGGCGCTTCGCCGCCAATCTCGAGGAGGCCGTGGGGCTGGCCGATCGGGCCGGCTTCGCCGCGCGCCGCGCCGCCGCCGCTGAGCGCGGCAAGTTGCGCGGCATGGGGGTGGGCTGCTTCCTCGAGACCGCGCGCGGCCAGCCCGAGGAGCGCGCCGCCATCCGCTTCGAGGCCGACGGCAGCATTGCCCTCGTCGTCGGCACCCAGTCGAACGGCCAGGGCCATGAGACGAGCTTTCCCCAGATCGCAGCAGCCCTCCTCGGCTTGCCGCTCGAGAGCTTCCGCTACGTCCAGGCCGACACGCGCGCGCTTGCGAGCGGAGCGGGGCATGGTGGCGCTCGCTCGCTCCACATGGGCGGTGCCGCCTTGGTCAAGGCGGCCGAAGGCGTCATCGCCAAGGGCCGCGCGCTCGCCGCACGCCTCCTGCAAGCCCCACCCGATGAGGTCGTCTTCGCAAAGGGGCGCTTCGCGGTTGCCGGCACGGAGCGCGGCATCGAGCTTCTGGCCCTCGCGCGCGCCGCCCGCGATCCCGGCAACGTCCCCGATGCGACGAGCAGCGGTCTCGATGTCGAGGTGCTCCATCACTGCGAGACCTTTACCTATCCCAACGGCTGCCATGTGGCGGAGGTGGAGGTCGATCCCGAGACGGGCGAGGTGACGCTCGAGCGCTATACCGCGGTCGACGACTTCGGCCGCCTCGTCAACCGGCGCCTGACCGAGGGCCAGGTGCAGGGTGGCGTGGCCCAGGGCATCGGCCAGGCGCTCCTCGAGCACACGGTCTACGACGCTGGCTCGGGCCAGCTCCTCTCCGGCTCGCTCATGGACTATGCTCTGCCGCGCGCCGACGACCTGCCGCCCTTCGACATCACGCTCTGCGGGATCGCCACCTCGGCCAACCCGCTCGGCACCAAGGGCTCGGGCCAGGCCGGCGCGATTGCGGCCCCGCAGACAATCATGAACGCGCTCCACGACGCGCTCGCCCCCTTGGGCATCCGCCACCTCGACATGCCGGCAACCCCCGAGCGCGTGTGGCGGGCGATCCGGGAGGCAAGAGGGGAGGGGGCTTAGAATTCGTTCGGGAAGTAAGCGCTGCACGTTCCTTCCCACAGTCGTCACACCCGCGAAAGCGGGTGTCCAGGAAGCTTCCGCAATGCACCGTCTTAGTAACTCTGGATGCCCGCTTTCGCGGGCATGACGACAACAGAAATGACTCTTTGTCACCCCGGCTCAAAGCCCTTCGCTTTGAATACGGATGCTGCGCCAGGTCCTGTGAGGAACCGGATGAGCGACTTCGCTTCCTCCGGTACCTTGGTGCCAGCACCTAATCCCGCGGCGAAGTACGTCGCACTGGCAAGCTCCCCCGGCAATGGGCCCACCAATTGCGCGCCCGCCACGGGCACGATCTCCGAAGCCGCCGCGACGCCCATCTCGGCTTCGCCCTTGGCGACGACTTCGGCCGCCTGGGGGCCCGGCACCAGAACGGTCTTGGGCTTCACTTGCTCGGCGATGCCGAGGCGGTCGAGGACATGCGCGAAATAGACCCCGCTCGCCCCGCCTTTCGCCGGATCCGCATAGGCGATCGATTTGGCGGCGAGTAGGGTACGCTTGAACGCATCGACCGAGCCGATATCGGGCTTCGGCGCACCCGCCCGCACGACGACCGCCACCGCCGTGCTCGCAACATTCACAAGGGCGCCGGGCGCAAGCTTCTCCTGCTTCTGCAGTTCCTCCATCGCCGGTGGCGAGAGAATGATCACGTCGGCGGTCTCGCCCGCGAGAATGCGCTTTTTGAGGTCGGCAATGAGGCTGTAGCCGATGGTCAGCTTGTTCCCGCTCGCGTGCTCGAATTGAGGGGCAAGCTCGCCGAGTGCCGAGGTCAGGGCCACGGAAGTCAGCACTTTGATTTCGGCCGCTTGCGCAACGGCTCCCTCGCTCGCGGCGATCAGGAACAAGAGCAATCCGCCGGCTACCGCCGTCGCGAGTCTTGTCGTGATCGATTTTCTGGCCATGGCCGTTCTCTCCCTTACGCGCCCAAACCAAATCCGAATCGTAAATTCGCCACATCTCCCATCTCCCGTCCCGGCGAAAGCCGGGACCCATTTCCGCCATGGATACCGGCTTCCGCCAGTATGGCAGGGAGGAGACGGGTCAACGGAGATCGAACGAATTTCTGATGCACGACACTAGAGCGGAATCCGTGCAAGTAGAACATCTCTCTCGTCACCCCGGCGAAAGCCGGGGTCCAGGAGCACCGGCCCGCCGCCTGCCCCTGGGTTCCCGCTTTCGCGGGAACGACGACGTGGATCGATTCCACTTGATCGGACCGCGCTCTAAAACTCCGCCAGCAGGCGGCCGAGCCCCGGCTTGCGGTCGGCGATGCCGCGCTGGCGCAGCGCGTGCCAATAGGTCGCCGTATTGATGGCGATGACGGGCTTGTCGAGCCAGCGCTCGGCCTCGGCGGCGAGGCGTGCCGCGGGCAGGTTCGTGCCGAACTGGACGAGCGCCTCGGCGTGCGTGCCGTCCAGGGTGCTGAAGGCCGCGCGCAGTGCCTCCTCGCTCACGTGAGCGATGAGGGTCGGGCTCTCGCAGGAGAGATGCTGAGCACCCACGAGCCGGTAGCCGATCGCCTCGACGAACTCCCGCAAGTAGGGCTCGGCACTCGGCCGATAGGGCGTCACCACGGCGATGCGCTCCTTGATGCCGTAGGCCTTGAGCGCTGCGGGGATGGCCTCGGCCGCCTGGGTCAGCGAGATGCCGCCGGCGCGCGCCTTCACCCGCGCCGCAATGCGGCGGGAAGGCTCGAGCCCGCCGCCCCAGAAGCTCTCGGCCGAGACGCCGAGGATAACGTGGTCGGGCCGCGCGGTCATCACGCGGTCGAGCGCCTCCTCGAGTGCGGAGTCGATGCGGCGCACCAGCTCCTCGAGCTCGGCATCGCTCTTGATCGAATCGTCCGGGATGTGCATGCGCGCAATGTGGTTGGTGACGCCCACGGGACGCATGTCGTCGTACTCGGGCTGCACCACGGTATTGGTCGAGGGGACGATGACGCCGAATTTGCAGCGCCAGCCAAGCTGATCGACCATGCCGCCTTTCTCCTCCTCAGCGCGCCAAGTAATCCGCGCGCGCGCGTCCGCGCGAGTGCCATCTGTCGATGAGATCGACGCCGCGCATCAGCTGTGGCACGAACCAGGGATTGCCGTTATAGAGCGGGAAGGTCGGAAACGGCCTGTCGTCGAAGACCGAGCCGCCTTCCTTGGCGCCGAGGAGCTTGAGCGCCACCTTGCGCCCGAGATGCGTCCCCATGGGCACGCCCGCGAAGCAGTAGCCGAGCGCGTAATGGATGCCCCGGTGCACGCCCATATGAGGAAAAAAATCGAAAGTCGCGGCACAGCGTCCGGTCCAGCTGTGGCTGAGCTCTACGTCCTTGAGATCCGGAAATATCCGCGCGAGCTCGCGGCTGAGCCGTGCCGCCGCGGCCTCGGCTGTCGGGAGCCGGCTCCCCGTGCGTCCGCCGAAGAGAAGACGCGTCCCATCGGGCGAGCGGCGGACGAAGTTGATGTTGTGGTTGGTGTCGAGAAAGGTGCGGTCTTGCGGCAGAATGCGACGAAGCCGTTCCGGACCGAGCGGCTCCGTGGAGATCATGAAGGCGTCGAAGGGTACGACGCGGCGTCGGAGCCAAGCGACCGCCGGGCCGGTGTAGCCGTTGGTCGCGATGACGACGTCGCGCGCATGCAAGCGCCCTCGGCTCGTCACGATCTCGAAGGAACCGGCCGCACCCTGCACGCCTTCGACGGAGGCATTGGCGGCGATCGCAGCACCGCTTCCGATTGCGCTCTTGAGAAGGCCCAGGTGATAGCGCCCCGGGTCGAGCGAGGCGAGATCGGCGATGAGCGCGCCGCCGTGATAGAGCTCGCTGCCGATCTCCTGGTGCTGCGCGGCGCGCGGCACCATCTCGAACTCGTCGCCGAGGTGCTGCTTCCGCGCCGCGAGCTCGCGCGCGAGCTCGTCATATTGACGAGCCGAGTTGGCGGCGATGTAACGGCCGCAGACCTTGTAGGCGCAATCGATTGCTTCCGCGCGGACGGTCTCGTGGACCGCATCATAGGCGGCCCGCAGCTCGCGATAGATCGCGACGGCCGCTTCCACGCCGCGGCGCTCGATGAGCGAGAGCAGGCCCCACTTGAGCGTGCGGCCGACGTAGCCCGCGTTTCGCGACGAGGCGCCATGGCCGGGGACTTCGGCCTCGAGCACGAGCACGCTCCGCCCGGCGGCTGCGAGCACGCGCGCCGCATTGAGCCCGGTGATGCCGGAGCCGACGACGGCGACATCCACACTCGCCGGAAGTGCCGTATCGGGCAGCGCCGGCCGAGGTGCCGCCTCCCACCAGTAAGGTGCGGAGGAGAGCGCGCCCTCCGGCGGAGCCTTGTCCGTTGCGGTCATGCGGCACCCCGTGCTGCGACCGCGATGTCGAGCCACCCGAACTCGTTGACCCGGGCGCGGTCGCGCGGTCCGAGCAGCACGGTGGTCGTCTCGGCCTCGATGATCGCGGCCCCCTCGACTTGTTGGCCCGGCGCCAGGCGCTCCATGTCGAGCACCGGCACCTCCTGCCAGCCGTCGAGATAGATGCGGCGCCGGCGCCGGGCTTCGGCGCCGCGGTCGCCCGCAGGCCGGCGCTCCTCCGCCGTCGTCGGCAGCGTGCCGACCACGGTCACGCGGGCGTTCACCAGCACGACCTCCTGGTCAGGGATCGAATAGGTATAAAGCTCCTCGTGACGGCGGTGGAAGCGCGCGACGACCTCGTCGAGCAAGCCGGCACTCTTCCAGTCCACCTCGTCGAGCGGCACGTCGATCTCGAAGATCTGCTCGCCGTAACGCATCTCCGCCGAGTGCTGCGTCCGGATCGGCCCGTCGAACCAGCGGCGAAGCGCGCGCGTCCCCTCGGCCGCCATGCGCTCGAAGGTGCGGCGGAGACGCCGGGCATCGAGCCGCTTCGCGTCGCCCACGTGGGTGCGGGCGACTTCGTAGCGCAGATCGGTCGACAGCATGCCCCAGGCCGAGAGCACCGAGGCCACGCTTGGCACGACGATGCGACGGAGCTCGAGCTGGCGCGCGATCTCGACCGCATGCAGTCCCGCGGCGCCGCCGAAGCTCAAAAGCGCGAAGCGTCGCGGATCGACCCCTCGGCGTACGGTCATGAGCCGGATGCCCTCGGCCATGCGCATGTTGACGATGCGATAGATGCCGGCGGCGGCCGCGATGGGCGCGATCCCGAGTGCCTCCGCGACCGCTCTGACCGCACGCTCGGCGGCGGG
>DATNIJ010000337.1:0-12474 GCA_035604475.1 Alphaproteobacteria bacterium
AAGGCGAATATGCCCGCAAGGGCGGTATCCATGTGAACACCGCGGAAAGCTACTTCGCCCTCCTAAAGCGAGGTGTGATGGGGTCGTTTCACCACATATCGGAACGGCACCTGCACCGCTACTGCACGGAATTTGATTTCCGCTGGTCGCATCGGAACCGAACGGACGGGGAGCGAACCGAGGTTGCTATAAAGGGAGCAGAGGGCAAAAGATTGATCTACCGGAAACCTACCAGCCCACCGGCTATATAAGCTATTGAAATATATGGCGATTCACAGCCGCCTTGGCGCATGACTCCCCTTATGCCTATGATTCCGCTGCACAATTGGGCGCGGGGGCACCATGGACCAGACCTACCACTTGAACGGGGGTTTCAAGCCGACAACAAAACGATCTGCCGATCTAGACGGCCCGGACTTTTACCCCACTCCGCGATGGGCAACATTTGCCCTGATCGACAACGAACCGTTCAAGGGCGGCATTTGGGAGTGCGCCTGCGGGGATGGGGCAATGTCCACGGTGCTAGCCGAAACCGGCAACACGGTCGAAAGCTCGGATTTATACGACCGGGGCTATGGTGAGATCGGTCACGACTTTCTCACGACGAAACGTCGTCATCGGAACATCATCACCAATCCGCCCTACAATAGCGCGGAGGGTTTCGTCGCGAGCGCCCTCCAATGCGCTGAAGGCAAATTTGCGCTGCTCCTGCGGCTAGCGTTCCTTGAGGGCGCCAATCGAGCCAACACGATATTTCGCAAGCATCCGCCAAGCCGCGTTTGGGTGTTTAGCGAGAGAATCACGTTCTATCTGAAAGGCGCCATCATCAAAGGCAGTGGTACGACCGCTTACGCATGGCTGGTGTGGGACAAGAATCATACCGGCACGACCGAGCTCGCTTGGTTCAAGCCCGGTTACAAGGCGCAGTACGGCAAATCCTAGAATAAGGTGAAAGATGCCGTTCGATGAAAACGAGCTAAACAAGTACGCACAAGACCATGCGTGGAATTGGTTCGCCCTCCACGCTGCTCAGAGAATGCAAGCGTTCAATTTCTTTTTAGTGGCGACCGCATTTTTGATAGCTGGGTATGCTTCCTTGCTTGAAAAGCATCCTGGGATTGCGGCCATCGTAAGCCTTATTGGGGCCTGGATAGGGTTTTGGTTCATCCGATTAGAGCGACGGACTTGCCAGCTAATCAAGGCGGGAGAAAGCGTCTTAAAAATTACCCAAGCGCGCCTCGCCGAACATGCAAACATCGCCGAAATTAAAATTCTTGAGCTGGTGGAGGACTCAGGCCCCGGTGCATCATCTTATCGGAAAGTGATAGCTGCCATCGAATGGGTAGCCGTTGTCGGATTCGTGCTTGCCTGTGCTTATGCCGCACGATTAGCGATATGCAGCGAATGAGCCATAAATACCCTTAATTTGAAACTGTACCTCTATCGGAACGATTGCACGAGCTTCCGTCCTTTGGGCGTAATGCGAAAGCCGCGATAGACGGCGACGGCCAAGCCTGCCTTTTCGAGTGTCTTGTGACTCTTGAGGTTGCGGACCTTCTGAGAAAACTTGGTATCCGCTCGCCCTTCGAGGATTTCGGTATCCTCCCCTTCGGGGCCAAATCTTAGCTCGAGCCCGCGGATAATATCGGTCGTTCGCATTTCGCCGTCTGGTGCCGTGGCGAGAAGCTCAAGCGTGGGAATGATAAGATCGCTTTCGGGGATGCGGACAGGCATTGCTACTGCTCCGTCTGGAGTTGCGGCAAGCCATGACTCCTCGCGGAATGGGAGTCAATGCTCTTGTGAATCTAAGCTGGGGCAGCGTCAGTACATCCAGCCCCTAAGCCGTTGATATAACAGCGGAGTATGATGCTACAAGTTGTTTGCATATACGAATCTTGCAACTGAATCAACCACTTGGCCCTTGACTCGGCTGCCAGGGTCTGCTAGACGGACGTTGGTGCCCTCGACGGGACTTGCACCCGCAGCCCCGGCTCTACTCTCGACAAGGCCGCCGGGGTTCGCACCGGTCCTAACCGGGCGGTGTCTACTGTTCCAACCACGAGGGCATCAGGGTCGTATGGGTTGATCCCACCGGCAGGGTCGAGGTCGCGAGCCTCGCCCTGTCGGCCCGATCCAAGGGCAGAACCCGGAACGCAAATCGATTTTTCGCGGCGTCCGGGCGATCTCAGGGTGACATCGGTTCCTATCCTCCTCTGCTAACCCCGCACCCCGACGGAGCCAGTCTCCGTCGGCGGTGTACCTTTGGCCGGCACAACGGCGAACCACTTGCCGCCCTTGAGTTGCGCTGTTTTCGGGGAAGCCTTTCGTCGCCGGCGCAAATTATTGCGGATCGAAACCTCGCTCGCCTCGAGGCCGAGGTTCTGAATCCCCCATTGGCGGATTTCATGCGTCCTAAACCCCTGGTGCGGGTTTGCCGCAAAGACGGCGTCAATGATTTTGGTGGCGGTTCCCCACTTCGTAGGTCTCGCGGCGGCGCTCGTTGGTGCTGGATGGCGTTGGCCTTTTGGGCGCTTATTCGCGTCAGCCGCAGTGCCACGCGACGCGGCGCCGATGATCTCCTCGATCGTGTTCCGGCGCTCGTCGGCGCGCACCTCACGGATGAGCGCCAAGAACCGCTCGACGAGTGCGTCGTTGGTCAGCTTTTTCATGCTAAACTCCTCTCGACCCCCGCCTTATACTCCCGGCGCGGGGACGAACGCAAGGCTCAAGATGGTCGTGGGATACGTCCCGCGTGAAACAACTTGTACAAGGATGTACATGATGGCACGAAAACCAGCGTGTAAAAGTGCAAAAAAGCCACTTAAAACACGGACTTACCGCGCCGCCAATAAACTTTCGCTGCACCCGCTCACAGTCGAGGAAGCGGTCGGCGCCGCGCTCCAAACAGGGCGCTATTCGGGGAACGAGTCGGGGGCCAAGAAGCGCAAATAGGGCAAATCTAGAAATTGCAATGAATCAATGGCTTAGCACTGATACGGTTTGTAAAGTGCATAATTCCGTCTATGAAATATAGCCTGCTCTGGCGCCCCTCGGGCCGAAGCGGAGAGGAAAATGAGCGAAGGGTCACGCTCGCATTGCCGGTCGTCGCCTCGCAGGCGGCTTCATTGGGTTCCTTTTATTCTCGCGATCGGCCTTGCGATATCGGCCGCACCGCCGGCGGCGGCCGAAAGCCGCGACGTGCTGGTGTTTGCCGCCGCCAGCCTCAAGAACGCCCTCGACGACGTCGCTGCCCAATATCAGCACGAGACCGGCAAGCAGGCGACCATCTCTTATGGCGCGAGCTCGGCGCTCGCCAAGCAGATCGAGGCCGGCGCGCCGGCCGACATTTTCATCTCGGCCGACCTCGACTGGATGGACTATCTTGCCAAACAGAAGCTGATCGAGCCCAAGAGCCGCAAGAAACTCCTCGGCAACGCGCTGGTGATGGTGGCGCCCAAGGACAGCCGCGCCGAGCTCAAGATCGCCCCCGGCTTCCCGCTTGCCGAGGTGCTCGCCGGCGGCAAGCTGGCGATGGGCGATACCAGCGCCGTTCCCGCGGGCAAATACGGCAAGGCGGCGCTTCAGGATCTCGGCGTCTGGGCCGCGGTCGAGCACTCGATCGCCCAGGCCGAGAACGTGCGCGCGGCCCTTCTCCTGGTCGCCCGCAAGGAGGCACCCCTCGGCATCGTCTATCGCAGCGATGCCGCGGCCGAACCTAAGGTCAGGATCGTGGGCACCTTTCCGGACGACAGCCATCCGCCCATCGTCTATCCGGCGGCCCTTGTCGCCGGCTCGGTCAGCGCCGATGCCGAGGCCTTCCTCGCCTATATCGAGTCGGCGAACGCACGGCCGCTGTTCGAGCGGCAGGGCTTCACCGTGCTCGAGTAGAATGGAAATTGGAGACCGCTCGTGGAGCTATCACCCCTCCTCAACTTCTCGCCGGCCGAGCTTACCGCGATCCGCTTGAGCCTGAAGGTAGCACTCTTGGCGGTCGCGACCAGCCTGCCCCTTGGCGTGCTCGTGGCCGTCATTTTGGCGCGCGGGCGTTTTTGGGGACGCGAGCTCCTCGACGTCCTCGTCCATCTTCCCCTCATCCTGCCGCCCGTGGTCACCGGCTACGTTCTTCTGCTTCTTTTCGGCCGCAACGGCCCGCTCGGGCGTTTCCTCGCCGATAGTCTCGGCATCGTCTTCGCCTTCCGCTGGACAGGTGCAGCGCTTGCCTCGGCCGTGATGGGCTTCCCGCTCATGGTCCGCGCCATCCGCCTGTCCGTCGAGGCGGTCGATCGCAGGCTCGAGGACGCCGCTGGCACGCTGGGTGCTTCCCCGGCGTGGGTCTTCCTCACCGTGACCCTTCCCCTCGTTCTGCCGGGCATCATTGCGGGCGCCATTCTGGGCTTCGCCCGCAGCATGGGCGAATTCGGCGCCACCATTACCTTCGTCTCGAACATCCCCGGCGAGACGCAGACGCTGCCGACCGCGATCTATGTCCTGACCCAGGTGCCGGGCGGCGACGCCGCTGCACTGAGGCTCACCGTCGTTTCGGTGCTGCTCTCGACCGCGGCCCTATTCGCCTCCGAATTCGCGAGCCGGCGCGTGGCCCGGCGCGTGGTCGGGCTATGAGCCTCGAGGTCGACATCCTCCGCCGGCTCGGGGATTTCACCCTCGAGGCCCGTTTCGCGACCGACGGCAGGCTCACCGCCCTTTTCGGCCGCTCGGGTGCGGGCAAGACCACGCTCGTGAATCTGATCGCCGGGTTGCTCCGGCCGGAGCGGGGACGCATCGTCGTGGATGGCCGGGTCCTGGTCGACACCGATCGCGGCATCCATGTGCCCAAGCATCGCCGCCGCATCGGCTACGTCTTTCAGGAGAGCCGGCTCTTCCCCCATTTGACGGTGCGCCAGAATCTGCTTTACGGCCGCTGGTTCACGCCCGCCGCCGCGCGGCGCGAGGAGCTCGACCGCGTCGTAGCCCTGCTCGGCATCGGTCCGTTCCTCGAGCGCGGGCCGGCGCTCCTTTCCGGAGGCGAGCGCCAGCGGGTGGCGATCGGCCGCGCCTTGCTCGCGAGCCCGCGCCTCTTGCTCATGGACGAGCCGCTCGCCTCGCTCGACGAGGCACGCAAGTCGGAGATCCTGCCTTACGTCGAGCGCCTGCGCGACGAGCTCCAAGTGCCCATCGTCTATGTCAGCCATTCGATCCCCGAGGTGACGCGCCTTGCCACCACCATGGTGCTGCTCTCCCACGGTGCCGTCGCCGCCGTCGGCCAAGTCGCGGAGATCATGGGCAGGGTCGATCTCTTCCCCCTGACCGGCCGCTATGAGGCGGGTGCCGTGCTCGAGATGCGGGTGGCCGCGCACGACGAGCGCTATGAGCTGACCACGCTCAAGGCGAGCGTGGGCGAGTTGCGCGTGCCGCGCATCGCGGCTGCGATCGGAGCACCGCTTCGCGTCCACATCCGCGCGCGCGACGTGGTGCTCGGCATCGCTCCGCCCGAGGGATTGAGCGCGCTCAACGTGCTCGCGGGCCGCATCGCCGAGCTCGGCCCGCTCGACGGCCCCATCGTCGACGTGCGCGTGGCACTCGACGGCGAATCGCTGCTTGCGCGCGTCACGCGCCTCACCATCGATCGCTTGGCACTTGCCCCCGGCCGCCCGGTCTTCGCCATTATCAAGAGCATAGCACTCGACCGCCGCAGCCTCGGCAAGATCCAGCCCGCGTCCGAGAAGATCGACGTCGACGAGATCACGCTCTGACGGTGCTAAGGCGCGTGGCAGCATTGCGCGAGAGACGAGCCGACCTATATTCCCGCTTACGCACGGGCGCGCAAACGGAGGAGATCATGGACAAGATCAAGCCGCTTTTCACCGCGACGGCGACCGCAACGGGCGGCCGCAACGGACATACCGCGACAAGCGATGGGGTGGTTTCCGCCGATCTCTCGGTGCCCAAGGCGATGGGCGGACCGGGCAAGCCGGGCACGGCCACGCCCGAGCATCTTTTCGCCGCCGGCTACGCGGCTTGTTTCGGCGGTGCCCTCGATTTCGTCGCCAAACAGCAGAAAAAGGATGCCGCCAAGGCAAAGATCACCTGTGCTGTCTCGATCGGTCCGCGCGAGGGTGGGGGGTTCGGGATCGCGGTCAAGCTGCGCGCCGAGGACAAGAGCCTCGCCCAGGCCGAGCTCGCGGCCCTCGTCAAGGATGCGCATGAAAAGATCTGCCCCTACTCGCACGCGACGCGCGGCAACGTCGACGTGCAGTTCGAGGTCGTCGGCGCCTAGCGCCGGCCTTCGCACAGCGCGGCAAGCGTCACCCCCTCCCTCACCCTTCCCGTCGCTCTCGCGACGGGCCCCTTCCCTCTCCCGCTTGCGGGAGAGGGTGGCGAGCGTAGCGAGCCGGGTGAGGGAGTGCTCCGCCGTTTACGATCTGGGGGACTGGCGGGGCCCAGCGCCCCTATCCCTTCTTCTTCTTGTGGATATAGAGCGGCTCGGCGGCCGACTCGCCCGCGCTGCGCTGGGCGAGACGCGAGGCCGTCAACGCCCGCAGCGGCTCGCTCTCCGTCATGCTCGCCAGGCTGCGCACGGCGAGCTCCTGGTACTCGCGCGTGCCCGTGGTCTTCCAGGCGCGCTCCTTCTCGCTCACGGGGCGGAGGATGCGCGCGGGAATGCCGGCCACCAGCATGCCGGGCGGCACCTCGAAGCCGGCCTTGACGAAGGAGAGCGCCGCCACGATCGCGTCGGCGCCGATCTTGGCACCGTCCATGATCACTGCCCCCATGCCGATGAGCGCGTTGCGCCCGACCGTGCAGCCGTGCAGCACAGCACCATGGCCGATGTGGCCGTCCTCCTCGATCACCGTCTCGATGCGGGGAAAGCCGTGCACGATGCAATTGTCCTGCAGGTTGCTGCCCTTGCGCATGACGAGGCGGCCGAAGTCGCCGCGCAGGCTGGCGCCGGGCCCGATGTAGCAGCCGGCCTCGACGATCACGTCGCCGATGAGGGACGCCGTCGGATGCACGTAGCTCTCGGGATGGACGTAGGGCACCACCCCGTCGATCGCGTAGACGCGGACCATCGCCTTCTCCTCCTCGGCAGCGAGCAACGCCTCCTCGGCGCCTAGAGCAGGGACACCCACTCCTTGGCCCAGTCAAGGGCCTCCTCGTCCGGCAGCGGCTGGGTGCAGGCGTCGATCTCGAGCCGCTCGCCGATGCGCTCGGCGCCAAGCGAAGCGAAGAGTGCGTCGATCGTCTTGCCGCCGCGGCAGAAGGTCTCGCGATAGCTCTGATCGCCGAGCGCGATCACGCCGTAGCGCAGATGCGAGAGATCGGGCCTGGTGCGGGCGAGGGCATCGTAGAGCGGCCGGATATTCTCGGGCAGCTCCCCCTCGCCGTGGGTCGAGCAGCAGATCAGCACGACGCCCCGCTCGGCGAGCCGGGCCGCCCCGCCTTTGTCCTTGGCCTTGTCCTTAGCCTTGTCCATGGCTTTGGCCTCGACCTCGACCGCGTGGCCGTCCTTGGCGAGCTCCTCCTGCAGCAGGTCGGCCACCATCTGCGCGTTTCCCGATTCGGTACCGACGAGGATGAGGATGTCCGCCATGGGGCCTCGATGCCGCGGCGAGGGCGGGGCGATAATTTGATACTGTGAGCGCCGCTTTTTGTCTATGAATCGATCGGTTGCGCGACCGCGGCGGCGGGCGCGCCGCGAGCCGGGAGGAGGACGATGGGCAGCGAGGACGAGGCTCTCATCGCGCGCATCGGGCGGGGCGAGAAGCTCGGCGCCGCCGACGAGCTTTCCGCGGGCTACCGCGCCGAGCTCATCCGCCTCATGGTGGTGTTCGTCGATTCCGAGATGGCGGGGGCCGCGGGCTTCGCCGATTTCGTCAACCGCGCCCCCGGCATGCGCGAGCGCGCGACCGCGGCGCGCATCGTGAGCGAGAAGTTCGCCCATGCGGAGACGGTGCTCGAGCTGCTCGCGCGTTTCGGCGTGAATGCCGAGCTCTATGTGCGCTCCCATCCCTGGCAGGCCCGGCTCGACCGCACGCTCGACCTCGGCAGCCGCCGCATCGCCGGCGACAAGCGGCTCAACGTCTTCCATTACCCGCTCGAGGGCTGGGTCGATGCCGTGGCCATGAACATGCTGATGGGACGCGCGAGCGCCATCCAGCTCGGCGATCTCCTCGCTTGCTCCTATGCGCCGCTCGCAGAAGCGCTCGCCCGCATCGTGCCGCGCGAGGTCGCGCACGCGCGCCTGGGCGAGGCCGGGCTCAGGCGCGCGATCGAGCATGACGGCGCCCGGCTTGCCGCAGCGGCGTCCATCGCCTATTGGTACCCGCGCGTGGCCGCCACCTTCGGCCGCAGCGACAGCGAGCGCTTCGAGCTCTACCGCAAATACGGCCTGAGGAGGCACACGAACGCGGAGCTGCTCCGGCGCTGGCAAGGCGAGTGTAAGGCGCGCCTGGCGACGCTCGGCCTCGAGGTGCCGGCGGGTTCGCACTGAAGTAGAAGAAACCACCCTCGGAGGAGCGCCCGGCATGGGCTACAAGACGATCCTCTTCGAGCGGGGCGAAGGATACGCCGCGATCACGCTCAACCGTCCCGAGCGGCTCAATGCCTTCACCGCCGAGATGCACGGCGAGCTCAAGGCGGCCCTCGACGAGGTGGAGGGCGACGCGACGACGAGGGCCCTCGTGCTGAGCGGTGCCGGGCGCGGCTTCTGCGCGGGCCAGGACCTCGGCGAGCGCCGGAGCAAGCCCGGCGAGGCTCCGCGCGATCTCGGCGAGACGATCGACCGCCTTTACAATCCCCTCATCCGGCGCTTGCGCAAGCTGGAGCGGCCGGTGCTCGCCGCCGTGAACGGCGTCGCCGCGGGGGCGGGCGCCAATCTGGCGCTCGCCTGCGACATCGTGCTGGCGGCGCGCTCGGCGAGCTTCATTCAGCCCTTCTGCCGCTTGGGCCTGGTGCCCGATGCGGGCGGCAGCTATTTCCTGCCGCGCCTGGTGGGCGAGGCGCGCGCAATGGCTCTGACGCTCCTGGGCGAGTCCGTCTCCGCCGAGCGCGCGGTCGAGATGGGCATGATCTGGAAGTGCGTCGACGACGACAAGCTCATGGAGGAGACGCTCGCATTGGCGCGCCATCTCGCCATCCAGCCGACCAAGGGGCTCGCGCTGATCAAGCAGGCGATCCATGCCTCCTACGGCAACGACCTCGCCCGCCAGCTCGACCTCGAGCGCGATTTCCAGCGCATCGCCGGGCGCAGCGAGGATTACCGCGAGGGTGTGGCCGCCTTTCTCGAGAAGCGCAAGCCGCGCTTCAAGGGACGCTGATGGCCGCGCTCGCGAAAGAGGCGATGGTCGCCGTGGTCGGTGCCGGCACCATGGGGGGCGGCATCGCTCAAGTGGCGGCCGCCGCAGGCCATCCCGTACTGCTCTTCGACGCGATCGAGGGGGCGGCCGAGCGCGCGCGCACGGCGATCGGCAACGCGCTCAAGCGCCTCGTCGAGCGCGGCCGGATGACGGCGGAGGCGCGCGAGGCCTTGCTTCAGCGCATCAAGGTGAGCACAGACCTCGCGCAGCTGGCGCCGGCGCGCCTCGTGATCGAGGCGATCCTCGAGGAGCTCGAGGCCAAGCGGCTCCTCTTCAAGAAGCTCGAGGACATTCTCGCCGAGGACGCAATCCTCGCCTCCAATACCTCCTCGCTCTCGATCACGGCCCTCGCGGCCGGGCTCAGGCGGCCGGGCCGCGTCTGCGGCATGCACTTCTTCAATCCCCCGCCGCTGATGCCCCTTGTCGAGGTGGTGAGCGGGCTCGCGAGCGATCCCGCCGTGGCCGAGGCGGTGGCCGCGACCGCCCGGGCGTGGGGCAAGGAGCCCGTGCACGCGACCTCCACGCCCGGCTTCATCGTGAACCGCGTGGCACGGCCGTTCTATGGGGAGGCGCTCCGGCTCCTCGAGGAGGGCTCAGCCGATTTCGCCACCATCGATGCGCTGGTGCGCGAGACGGGCGGCTTCCGCATGGGCCCCTTCGAGGTCATGGACCTCGTCGGCCAGGACGTGAACTGGGCGGTGACTAACGCCGTCTTCGCCGCCTTTTTCTACGACCCGCGCTACAAGCCCTCATTGCGCCAGAAGGAGATGGTCGCGGCGGGCCTCTTGGGGCGCAAGAGCGGGCGCGGCTGGTATTCCTACGAGGCGGGTGCCAGCGCACCCAAGCCCGCAACGCTGCCGCCCGCACTCCCGCCACGGCGCGTGGCGATCGAGGGCCGGCTCGGGCCGGCCGAGAGTCTCGCGGCCGCGATCAAGGCCAAAGGCATAGCACTCGGCCCACGCGACGACACCGACGCGCGCGAGGGTGCGATCGTGCTCGACGGTGCCGTGCTGCGGCTGAGCGACGGGCGCAGTGCGACCGAGTGCGCGGCCCGCGAGCATCGCGGCGAGCCGCTCGTGCTCTTCGATCTCGCGCGCGACTATGGGAGCGCCAAGCGCATCGCACTCGCCAAGGCCGACCAGGCGCCGCCCGCGGCCCTTGCCGCCGCGGCCGGCCTGTTCCAGGCCCTCGGCATGCAGGCAACCGCCCTCGACGACACCCCCGGCATGGTCGTCATGCGCATCGTCGCCATGCTCGCGAACGAGGCCGCGGAAGCGGTGAGCCAAGGCGTTGCCACGGCGCAAGCGATCGATACCGCGATGCTCAAGGGGGTGAGCTACCCCCTGGGCCCGCTTGCCTGGGCGGAGGCGATCGGGCTCGAGCGCGTCCTCGCGGTCATCGACAATCTCGCGCGGAGCTACGGCGAGGACCGCTATCGCGCCGCGGCACTTCTGCGCCGCAAGGTGCTCGGCGGGCAGCACTTCCATGAGTAAGGAGGCGAGCCCGCGCGCCGACCGGGCGCAGCGTCTTGCCGACGCGGTCGGCAAGGGCATGTATGCGCGCGACCGCGCGGCACAGGCGCTCGCCATCCGTCTCGTCGAGATTGGCCCGGGCCATGCGCTGACCCGCATGACCGTGCGCCAGGACATGGTGAACGGCCACGACACCTGCCACGGCGGGCTCATCTTCACGCTCGCCGATGCGGCCTTCGGCTACTCCTGCAACTCCCACAACAGGAACGCCGTGGCCCAGCACTGCACGATCACCTTCTTGAAGCCGGCGAAACTCGGCGAAGTGCTGACCGCGGAGGCAACGGAGCAGACGCTCGGCGGCCGCAACGGGGTCTACGATATCAAGGTCACCAACGAGAGGGGCGAGCTTGTCGCCCTCTTCCGCGGCAACAGCCGCGTGATCGCGGGCGAGGTCGTGCCCGAGCCCGGACACTCAGAACGCGAGACATCCAAGGAGCCGTCATGAGCGAAGCCTACATCTGCGATGCGATCCGCACGCCCATCGGCCGCTACGGCGGCGCTTTGGCGAGCGTTCGTACCGACGATCTCGCCGCCGTCCCGCTCAAGGCGCTTATCGAGCGCAACAAGGCGGTCGACTGGTCCAAGCTCGACGACGTGATCTACGGTTGCGCCAACCAGGCGGGCGAGGACAACCGCAACGTCGCGCGCATGGCGGCCTTGCTCTCCGGATTGCCCGCAGACGTGCCGGGGGCCACGGTCAACCGCCTGTGCGGCTCCGGAATGGAGGCGGTAGCACAATGCGCGCGCGCGATCCGCACCGGCGAGGCCGAGCTCATGATCGCGGGCGGGGTCGAGAGCATGAGCCGCGCCCCCTTCGTGATGCCCAAGGCGGAAGCGCCCTTCAGCCGCGCGGCCGAGATCTACGACACCACGATCGGCTGGCGTTTCGTCAATCCGCTCATGAAGGCCCGCTACGGCATCGATTCCATGCCCGAGACCGGCGAGAACGTGGCCGAGGCGTTCCAGATCTCGCGCGGCGATCAGGACGCCTTTGCACTCCGCTCGCAAGCGCGCGCCGGGCGTGCCATGAAGAACGGCACCCTTGCCGCCGAGATCGTGCCTGTCGCGATCCCGCAACGGAAGGGCGAGCCCCGGCTCGTGCGCGAGGACGAGCATCCGCGCCCGGACACCACGCTCGAGGCGCTTGCCAAGCTGCCGACCCCCTTCCGCAAGGGCGGCACCGTGACCGCCGGCAACGCGTCCGGCGTGAATGACGGGGCGGCGGCCTTGCTGCTCGCCTCCGAAGCCGCCGTGAAACGTTACGGCCTCACGCCGAAATGCCGCGTGGTGGCCGCCGGCAGCGCGGGCGTCGAGCCGCGTATCATGGGCATCGGACCCGCGCCCGCGACGCGCAAGCTCCTGGACCGGCTCGGCCTCAAGCTCGCGGAGATCGACGTGATCGAGCTCAATGAGGCCTTTGCCGCACAGGCGCTGGCGGTCCTGCGCCAGCTCGGGCTGCCGGACGACGCCGAGCACGTCAATCCCAACGGCGGGGCGATCGCGCTTGGCCATCCGCTCGGGGCCTCTGGCGCCCGCCTCGTCTTGACCGCCGCTTACGAGCTCGCCCGGCGCCGGCGCCGCTACGCGCT
>DATNIJ010000338.1:0-7307 GCA_035604475.1 Alphaproteobacteria bacterium
CTTGAGGACCTCCTCATTGTGCTCGCCGAGCAGTGCGGCACTGAGATCGCGCCGCTCCGGCCAGCGCGAGAACTTGACCGGCATTCCCGGAATATCGAACTCGCCGATGAGCCGGTCCTTGACGCGCCGCACCGTCCCGCGCCCGCGCAAGTGAGGCTGGGCCATCGCCTCATCCAGCGCCAGCACGGGCGCGCAGGGAACCCGCTCCTTCTCGAGCGCCGCGATCGCGGCGTCACGTGTCGGAAAGCGGGCGAGCCAGGTTTCGATGACCGTCTTCAGCGCCTCGTTGTTGTCGCGCCGCGCGCGCGGGGTCTTGAAGCGGGCATCCTCGTTGAGCTCCGGCATGCCCATGGCCTTGACCATCTGCGGCCATTGATGCGGCATGACCATGATCGAGATGAACTCGTCGTCGCGGAAGCGAAAGACGCCGGTCGGGCCGCCGTCGGGGTGGAGCGAGCCGCTGCGCTTTAGGCCCTGCGTCGGCCCGCGCAAGGAGACGCGCGGCACGTTGACCTCGTGCATCTGGAAATAAGTGTCGATGAGCGAGCCGTCGATATACTGGCCTTGGCCCGTACGCTCGCGATGGAGGAGTGCAAACCCGATCGCCATGGCGGCGGCGACGCCGGTCGCGGAATCGCCGACCGCGAGGGGGAACTGGGCCGGGCCGCGATCCGGCTCGCCGATGAGTGCCGTGATCCCGGCATAGGCCTGTGCCATGTAGTCGTAGCCGGGCTTCCGGCTGAGCGGTCCCTCCTGCCCGGCCAGCGAGATCGAGCACATGACGAGCCTCGGATTGAGCTTCTCGAGCTCGGCGTAGGCGAGGCCCATACGGGCGACGACCCCCGGCGCGAAATTCTCGACCAGCACGTCGACCTTCGGCACCAGGGCCTTGAGCAAGGCGATGCCGCGGGGCTGCTTGAGATCGAGCGCCAAGCTCTTCTTCGAGTGATTGTGCTGGAAGTAGTACGTGCTCTGAGAGGAGCGGCTGAACTCGGGAGCGAGCGGCTTGAGGCCGGCCACGCGCCCGCGGTCGCCGTAAGGTGCGAGCTCGAGCTTGATGACCTCCGCCCCGAGCTCCGCGAGCAAGCGGCTGCAGGTCGGCCCGGCGACGAACTGCGTGAAGTCCAGCACCCGGTAGCCTTCAAGCATCTGCAATCTGCCGGTCATGGCGCTCGCATCCGCCATCAGGCCGCCGCGAGCCCGATTTCCTGGAGACGCTGCTCGAGAAGCGCCATCCGGTCGTAGCCCCAGAACGGCTCCCCCTCGAGGATGAAGAGCGGCACCCCGAAGATGTGATCTTGGGTCGCCTCCTCTTGCGCGCGCTCGTAGGCTTGCATGCCCTCGTCCGCGAGATAGTCGAGGTAGTCACGCTCGGAGAGGCCGAGCTTCGCGATCACGCCGGCGACGGCCTCCGGCTGGTCGACCTCGAGCTCGCGGCGGAAGAAGAGCTCGTAGACCTTGCGGCTATAGTCGATGAGCCGGCCGTGCTTCTTCGCGAAGAGCCCGCCGACGAGTGCGGGAGTGGTGTCATAGATCTTGAGCGGACCGCGGATCCAGAGGCCGCGCGGCTTCGCCCAACGGCGCGCATCGAGATAGGAGTATTTGACCTTGTACTCGGAATAGACGCTCCTTTGGCCCTTGCCCTTGAGGCGCAATTGGAAGGGAATCCAGCGCACGCGAACGTCATAGTGCTGCTCGAGCGCGAAGGCGGGATCGAAGGCGAGGTAGGCATAAGGACTCTTGTAATCGGAATACATCTTGATTTCGCGTGTGCCGCCCGATTGTCCCGGCATGGGCAAACTCCCTGAAACTGCTCGTGATGAGCGCCGTCACGCCCCGCGGTCCGAACGATGCTTAGCTGGCGTCGCAGGCAGGCCAAGGCGAGGGGCTACGCTAGGGCGCCGGCCTATATATTTCAAACTCATTTTGGGAAGGCGCATCGGGCGGGCGTGTCTCTGCTGCCCGGCCCTTGGCGCCGAGCAGCACGGCGGCGCCTGCGTTGACGGCCACATCCCGCAAGACTAGCTTCGGCGCGAACTTTCCCCACAAGCGCCCGAGGCCCCGTTTCGTCATGGCCGAGCCCCCGATCCGCGCGCCCACAGAAGACGCCGTCGCGGCCGCCGCGCGTCTCTTGGAGGAGGGGCGGCTCGTCGCCTTCCCCACCGAGACCGTCTACGGCCTGGGTGCCGACGCGCGCAACGATCGCGCCGTGGCCGCGATCTTCGCGGCAAAGGGCCGGCCGCGCTTCAATCCGCTCATCGTGCATTGGCAAGCCGCGGAGGCGGCCGCGAGCGCGGTCAAGTTCGATGCGCGCGCGCGAGAGCTCGCACGGCATTTCTGGCCCGGGCCCCTCACGCTCGTGCTGCCGCGGCGCAAGGGCGCCTCGATCTCGCTGCTTTGCAGCGCCGGCCTCGATACGCTGGCCGTGCGCGTGCCGGCGCATCCCATAGCACAGGCGCTCCTCGTAGCCTTCAACGGCCCCCTTGCAGCACCCAGTGCCAACCGCTCCGGTGCCGTGAGTCCGACCACGGCCGCGCATGTTGCGGAATCGCTCGGCGAGCGGGTGGCGCTCATCCTCGATGGCGGCCGCTGCTCCGTCGGCATCGAATCGACGGTCGTCGATCTCTCGAGCCGTGACGCACGGCTCTTGCGTCCGGGCGGGGTTACGCTCGAGGCGCTCGAGGCAGTGATCGGGCCGCTCGCGGTCGCGGGCGAGCTACCCGCAGCCCCCCGCTCGCCCGGTCAGCTCGCGAGCCACTATGCGCCGCGCGCGCCCTTGCGCCTCGAGGTGAGGGAGGGGCCCAAGGAGGGCGAGGCGCTCCTGGCTTTCGGCGCCAATCCGCCAGGCGGCTTTGTCGCGACGCTCAACCTTTCGCCGCAAGCCGACCTCGTCGAGGCGGCGGCCAATCTCTTCGCCATGCTGCGGGCCCTCGATGACGCCTCGCCCGCGGGGATCGCGGTCATGCCGATCCCCGAGCGCGGGCTTGGCCGCGCCATCAACGACCGCCTGCGCCGCGCCGCAGCACCGCGACCCCGGCGCTAGAGCATGTCCCGTTGATTTGGAAGCAGCCCCCTCACCCTACCCTATCCCCCTCGGAGGGGGAGAGGGTTGCGTAGGCTTAGCGAGACGAAGTCGAGCTTAGCCGGAGCTGGGTGAGGGGGTGATTCCGCGCCATCGGAACATGCTCTAGCTCGCGCAAAGCCGACGCCATGCGTCGAGCGCCGCGCCGCTCAGACGATGACTGCGCGCGCGTCGAGGGCGACCACGCCGTTTCCTTCGCTGCGGACGAGGAGGGGGTTGATGTCGAGCTCGCTCAAGCGCCCGACGAGATCGGCCGCTAGGCGGCTGAGGCAGGCAAGGGCCGTGGCGGCGGCCGCGACGTCGAGACGCGGCCGGCCGCGATAGCCGTCGAGGAGCGGCCAGATCCTGAGCCGCCTAAGCAAGGCTTCGGCCGCACGGCACCCGATCGGCGCGAGCGCCATCTGAAGGTCCCCGAAAAGCTCGACCAGCACGCCGCCGGCACCCACCATCACCACGGGACCGAATTGCGGATCGTCCTTGGCACCCAGGATCAACTCGAGCTCGCCCGCGGCCATCTCCGCGACGACGAGACGATCCGCAGCCGGGTCGAGGACGGCGAGCCTGGAGGTGATCTCGTCCCACGCCGCCGCGACAGCCGTGCGATCGGCAAGTGCCAAGCGCACGAGGCCGGCATCGCTCTTGTGCACGACCCGCTCCGTCACCGCCTTGATCACGACGGGATAGCCGATCGCATCCGCCGCCGCGACCGCTTCGTCGCGCGTGCCCGCGAGGCACTCGCGCGTGATCGGAATGCCGTAGCGCGCGATGAGCGCCTTCGCCTCGGGCTCCTTGAGATAGCCCGCGCTCAGATCGAGCATCGCATGCCCGGCACCTTTCCGGCCCGCTGGCAGGCCATCTTCATCATTTGAGGACGCAGGCGCATAGTCGCGATAGGCGCGCAGCATGCGCATGCCGTCGTCGATGCGGTCGCAGAGCGGACAGCCGAGCTGCTTGACGATCGCGCGCACGCCGTTCGCGACCGAGCCGGGGGTCAGGATGATGAATCCCGGCTTGCCGCAGCCGACCACACCCTTGGCCAGCGCCGTTGCGGTCGCCTCGTAGTTCGGGCTGGTGGTGAGCGGGACCACGACGACACCGACATCGGGATCGGCCGCCACGATGCGAACGGCCGCTTCGGCCACCACGCTGGCATCGCCCGCCGTCTGGCGACGCGCGCCGAGATCGACCGGGTTCTGCAAATGGGTCGGCAGCATGAAGGCACCGAGCGCTTGTTGCGTGGCCGGCGCCAGGGGCGCGAGTGGTGCGTCGATGTCGCCAAGGCGGTCCGCGACGATGCCGTTGATGCCGCCCGAGGACGACACGACGCCGATGCGGCCGCTCTGCCACGGCCCGAAGCGCGCGATCATGTCGGCCGTGAGCACCATGACGTCGGGATCGTCGACGAGCACGACGCCCTCATCGCGGCAGGCCGCCTCGAACACCGCATAGGCGCCCGCGAGGCTCGCCGTGTGGGAGCGCGCGGCCGCCTCGCCCGAGGCGCCGCGCCCGGTCTTGAGCGCCACGATCGGCTTGCCGGCCCTGCGCGCGCGCCGGATGAGCTCGAGGAAGCGCCGGCCGTCCTTGAGGCCCTCGATGTGCAGGCAGATCACCCGCGTCTCCGGATCGCCGATCATATGCTCGAGGAAGTCGCAGACCTCGAGGTCCGCTTGGTTGCCGATCGAGACGAGCTGGCTGAAGCCGATACCCACGTCGTAGGCGCGGTTGAAGACCGAGAGCAGGATGGCGCCGCTCTGGCTCACGATGCCGATCGGGCCGCGATAGAGCTTGTCGACCTCGAGCACGCGCGCGGAGGTGAGCGCCATGCCGGTCAGCACGTTGATGAGGCCGAGGCAGTTCGGCCCGATGAGCCGCATGCCGGTGCGGCGGCTGAGCTCGGCGAGTGAGCGCTCGGCCGCAACGCCCTCCCCGCCCGCCTCGGCGAAGCCGCTTGAGATGATGAGACAGCAGCCGACGCCGGCATCCGCGCATTCGCGCACCGTTGCCGGCACCGAGGCCGCGGGAATCGCGACGATCGCGACATCGACCGGCGGCGCAGCGTCGATGCGCGCATAGCACTTCTTGCCCTGGACCACTTGGCGCCGCGGATTGATCGGGATCACCTTCCCCGCATAGCCGTGGAGTGCCAAGTAATACATGATACGGCCGGCCCACTTCGAGCGGTCGTCGGAGGCGCCGAACACGGCGACGCTTCGAGGATTGAGGATACGCTCGATCGTTATGCGCGGCGCTGCGATCGCTTCTGCCATTCGAGCTCCCGTCAAATGAAGGCCGCGTGGCCGGTGAGCTCGCGCCCGATGACGAGCCGCTGGATGCCCGAGGTGCCGTCGATCACCGTGAGCATCCGGCAGTCGCGCCAGCAGCGCTCGACCCCCGCCTCCTCGGAAAGCCCCATCGCACCCATGACGTCCATCGCCGCATGGCACACGCGCACCGCGGCCTCGGTCGCGTAGACCTTGGCCATCGAGGCCTCGCGCGGGCAGGCGCGTCCCTGGTCCATGATCCAAAGCGCCTGGAGGCAGAGAAGTCGCGCCGCCGCCAGCTCCGTGGCCGCGTCCGCGAGTGAGAGCTGGATCGCCTGGAACTTGGCGAGCGGGCGGCCGAAGGCGACGCGCTTGCCCGCGTATGCGCGCGCGATGTCGAGTGCCGCGTTCGCAATCCCGACCGCCGTGAGCCCGATGAACGGCCGCGAAGCCTCGATACCCCGCCCGAACGCCGCGAGCGCCTGGCCCGGCTGGCCGAGCAGATTCTGGCGCGGCACGAGCACGTGGTCGAACGCGAGCTCGGCGTAGGACAAATTTCGAATGCCGACCGACGGAAGCTCCCGGCTCTGCCACGGCGAGACCGAGCGCTCGACGACGAGCCGCGTGTGGCGCGCCTTGGGCTCGCGGCCGGGCTCGACCACCATCAGCGTCATGAGGTCGGCAATGCCGCCGAGCTTGATCCACTTCTTGCGCCCGGTGACGCGGTAGCCGTCTCGCTCGGGAACACCTTCGCAAGCGAAAGCGCGCGTGTCCGAGCCTGCTTGCGGCTCGGTGATCGCGGCCGTCGAAACCCAATCGCCGGCGAGCAGCGGGCCGAGCCAGCGCTGCCTCTGCTCGGGCGTGCCGACCGCGGCGATGAGGCGCGGCGGGACGATCTCGGCGAGCACGACGGGGCTCGAGCCGAGCGCCTCGAGCAGCAGCCCGTAATCGAGGAAGCTCATCCCGGCGCCGCCGAGTGCGGGCGAGATGGTGCCGCCGAGATAGCCGAGCGGCGCCAGGCCCTTGTAGAGCTGCGACATCTCTGCCGCCGACAACCTCTCGCCCAGCGGCAGCGCCTTTGCGAGCGGGGCCACGACGCGCGCCACGGCCTCACGCGCGCGCTCCTGCAATTCCTGCTGGACCTTCGTGAGTGCGAAATCCATCGCTGGCTTCTCCCCCGTAGTATCGCAATTCGGAAGTTCGTCTCACCCGGAGATGACCGTCATTGCGAGCGCAGCGAAGCAGTCCAGGACGCTGGGTGCGATAGCCTCTCTGGATTGCTTCGTTGCCCTTCGGGCGCCTCGCAATGACAAGTGTTTTCCTGGCGTGGGGAAATCGGAACCACGACACTAACGGCCCTTGAAGTTCGGCTTGCGCTTCTCGCGAAAGGCGGCAACGCCTTCCTTGATATCCTCGGATTGGGCGACGATCTTGGCCCAGCGGTCCTCGATCAGCGCCGCGCGGTCCGGCGAATCGCGGTACTGGGCGTAGACGCCTTCCTTGATGGCTTTGACCGGCAAGGGTGCTGCGGTCGCGAGCTTGTCCGCGATCCGCGTCACCTCGGCATCGAACGCATCGTCGGGCGCCACGCGGGTGACGAGGCCGAAATCGTAGGCTTGAGCGGCCGTCACGTCCTCGCCGAGGAGGATGACGTCGAGGGTGCGGTTGCGCCCGATGTAATGGCCGAGGCGGACCGTGCCGAGGCCCCAGCTCGGGCACATGCCGAGATAGACGTCGCCCGCGCGGAAGCGTGCGGACACCGCCGCGATCCGGATATCGGCAGGCCAGGCAAGTGCGGTGCCGCCGCCGATGCACCAGCCCTGCACGGCGGCGATGACCGGCTTCGGGAAGCGCTCGATCCGCTCGACGAGGCCGCGGCCGACCTCGCGCCAGCGCTCGGCGCTGCGCTCGTCGCGCTCGTCCTCGGCCTTGAGGTCGGCGCCCGCGCAGAACGCGCGCGTGCC
>DATNIJ010000339.1:0-11749 GCA_035604475.1 Alphaproteobacteria bacterium
TGGCGGGATTCTGTCGTTCTGGATGCCCGCTTTCGCGGGCATGACGAGCGTGCTGTTGAGCGAGAGCGGGATTTCAATCTCCTGAATAACAAAGAAAATTCACGATGTGTGAATCCCCTAGCGCTTGCGCGGGGGTGACGACCAGGGTGTTTCAGTTTGATCGGATCCCGCGCTAGATCGCGATGGCGCAAAGCATGGCGGCGACGAGGATCCAGGAGGAGTACATATCGCGCTTGGTCATGGTCGTCGTCCTTCGCCTCTAGCCGGCCGGTCAGATCGCGATCACGCAAAGCATGGCGGCGACGAGGATCCAGGAGGAGTAGAAATCGCGCTTGGTCATGACCGTTTTCCCTCTTTTGGCCTTGCGGCCGTTCTGATCGTGCGAAAAGACTAGCGCTGTCCTTGGCGGCTCGATATGACCGGGGTCACAGGGCTTCGGTGACATTGGTCACTGGGGAAGAGTCAGGCCAAGGGTGGAGCGGAGAAGAGGAGGGGCATGCAACTCGCGGTGCGCAATCCGGCGCGCGAACGGCTGGAGAAGGGCGAGCTCGCACTCGGCCTCGGCATCCGCCAGGCACGCAGCGTCGACATCGCCAAGATCATGAAGAGCTGCGGCTACGACTGGCTCTTCCTCGATCTCGAGCATGGGGTGATGACGCTCGAGACGGCCGTGCAGATATCGGTGGCGGCCCTCGATGCCGGCATAGCACCCCTCGTGCGCGTGCCCTCCGGGCAGTATTGGCTGGCGACGCGGGCGCTCGACGGCGGTGCGCTCGGCATCGTCATGCCGCACGTCGACACCGCCGAGGAGGCGGCCGAGCTCGTCAACCGGCTCAAGTATCCGCCTCAAGGCCATCGCTCCTCGGGCGGCGCCTTTCCCCAGTTCGATTTCCGCGCAGTCGCCAGCGGCGAGGCGACGCGCGCGCTCAATGCGGCCAATCTCGTCGTCGCCATGCTCGAGACGCCGCGCGCCATCGCCAATGCCGAGGCGATCGCGGCCGTACCCGGGCTCGACGTGCTCCTGATCGGGACGAACGATCTGACGCTCGAGATGGGCATCCCCGGCAAGCTCGGCGACGAGCGCGTGGCGGCGGCCTACCAGGCGGTCGTCGCTGCCTGCAAGAAGCACGGCAAGCACCCCGGCATGGGCGGGGTCTACAGCGAGGAGCTCCTCGAGCGCTACGTGCGCCTCGGCATGCGCATGATTCTCTGCGGCGCCGATCTCGGCATGATGATGGCGGCGGCGAGCGCGCGCTCGGGCTTCATGCGGAAGCTCACGTAAGCCTCACGCGACCGCGACGATCACCTCGATCTCGACGGGGATGCCCGCCGGCAGCGAGCTCATGCCGACGGCCGAGCGCGCGTGGCGCCCGCGCTCGCCGAAGACCTCGACGAAGAGGTCGGAGCAGCCGTTGATCACCTTGGGGTGGTCCTCGAAGTCGGCTGCCGCGTTGACCATGCCGAGCACCTTGATCACGTCCGTCACCCGGTCGAGCTCGCCGCCGAGCGCCTCCTTCATGGCGGAGATGAGGACGAGGCCGACCTGGCGCGCGTGCCGGTAGCCCTCTTCGACGGACATGCCGGCGCCGAGCTTTCCCTTCGGCATCTTGCCGTCGGGATAGAGCGGGCCCTTGCCGGAGAGATAGAGGAGGTCGCCCACGCGCTTGGCATGCACGTAGGTGCCCATCGCACTACCCACCTTGGGCAAGGCGATGCCAAGCTCCTTGAGGCGACCTTCGATCTTCATCGTGCTCATCCTCCAGGCCTCGCTCAGCTGCTCACGGCCTTGGCACCCGCCTCGGCGCAGAGGTGGTCCTCCTCGCCGAGCGCCCCGCCGCAGCCGATGCCGCCGATCAAGACACCCTCCTTGGTGATCGGGCAGCCGCCGGGACCTATGATCATGTCGAGCTTCTCGCCCACACCCGCCCAGAAGGCGGGGTTCTTGCCGGCAAGCTCGACATAGTCCTTGGTCGGCCGGCGGAAGCCGGCGGCCATTGCCGCCTTGCCCTTCGCGGTCTCGAAGGTGATGAAGCTGCAGCTGTCGCCGCGCGAGAAGAAGACGAGGTTGCCCGACTCGTCGCACACCGCGACGCTGATCGTCTGGCCGAATTCGCTCGCCTTGGCGTCGGCCGCGGCCGCGGCGCGGCGGGCGAGGGCCAAGTTCATGGCGCGCGAGGGGACCTTGGCGCGCGGGTCCGCATCCTTTGTCACGATGACCTTCCTTATTTTCTCTTCGCGCGAGCCTACTCGGCCGCCTGGGCGCGGGGGGCTGCGAGATATTTGTTGTAGAGTCCGTCGAGGTAGAGGCGGCGCATCGCGGTCGCCTCCTTCACGAGCCTCAGGCAGCTCGCCCTGAGGGCGGGCGTGTCGGCGTATTTTTCGACGATCTCGAAGCCGCGCTCGCCGTGCTCGGTGTCGGCCACGATGTGCAGGCGAAAGAAGACGACCTCCTCCTCCGTGAAGCCGTATTTTTCGAGAAGCGGCGGGGTGGTCTTGCTGTAGATTTGCGGCACCTGGGACTCGAGTCCGACGAGGATCGAGGCGATCGCCTCGACGAAGGGACGCCGGCTCTGATGGAAGCACCAGGCCTGGAGGCCGAGCGTCTCGGCAAGCACCTCGCCCTCATCCTGCGCCGCGATTACCGCCTTGCGCTCGATGCCGCAGTGCTCCGCGAAGTCGAGCAGCAGCTTGGCGTGCTTGACCGCGGCGAAGCCCGCCTGGCCCACTACACCTTCCTCCTCGCACATGTTCTCGAGCAGGAAGTCGCGGACCTCTTCGTGAGGGCAGTTGCCGTAGATCGCCGCCAGCCATTCGGCGGCGTGGCTCACGAAATGATAGTGCTGCTTGACCCATTCGCCCAACAGGCGCTTGTTGAGCTTGCCGGAGACCCACGCCTCGCTCCACGGATGGACGCTCGAATGCTTGCGCTGCACCGCGGCCTCGAGCGCCAAGCGGAATTCGCTCTTCGACATGGCTGAATGACCCCCTCATGGACCGGCGTGACGCGGGATTGTGGATAGCGCCGCCGCCCGAGTCAAGGCAAGGCCCGCCGCGTGCCGCTTGCAGCGCGACCGCGTGCGAAAACATTTGAAGGAGGCGCGCGGGCCGGGGCATCCTCGGTCGATTGGGCCAACGAGGTCACGGCGAGGGGGACGACATGAGACGGATCGGGCATCTTGCGGGCTTTCTGGCGCTTTGCGCGGTCGCCGTGCCGAGCGATGCGGTGCTGGCGGCCGACGCGGCCCCCGTGACCATCGGACTGGAGGCGCCGTTCTCCCCGCCCGGCGATCCCGTGCTCGGCCAGCTCATCCGCCGGGGTGCGGAGCTCGGCGTCGAGTACGTCAACACGGTCATGGGCGGCGTGCTCGGCGGACGCAAGGTGGTGCTTGCCATCGAGGACGAGCAGGGGCGGGCGGAGGCCGCCGTCGCCGGCTATCGCCGCCTTGTCTCCGAGAACCACGCGGTCGCGGTCACGGGCTTCGTGCACAGCTCCTCGATCTTAGCTGCCAACGAGGTCGCCAAGGAGCTCGGCGTGCCGACGATCGCCACCTACACGGGTGCCGAGGACGTGACTGCGAAGCATTATCCCATCGCCTTCCGCACCCATGCCATCGATCCGATCCGTGCTGCGGTCTGGCTCGACTTCATGACGAAACGAGGAATGAAACGCATCTCGATCGTGGCCGAGACGACCGATTTCGGCCTCGGCCTTCTCAAGGAGACCGAGGAGCAGAACAAGACGAAAAATCTCGGGCTCGAGATCCAGGCCGTCACCTTCGATCACAACGTGACCGACCTGACGCCGCAGCTCCTGCAGGTCAAGGCGTTCAAGCCCGATGTCGTCGTCAACATCGCGGTCGGCAGCCTGATCGACATCATGATCAATCAGGCGACGACGCTCGGCATCCTGCCGGCCACCCCGATGCTGATCTCCTATGACCAGCCGGTGCGGCCGCAGTTCTGGCAGCTGCACCCTACGAACGGCGTCGGCATCTACTTCATCGCTTATTACTCGCCGAAGCAATCGCTCTCGGCCGCCGGTCAGTGGTTCGCCAAACGCTACGAGGAGACCTACAAGGAGCCGACGGTTTACGCCGGCCTCAACGGCTTCGGCGACGTCATCATCATCGCGCAAGCGGTGGAGCAGGCGAAGGGCACCGATCCCGCCGCGATCATAGAGGCGCTCGAGACCGGCAAGTTCCAAGGCTGGCCCGCGGCCGGGGTAACTTTTCCGCGCGCCCAAGGGGTCTATTGGCACAACTGGTCGCCCCCGGTCCTCATCCTCCATTACACCAAGGCCGGCCAGGATTGGCGCGAGGCCGAGGTCGCCTACGCGCCGCCCGCCTCCGCGGCCCCCTGAGGAGGTCCGCCGTTCCGGCGCCTTCTCCTTGCCAACGGCACGGTTCCGCCTTTGTTACGACCGCGATCAAGCGAGGGATTCAAATTCCTATTTTTTGCTGAGATATTTCATCCCGGTATCGCACATGACGGTGACAATGGTCGCGTCGGGTCCCAGTTGTTCGGCTAATCGCAGCGCGGCGATGACGTTGGCACCAGTGGAAGTCCCCGCGAAAAGCCCTTCCTCGCGAGCGAGCCGCACGGTCATGGCCACGGCGTCTTCCGTGGAGACCTGCTCGATCCGATCGGCGATGCCCTCGTGCCAGAGCGGCACGACAAAACCCGCTCCGATCCCATCGATCTTATGGGCGCCTGTCCGGCCGCCCGACAGGACCGGGGATTCGGAGGGCTCGACGGCGACGATTCTGATCCGTGCATCATGGCGGCGTAGGGCTTCCCCGGTACCCCGAAGGGACGCCGCGGTACCCACGCTCTGGACAAAGCCGTCGATCTCGCCGCCTGTCTGAGCCCAGATTTCCTCCGCCATTTTGTGGTAGGCCGCAAGCTGGTCTTTATTGTTCAGCTGGTCGGTCCAGAAGCTTCCGGTTTCTACCGCGATGATGCGGGCGGCTTCGATCATGTCCCGGGTCAGTTTCTCCGTCATGCGCCCGCTCTCGCTACGCACGATTTGAAGCTTGGCCCCCAGAATTTTCATATGTTCGAGTTTTTCCCGGGCGAAGGCGTCCGAAGTCGCGATATAGAGGGGATATCCCTTGACCGCGCAGACGAGAGACAGGGACACGCCGGTCGAGCCGCCGGTATATTCGACGACAGAACCCTCCGCTCGGAGACGTCCGTCCGCCTCTGCCGCTTCGATCATGGCAAGCGCCATCCGGTCCTTCATGCTGCCTGTGGGGTTCTCGTTTTCCAGTTTCAGCAGGATGCGGGAGCCGTTCGCGGGCACGATGTTGCGCAAGGCCAATAATGTGGTGTTGCCGATGCAATGGAGGATGTTCCGCGGCAATCCGTTCATGATGCCTGTCCCCTTTCCCGATGTGGCCTGATGAAACGGGTCACGATTTCCGCTGCCGCTCCAGCCACGCTCTTAGCGCGACGGCGTTGTTCCGGCGCTCGTCGCGGGCCGCATATAGCAGGGTGACCCGACCCTTGCGCAGGCGGTCGAGCAGGTCCTTCGCGGTCGCCTGAGCCGCTGCCTCCTCCAACTCGGCGAAATAGGCGGCGCAAAACGCGTCCCGATCATCCGGCTTGCCGTGGAAGCGCTTGCGTAGCGCATCGCTCGGTGCCACGTCCTTGAGCCAGAGATCGATCCGCGCCTTGGCCCTGGAGATGCCGCGCGGCCACAGCCGGTCGACCAGGATGCGCGTCCCGTCGCCCGCAGCCGGCGGCTCGTAGACGCGCTTCAGCACAAGCGAGGTCATTTCGCGCCGGCCGATACCATGACGGTCGAGGTGCCGTGCGCCAGCACCTTGCCGTCCCGGCTCAGCACCTTGGCCTCGGCCGGGGCCGGCAGGCCGTACTTGATTTCTATGGCCGGAGCCATGAAAAAAGCCTTTCATGTAGATACAAATGATGTATATACATACACTGATGAGCACGCCAAAGCAACCTCGAAAGACTCTGCGCACGGACGCCCGCACCTTGGTCGAAGCCTGTGCCGGTTGGAACAGCCGCCTGGCCGCGCGGCGCATCACTCAATTCCTCGACCGCGAGATGGCGGGGCTCGGCCTCAGCGTGGCGCAGCTCGGCCTGATGGCGCAGATCGCCGCGATATCCGATGACACGCTGGGTGCCTTGGCCCAGCGCACCGGCCTCGATCAGTCGACGCTGTCGCGCAATTTGCGCACGCTCGAGGGCGAGGGGCTGATCGAGATCGCCGTGGTCGAGACCGATCTGCGGCGCCGGGCGGTGTGGCTTACCGAGACCGGCGCACGGCGGCTGGAGGCGGCGATCCCGGTCTGGCGCCGGGCGCACACCAAGCTGGCGAAGCTTCTCTCGCCCGACTTGGCCCTGCGACTGGCAGACGCGGCCGAGGCGCTGATCCCGGACGCGACGGCGCAAGCGCAATATCGTCGATGACGCCGCCGCCGTTGAGGTGATGCCAGCCGCCGAACTAGCACCAGCATCTCGGAAGCAATCGCGCATTCAGCATAACGGGCTCAATCGCTCAAATCAGTCCCCACCCGACGGGCGCGGCGGCAGCTCCAGGGCCTCGGCGACGAGCCGGTAGGAGCGCCGTCGCGCCTCGGGATCGTGGCAGATGGTCAGGACCAGGATCTCGTCCACACCGTAGGCTTCGGCCATGGCAAGGATGCCGCTCCGCATCGCCCCCGGGTCGCCGATGATCTGGCCGCGGCGGCTCTCGGCCACGCGAATGCGCTCGGCCTCGCTGTAAGGATAGGCGAGCGCCTCCTCAACACTCGGGAAGGGGCCGTACTCGCCGCGGTCGCGCCTGAGGCGCCAGAGGTCGCGGCTCGCGGCGAGGCGGTCGGCCTCGGCCGTCGTCTCGGCGCAGATGACGGAGACGCAGGCGCTTCCCAGCGGCCGCTCCAGCACGGCCGAGGGCCGGAAGGCCTGGCGATAGGCCGCCATGATCTCGGGCCCGCCGCGCTCGCTGATGAAATGCGCAAAGGAGAAGGCGCAGCCGAAGTGTGCTGCGTAGGCGGCGCTGCGGTCGCTCGAGCCGAGGAGCCAGAGCTCCGGCGCGCTCGCGCCCAGGGGATTGGCGCGCACGAGGCCGATGCCGGGGACCTCGAGCTGGCCGCCGCGCACGAGGTGGAAGAGCTCGGCGAGCTGGTTGGGAAAGCGCTCGAGCTCGCCCGTGCTGCCGGCGCGCAAGAGGAGCGTCGTCGCGTGATCGCCGCCCGGTGCCCTGCCGATGCCGAGATCGACGCGGCCGGGGTAGAGCGCCTCGAGCACGCGGAAGGTCTCGGCCACCTTGAGCGGGCTGTAATTGGCGAGCATGACGCCGCCCGAGCCGATGCGGATCGAGCGGGTCTCGGCACCGAGCCGCGCAAGCAGCACCTCGGGTGCCGTGCCCGCGAAAGCCGGAAGATTGTGGTGCTCCGCGAGCCAGTAGCGGTGATAGCCGAGCGCGTCCGCGAGCCGCGCGAGGGCCAAGGTCTCCGCGACCGCCTCGCCGGGCGTGCCCCCGGAGCGCACCGGCGATTGATCGAGAACGCCCAAGCGCAGGGTTGCCGCCATCAGGGGGAGAGGCCGAGCAAGCGCTTCAAGCGCGCCCACAGCACGGACCAGAAGAGTGCTCCCGCCCTGAGGGGGGCGACGGGCGCTTCGGCGCTTTCTCCCTTGCGCGCGAGGCTGGCCTCGAGGTTGCGCGCGAACTCGGCGATGAGCCGGGCGGCGAAGTCCCTGACGAGCCCGGCGCGGGCGAATTGCGCGAGCGGGCCTTGGAGCTGGTAGTCGAGCGCAAGCTCGACGCGCGTCGCCTCTCCGGAGGCGTCCGGGAGAAGACGATAGGCGACGCGTCCCTTGGCGCGCGAGCCGCCGCGCTCGTCGCTGCCGCCCCCGCGCAGGATACCAGTCATGCTGGCCGCGTCGCGCTCGATTGCACCCTTGCCCGCGAAGCTCGCCTTTATCGGCCCGAAGGCGACGCGCATGCGGCCCTCGAGATTGGCGCCGTCGCTGGCCGTGAGCTCGGCACCGGGCATCGCGCGCGCGAGGCGCGGAATGTCGCCGAGCAGCCGCCAGGCCTCTTGCGGGGCGAGGGCTAAGACGAAGCGGTCGGCGATGCGCGTCCAGCCGGTCTCGGGCGGCTGGTCCCAGGCGGCGGCGGGCGTTGCCGCCGCCGCGGCCGGCACGTCGGCCTTCGCAGCGAAGCTCTCGAACGGCTTGGCGGCTGCGGCGGCCAGCACCGGCACAGCACTCGTCTTGCCGAGGCGCGCCTCGGCCGGCATCTCGCGCAGCACGCGCAGAAGCGCGTTCACGATGCCCATGTAGCCGGTGCAGCGGCAGAGGTTGCCTGCGAGCTCTGCGCGGATGCGCTTCTCGTCGGCGGCGGCGAGCCGCGTCACGATGTCGCGCGCGGTGATCAGCATGCCCGAGGTGCAGAAGCCGCACTGCAACGCGTGCTCCTCATGAAACGCCTCGCGCAGCTTGGTCATGATGGGATCGTCCTCGAAGCCCTCGACGGTGCGCACGTCTTTACCCTCGAGGGCGACCGCGAAGGCGATGCAGGAGCGCGCGGGTGCCCCGTCGATCATCACCGTGCAGGCGCCGCAGACGCCGTGCTCGCAGCCGAGATGCGTGCCGGTCAGGCGCTGCGCCAGGCGCAGGAAGTCGGCGAGGCTCGTGCGCGGCTCGACCTCGGCCTCGACCGGCTTGCCGTTTAGGGTGAGGGCTATCCTGGTCATGACGCGAGTGCCTGGAGGATGGCGCGGCGCACGGCCGCACCGTGAAGCTGGAGATCGACGGCATCGAGGCCGGGGGCCGCTTCCTTGACCGCCTCGCGCGCGTTCTCGAAGGTCGCAGCCCCGCTTCCCTCGCGGGCAACGCGCTCGGCGAGGGCTGGTAGGGAGAGCGGCGCTCCGCCGAGTGCCCCCACGACGATGCGGGCGAGCGCGCGCGCCGGATCGAGGATCACGGCGCCGAGGGCATCGGCGAATTCTCCGCTCTTGCGGGCGAGCTTGCAGTAGCCCCAGCGCGCTTTAGGCGAGAGCTTGACGATTGCGATCGCCTCGAGCACATCGGCGGGGCCGAGTGCCGTCGCAAAGGCGCCTCTCATGAAGTCGCGCATGGCGAGCGTGCGCCGGCCGGCGGGGCCGAGGATGGTGAGCTCGGCGTCGAGCAGCATGAGTGCAGTGATCCAATCGGCGGCCGGGTCGGCGTGTGCCAGGCTGCCGCCGATGGTGCCGCGCGTGCGGACGGCGCGGTAGGCGATGGTCGAGGCCACCTGGCACATGAGCCGGACGGTGGGCGAGGGGTCGCTGCGGTCCTCGAGCATCGCGTGGGTGACACCTGAGCCGACGACGAGCTTCGTCCCGCTTTCCCCGATGCGCTTCAAGGACGCGATGCGGCCCACGTCGACAAGGCGCGACGGCATCGCCAGGCGCATGTTGAGCATGGGACCGAGCGTCTGGCCGCCGGCAAGCACGCGTGCCTCGCCGTCTGCCGCGGCGAGGGCCGCCACCGCCTCCTCGAGGCTCGCCGCCGCCACGTAGTCGAAGGGTGCCGGCTTCACTTGCCCGCTCCCCGCGCAGCGCCCGCGCGCGCCTTCATGAGCGCCTCGAGGAGGCGGCGCGGGGTCACCGGGATGTCGCCCAACTCCGCACCCAAGGGGCGGATCGCGTCGTTGATGGCGTTCACGATGGCGCCGGGAGGGGCGATGGCCCCACCTTCGCCGACCCCCTTGATGCCGTGCTCGGTATAGGGCGAGGGTGTCTCCATGTGGAACATCCTGAGACGCGGCACTTCGGCGGCACCCGGCAGGAGATAATCGGCCAAGGTCGAGGCGAGCGGCTGGCCCGCGCTGTCATAGGCCATCTCCTCGTAAAGCGCGGTGCCGATGCCCTGCGCCGTGCCGCCGTAGGTCTGGCCCTCGACCACCATCGGGTTCACCAAGGTGCCGCAATCCTCGACGATGACGTAGTCGAGGATCTCGACGCTGCCGATCTCGGGATCGACCGCGACAACGGCCGCGTGCGTGGCATAGCTGAAGGCGCCGCTGTCGACCTTCGGCTTGTAGCCGACGGTGGCCTCGAGCCCGCCCAAGTCCACCTCCTCGGGCAGGTTCTCGGGCCTCAGGTACCATACGTGGGCGACCTCGCGGACCGAGACGTGCCCGCGCGGGCCGTGGACCTCGCCGCGGGCGAGGCGCACCTCCTCGGGACGGCATTGCAGAAGGTGCGCTGCGATACGCTTGATGCGCTCGGCGAGCGTCTGGCAGGAGCGCGACACGGCCCCCCCCGCCATCACGATGCTGCGCGAGGCGTAGGTCCCGGTCGAATAGGGTGTTAACGCAGTGTCGCCATGGACGACCTTGATGTCGGCCGGATCGATGCCGAGGATCTCATGCGCGACCTGGGCGAGGGTGGTCTCCATGCCTTGCCCGTGCGACTGCACGCCGACGCGGACCTCGAGCCCGCCGTCGGGGGTGAGCCGCACCGCGGCCTGCTCGTAGCCCGGGACGAGCGGAATGCCCCAGGCGGCGAAAACCTTGGTGCCGTGCGCGGTCTGCTCGGTATAGGTCGAGAAGCCGATGCCGATGAGCCGCCCGTCCGGCTCGGCGTCCTTCTGCCGCGCGCGCACGGCGGCGAGCCCGATCTTCTCGGCGGCGACGTCGAGGCTCTTGGCAAAGTCGCCGCTGTCGTAATGTTTCTTCGTCACGTTGTTGTAAGGCATCGCCGACGCGGGCACGAGATTCTCGCGCCGCACCTCCTTGGGCTCGCGCCCGACCGCGCGCGCGATGGCATCCATGGTGAGCTCGATCGCGAAGCACACGCCGGGGCGCGCCACGCCGCGATAGGGCGTGAAGGGCGGCTTGTTGGTCGCAACCGAATAGGTTTTGCAGCGATAGCCGTCGAAGGCGTAGGGCCCCGGCAAATTGCCGCCGGCCTGGGCCGCCTCGAGGCCGGCCGAGAAGGGCCACACCGAATAGGCGCCGACGTCGACGGTGATCTCGGCGTCGAGGGCCAAGAGCCGGCCGCGCCGGTCGGCATAGGCGGTCACGTCGTAATGATGCTCGCGCGCGTTGGCCGCGGCGACCAAGTGCTCGCGCCGGTCCTCGGTCCAGCGCACCGGATGCCGGCGCGTGAGGGCTAAGAAGGCGACGGCGACCTCCTCGGGCTGGAGGATGCATTTGAAGCCGAAGCCGCCGCCCACGTCGGGTGCGATCACGCGGATCTTGCCCTGGTCGAGGCCGAGGCAAATGGAGAGTCCGGTGCGGATGATGTGCGGCACCTGGGTCGAGGTGTAGACGACGAGCTGATCGGCGCGGTCGTCCCAGTAGGCAAGCGCACCCTTGCCTTCCATCGGCGCCATGCATTGCCGCGCGAGCTTGTACTGGCGTTTGACCACGACGTCGGCCTGCCGGGCGAGCTCGTCGAAGCGCGTGTCGGTCGAGGTGACGAGAAAGAGATTGTCGCCCCACGCCTCGTGCACGAGGGCGGCCCCGGGCTTGCGTGCGGCCAAGGCATCGACCACGGGAGGCAGCTCCTCGAGCTCGAGGGCGAGCGCCTGACAGCGGTCCTCCGCGACCGCGCGCGAGGCGCCGAGGCAGAGTGCCACGGGCTCGCCGGCGAAGCGCACCTTGCCCGTGGCGAGGATGGGATAATCGGAGCTCTTGAAGCCCGGGATGCTGTTGTTGGCCTGCATCGGCTTGACGCCCGTGAGCTCGGCCGCCGTATAGACGCTTTCCCGCAGCGCCGGCGGCACGCCG
>DATNIJ010000340.1:0-18250 GCA_035604475.1 Alphaproteobacteria bacterium
AGGAGCTGGCGTGCGGCGTCGCGGGCACCGGTGCGCGCCATGTCGCGCATGCGCTCGAGCAGCTTCTGGAGATCGCGGCTTTGGAGCAGCTGCGAGTTCCGCTCGGGCGGGGTCCGGTTGGCGTCGGGATTGCGCAACTGCTGCTCGGCGAGCGCCTGCATATAGTGCTCGATCGCGTCCTGAAGCTGGGCGATGAGCCGCTCGATCTCCTGGTCGGGCGCATTGCGGTCGAGTGCCGCCATGAGCTTCTGCTGAAGATCGCGCAGCTCGCGCTCGGCAATCGAGAGATGGCCGTCCTCAACCGCGAGTGCCGTGTCCCACAGCAGCTGCTGAACGGCCGCAATGGTCTCCGGCCGGCCCGAGAAATCGAGCCGGGTCCGTGCCGCGATGAGCGAGAGGAAGACGCCGAGGTCGCCGCCGAAGGCAGAGGGGCGAGCGGCGATCGCGCTCAGATGGGCCGCCACTTCGGGCCGCCGGCCCGGATCCTCGGTGAGCATCTTGCGGTTCTCGATGATGGCGCGCGCCACCGGATGATTGAAGATGCGCTCGGGCAGCACCATGGAGAACGGCTCGCTCATGCCCACGTGGCCCGGCTCGTCCCAGGCGGAGAGCTGGATGGTGACCGGCAGTCCGGCCCACGGGTGCGGGGTGAGATCATGGAAGCTCGTCTCGTGGGCGTGCTTGGGATGCCCTCCCGAGAGCGGCAGCTCGAGCTCGATCGGCGCCTCATCGGCGGGTGCTCCCACGCGCCGGATCTCCGCCTTGACCGCGGCCACGCCGTAGTCGTCGCTCGCCACGTACTCGAGCCGCAAGGTCGAGCGCAACGTGCGCGAGGGCGGCGTTGCGAACGCGATCGTGGGCGGCAGGTCGGGCACGATCGTGATCGCCCACTCTGCCACCGTGCGGCCACTCTGCTGAACGGCGAGATGATCGCCGCTCTCGATCTTGTCCTCGAGCTGATAGGTGGAACCGTCGACCGCCTTGAACGGCACTGCGCGGTCGCCGACGAGAAGGCGCGGCGCGCCCGCTCCGCCCTCGAGGCGCGCGAGCACCTTGCTGCCGAAGGGCACGCTCACCGGGCTCGATGGGCTGCCGATACCCTGCCTCTCCCCGCCTGCCGGCGCACCGGCACCGGCGCGGAGGAAGATGGGTGCTAGGCCCGTGTAGGCGGGCGGGGTGAGCCAGAGCTGCACCACAGCTGGCGTGCGCGGGATGACGGCGCCGAGTCGAGGCAGGAGCGCGTCTGCGAGCCGCCCGGGTGCCGCGCCGCGCGCGTCGAGCAGGCCGATCGCGAGCAGGAGGAGGAGGGCCAGGCGGAGTGCCATGGGATCGCGCCCCGGAAGCCCCGGGCGCGGGAACGCCACGCGGACCTTGCCGAGCATCTTCATCATGCGCGCGAGATGGGCGCGCCAAAGCGCCTCGGTGAAGGCATCGCCTTCGCCCACGGCGAGCTTGTCGTCAAGTGCCGTGAGCGGGCGGTGGGAAAGCACGCTGTCGCGCTCGATGCGGCGCTCGGCGGCGGCAACGCTCGGCAGGCTCAGCATATGGGCCAAGCGATAGGCCGACCAGCCGAGGGCCAAGCCAAAGCCCAAGAGGAGCAAGAGATGAAGCCAGCCGGGGAGAAGCGCGAAGAGACCGACGAAGGCAAGGGCCGCGAAAAGGCCGACGACGCCGACCGCGGGCCACGCGGCCGGCCATAGCTTCTCCCAGAAAAGGGCGAGGCGCGCCAAGCGCAGCGTGCGCGGATTGAGTGACTCCGGCGCGTCCGTTTCGGGCCCCGAGTGCCGCGCCGCGGGGGTCGAGTCCGCGCGCGCCTCGGCGATATCGCCCCTCTCGTCCGTCATGCCACTCCGCGCGCCGGTCCGGTGGCAGGCACTCCGAGCCAGTCGGGAATCCGATCGCGCCGGAGCATATCCTCATAATCCGGTCGCGCTCTCACGACGGCATAGCGTGAGCCCTTGACCATCACTTCCGGCGCCGGCAGCCGGGCGTTGTAGGTCGAGGCCATCACCGAAGCGTAGGCTCCCGCCGAGCAAATGGCAAGAAGATCGCCCTCGGCGAGCGGGGGCAAGAGCCGCGCGCGGGCGAGGAAATCGCCCGTCTCGCACACCGGCCCGACGACGTCGGCGCGCTTCAATGCCGCATCCTTGGCCGCTGCCGTCACCGGCTTGATCGCGTGATAGGCATCGTAAAGCGTCGGACGGATGAGGTCGTTCATCGCCGCATCCACGATCACGAAGCGGTGAGCGGCCCCTTCCTTCACATAGAGCACGCGCGTCACCAGCACCCCTGCATTGCCGACGAGAAAGCGCCCCGGCTCGAAGGCGAGTTGCGCATCCAGGCCCTTGGTGAGCTGTTTCACCATGGCGGCATAGGCCTCGACCGTGGGCGGGCTCTCGTTCTTATAGGTGATGCCGAGCCCGCCGCCGAAGTCGAGGCGGCGGATGTGGTGGCCTTCGGCCCGGAGCTCCTCGGCAAGCTTTACGATGCGCCTGAAGGCGCGGCGGTAAGGTGCCAGGCTTTCGAGCTGGGAGCCGATGTGGACTGCAACGCCCTGCATGCGTAAGTGCGCCATCCGAGCAGCGCGCGCGAAGAGCCGCGATGCCTCGCTCAGCGGCACGCCGAACTTGTTCTCCTTCCTGCCGGTCGTGATCTTCGCGTGCGTGCGCGCATCGACGTCGGGGTTGATGCGAAGCGCTGCCGAAACCGGCCGCCTCATGCCCTTGGCCAGCTCGCCCAGGAGCTCGAGCTCCGGCTCCGACTCCACGTTGATTTGCAGGATCCCGACGGCGAGGGCGAATTCGAGCTCCGCGCGCGTCTTGCCCACGCCCGAGAAGAGGATGCGCTCGGGCGGAATGCCCGCGGCAAGGGCGACGCGCAGCTCGCCCTCCGAGACGACGTCGGCACCGGCACCCGCATTCGCGAAGGTGCGCACGACGGCGAGCGTCGAATTCGCCTTGAGCGCGTAGCAGACCATCGCGTCCACGTCCGCGAACGCCGCCCGGAAGCTGCCGAGCTGGCGCTCGAGGGCCGCGGTCGAATAGCAATAGAAGGGTGTCTTGACCTCGGCGGCGATGCGCGCAAGGGGCACGTCCTCGGCGTTGAGCGCGCCACGGCGATAGGCGAACTCGCTCATCGGCCTGCTCTACTAGTCATGCGGCTTGGGGTACTTCCGATCGAGGGTGTTGGTGTCCCCCTTGGGCACCTCGGGAGGTCCCTTCCTGCCGCAGCCGGCGAGCGGGGCCGCGAGGAAGGCCGCGATGAGAAGGGCAAGGATGATGCGGATCACAGATAGCGCTCCTTGGCGCGCGCGATCGCGCGGCGCACTTGCTCGGGTGCCGTGCCGCCATGGCTCGCGCGGCTCTTGACCGAATTTTCCACGCGCAGGACCTCGAAGACCTCCTCGCTGATGCGCGGCTCGATGGCGCGCATGTCGGCCAGGCTCAGCTGGTCGAGCCGGCAGCTGCGCTCCTCAGCTAAGCGCACGAGGCGGCCCGTCGCATGGTGTGCCGAGCGGAAAGGCAGCCCGCGCGCGCGCACGAGCCAATCGGCGAGGTCCGTCGCGGTGATGAAGCCGTTGCCGAGGGCGGCGCGCATGGCCGCCTTGTCCGCCGCCATGTCGCGCACCATGCCGGTCATGGCGGCAAGTGCCAGTGCGAGCGTGTCGGCCGCCTCGAACACCGGCACCTTGTCCTCCTGCATGTCCTTGCCGTAGGTGAGCGGCAGGCCTTTCATGACGATGAGCAGGCTGTTGAGATCGGCGATGAGCCGGCCGGCCTTGGCGCGCACGAGCTCGGCCGCGTCCGGATTGCGCTTCTGCGGCATGATCGAGCTGCCGGTGGTGAAGGCATCCGAGAGCCTCACGAAGCCGAACTGCTCGCTCGACCACAGCACGATCTCCTCGGCCAGGCGCGAGAGATGCACGCCGGCAAGTGCCGCGGCGGCGAGAAACTCGAGCGCAAAGTCACGGTCGGAGACCGCGTCGATCGAGTTTGCCATCGGCCGCGCGAAGCCGAGTGCGGCTGCCGTCATCTCCCGGTCGATCGGGAAGGAGGTGCCGGCAAGGGCCGCAGCACCGAGCGGACACTCGCCGAGCCGGACGCGGCAGTCCTTGAGGCGGCCGCGGTCGCGCCCGAACATCTCGACATAGGCCATGAGATGATGGCCGAAGGTGATCGGCTGGGCCGGCTGAAGATGGGTGAAGCCGGGCATGAGGGTGCCGGCGTGCTGCTCCGCCTGGGCCAAAAGTGCCGCCTGCAGCCCCTTGAGCCCTACCTCGAGCGCGTCGATGGCATCGCGCACCCAGAGCTTCAAGTCGGTCGCGACCTGGTCGTTGCGCGAGCGCGCGGTATGCAGCCGCCCGGCCGGCTCGCCGATGAGGTCGGCCAGCCGCGACTCGATGTTCATGTGGATGTCCTCGAGCGCCTTCGAGAAGCGGAAGCGGCCGGCCTCGATTTCCGCGCGGATGGCCTCTAGACCGCGGGCGATCGCGCGCCCATCTTTCCTGCTGATGATGCCCTGGGCCGCGAGCATGGCGGCATGGGCCTTGGAGGCCGCGATATCCTGGGCATAGAGCCGCCGGTCGAAGTCGATCGAGGCGTTGATCTCGCTCATCGTCGCATTGAGGCCGGCGGCAAAGCGGCCGCCCCAAAGGGGGTTCGCCTTTGGCCTCTGCTGTGCTTTCTTATGTTTGGCCTTGGCGGTCATGGCAGGCGGTCCTCGGCGGTCTCGGCGCGGCGCTATAAGGGGTCGATCGGTGGCATCGAGAGGCAACGTACGCTCCATCCTCGCGGCACTTCTGGTAGCGGCGGCGGCGGCACTCGCCGTCTCCTTGGCAGCCCCCAACGGCGGCCGCGGCCCGTTTGGCCTCGCGAGTGCCTCCGGCGACGGCTCGCTCCCGGTCCTCAAGGGCGAGATGGGCGACTTTAGCTATTTCGACGGTCCCAAGCCAGTGCCGCCGATCAGCTTCGAGGACGGCCAAGGCAAGACGCTGAGCCTCGCCGACTTCAAGGGCCGGGTGGTCCTGGTCAACTTCTGGGCCACGTGGTGCGCCCCCTGTCTGCGCGAGATGCCCTCGCTCGACCGCCTCCAGGCGGCACTCGGCGGCAGCGATTTCATCGTCCTCGACCTCTCCCTCGACCGCCAGGGCAAGGCGGCGATCGAGCCCTATTTCCGGGACAATAAGCTCGTCCATCTCGGCATCTATATCGACCGGGAGGGCAAGGGCTTTCACGCCTGGCAAGGGAGCGGCGTGCCGACGAGCTTCATCATCGGCCGGGACGGGCTCGCGCGCGGCGTGCTCATCGGGCCGGCGCAATGGGACTCGCCCGCGGCCGTCAAGCTCATCCGGCATTTCATCAGCGAGGGGCGCGCGCGGAAAATCGAGGAGACGCGCGCTTCGACGTCCCATCCTAGGGCTTGAGCGATGGCAGGCTGGAGCATCTTCCTCGCCACCTTCCTCGCCGCCGCGGTCGAGTGGGTCGAGGCCTTCACCATCGTGCTTGCGGTTGCCCTCGGCATCGGCTGGCGCGCCGCGGGAGGGGCTGCGCTTGCGGCCTTGGCGCTGCTTGCGGCAATGACGGCGGCGAGCGGCGGTCTCTTGGCACTTTGGCTCGACCTCGCCTGGCTGCAAGGGACGATTGGCGTGCTGCTGCTGCTCTTCGGCGTGCGCTGGCTGGCCAAGGCGGTCGCCCGCCGCGCCGGACTCAAGGCGCTCCACGACGAGGATGCCGAATTCGCCGAAACCCGGCGGCTCCTGGCGCGCTCCGACCGTCATGCCGCCTGGCTCGTCGCCTTCAAGGGCGTGCTGCTCGAGGGGCTCGAGGTCTGGCTCATCGTCGTGGCGCTCGGCTTGCAAAAGGGCAGCACGCTTGCGGCCGCGGCGGGGGCGCTCGCAGCACTCGTCATCGTGGCGGCGGCGGGTGCCTTTGCGCGCGCACCGCTGCGGCGGGTGCCGGAGAACGCCATCAAGCTCGCGGTCGGCGCCATGATCACCGCGTTCGGCACCTTCTGGACGCTCGAGGCGATGGGCGGCGCCCGCACCTGGCCGTGGGGCGAGTGGAGCCTGCCGGCGCTGGCCGTCTTCTATATTGCGGGCGGCTTAGCGCTCGCTCAACAATTGCGCCGCAGTCGCGCCGCGGCGTCGGCGGCCGGGCCGTGAGCGCGTTCCTCAAGGTGATCGTGGGCGACCGCGGCAATCTCGCCGTGGTGGCGTTTGCGGTGGCGCTTGCCGCGGCCTTGGTCGAAGCCGGCTTCGTCACTGCCGCGGCACTCGTGGTCCCGCTCGTCCTTTTGGCAGGCGTGCGCTGGCTCGCCGCGCGGTGACTCGACGCCTCCTCGCCTAAGTCCACAGCACAGGCACGCCGTAGGGCGCAAAGCGACGATCATGGCTGACGATGACCATGCCCTCGATTTGAGCTTGGGCGACCAGCATGCGGTCGAAGGGATCGCGGTGATGGAGAGGGAGCGCGCCCGCGGCGGCCGCATGGGCCATGGTGATGTCGAGGGGAAGAAATTTATGCGCCCTCATCGCGGATGCGATGTCAAAAACCGGCGGCAAACGACCAAGCGCGGCCTTGATCGAGATTTCCCAGACAGAGGCCGCACTCAAATAGGCCGGATTTTCCAGAGCTGCGATTGTTTGGCGCGCCGATTTGCCGATTTCACGTGGGTTTTCGATCCACCAGACGAAGACGTGGGTGTCGAGGAGAAGCTTCAGTTCTCCTCTCCCTCAAAGGCGCGCTGGATGTCGTCCGGCAGCGGATCGTCGAAGTTCTCGTGAATCTCGAACTTGCCTTTCCAGAAGCCGCCCACGCGCGGCGCCTTCTGCACCGGAATCGGCACGAGTTTCCCGCGCGGCTTTCCTGCCTTGGCGATGACGATCTCCTCGCCCTTGGCGGCGCGCTCGACGAGCTCGGAGAGCTTCGTCTTGGCCTCGTAGAGGTTGACGGTTTTTGTCATGGGGAGCCTCAACCCTCGTCCCCCTCGAAGGCTTTGAGGACTTCCTCAGGCAGGGGGTCGTCGAAATTCTCCGGGATTGCGATTTTGCCCTTCCACAGGCCGGCCGGGCGGATGCCCTTTTGCACCGGCACGGGGACCAGCTTCGCGCGCGGCTTTCCCGCCTTGGCGATGACGATCTCCTCGCCCTTGGCGGCGCGCTCGACGAGCTCGGAGAGCTTCGTCTTGGCCTCGTAGAGGTTGACCGTCTTGGTCATGGCAGAGCCCTCGCTGGAAGGCGAGAGCCTAGCATCTCGCGCGCCTGTTGGTCAAGTTGGTCAAGGGCGTGCCGGCCGCGACAAAGAGCGCCGTCCTTCCGGGACAGCGCCCTTTTTGGGGGAGCAAGTGCTGGGTCGAAGCGGCGGGCGGGTGCCTTCAGGCTCCCACGCGCCAGGTTGTGCCGCGGCGCAAAAGCGCGTTCAAGTCCGCCTCCGGCTGGCGGCGCTTCGCCTCCTCGATCTGGTTGGTGACGAGGGCTTCGTAGGCGGGTGCGGGGTTGCAATAGAGCACGCCCAAGGCGACCGGGAAGCCCGGCGGCTCCATCTGGGCCAACATGAAGGCGATCATGCGGCTCGTCTCGTCGTGGACGAGGAGGTCGGCTTCGCTTGAGCCCCCCTCCGCCAGGCTCACCACCTCGAGCTCGAGCGTGCCCGGCTTGATGCGGATGCCCTTGTCGCGCGCCTTGCCGAAGACCATCGCCTTGCCGTGCTCGAGGTGGAGCTGGTTGTCGGCGGCGATCTCCTTGGCGGTGAAGTTGGCGTAGACGTCGTCGTTGTAGACGATGCAGTTCTGGAAGATCTCGACGAAGCTCGCCCCCTTGTGCTCGTAGGCGCGCTTCAAGACGACCGGCAGATGGGCCTGGAGCGTGTCGACCGAGCGCGCCACGAAGCGGGCCCCGGCGCCGAGCGCGAACTGGGTCGGCGACACCGGATTGTCGAGCGAGCCCATGGGTGTGGAGGGCGAGCGCGTGCCCGGACGCGAGGTCGGCGAGTACTGTCCCTTGGTCAGCCCGTAGATCGCGTTGTTGAAAAGCAGGATCTGCAGATCGACGTTGCGGCGAAGCGCATGGAGCGTGTGATTGCCGCCGATCGAGAGCATGTCGCCGTCGCCGCCGATCACCCACACGTCGAGCCCGGGATTGGCGAGCTTGACGCCGGTCGCGATCGCGGGCGCGCGGCCGTGGATGGTATGGAAGCCGTAGCTCGCGATGTAATAGGGGAACCGCGCGGCGCAGCCGATCCCGGAGACGAACACCGTGTTCTCGCGCTTGGCGCCGATGTCGGCGAGCGTCTTGGTCACGGCCTTGATGATGGCGTAGTCGCCGCAGCCGGGACACCAGCGGATCTCCTGGTCGGAGGCGTAGTCCTTGGCAGCGAGCTTCGCGAGTGGGGTTGCGACGTTCATGTCAGGCCTCCAGGCGGGCGCGGACCGCGGCCTCGATCTCGGCGATCTTGAAGGGCCGGCCGGTCACCTTGTTGAGCCCCTCGGCGGGAACGAGATAGCGGCTGCGGATCACGGTGAGGAGCTGCCCGTTGTTCATCTCGGGGATCAGCACGTGCTCGAAGCCCTTGAGCAGCTCGCCGAGATTGGCCGGCAGCGGCCAGATGTGGCGCAGATGGATGTGGGAGACGGCTAGGCCCTCGGCGCGCAAATTGTCGATGGCGCGCCCGATCGGGCCGTAGGTCGAGCCCCAGCCGAGCACGGCGAGGCGGCCGGAGCTGGCGCCGTCCTCGCTTTGCTGCAAGGGGATGTCCTTGGCGATGCCGTCGATCTTGGCCGCGCGCGCGAGCGTCATGCGCTGATGGTTGTCCGAATCGTAGGAGATGTTGCCGCTGTCGTAATCGCGCTCGATGCCGCCGATACGGTGCTCCAGCTGCGGCGTGCCCGGCTTGACCCAGGGACGCGCCAAGCTCTGCGGATCGCGCAGGAAGGGGTGGAAGCCTTCGGGCGCGCTGCGGAAGGCGACGGGGAAGGGCTGATAGGCCGAGAAATCCGGTATCTTCCAAGGCTCGGCCGCGTTCGCGAGATAGCCGTCGGTCAAGAGGATCACCGGCGTCATGTATTTGGTCGCGATGCGTACCGCCTCGATCGCCACCTCGAAGCAGTCGGCGGAGGAGCGGGCGGCCAGCACGGCAAGCGGCGCATCCGCATTGCGGCCGTAGACGGACTGGTAGAGGTCCGACTGCTCGGTCTTGGTCGGCATGCCGGTCGACGGCCCGGCGCGCTGGGAATTGATCAGCACGAGGGGAAGCTCGGCGCCGATGGCGAGCCCGAGGGCCTCGCTCTTGAGCGCCACCCCCGGGCCCGAGCTCGAGGTGACGCCCATCGAGCCGGCGTAAGAGGCGCCGATCGCCGCGCCGATCGCGGCGATCTCATCCTCGGCCTGGAAGGTCAACACGCCGAAGTGCTTGAGCTCGGCGAGCGCGTGCAGCACGGCGGACGCCGGCGTGATCGGATAGGAGCAGAAGACGAGCGGGAGCGAGGCGAGCCGGCAACCGGCGATGAGGCCCCAGGCCATGGCCTCGGTGCCCGTGACGGTGCGGTAGAGGCCGGGCTCGAGGTGCGCGGGCGGCACGCTGAAGGCGGGGAGGGCCGCCGGCATCTCCGCCGTCTCGCCGAAGGCATGCCCGGCATTGAGTGCGGCGATATTGGCCTCGGCGAGCACGGGGTGCTTGTGGAAGCGGCGCTTGAGATACTCGACCGTGGACTGGCGCTTGCGGCCGTACATCCAGAAGAGCAACCCGAGCGCCCACATGTTCTTGCAGCGCAGCGCGTCCTTCTGGGAGATCTCGAGGCCCTTGACCGCCTCGAGCGTCGAGCGCGAGACGTCGATCTCGATCACCCGATAGGCGCTGAGCGAGCCGTCCTTGCGCGGATCCGCCTTGTAGCCGGCCTTGCTGTAATTGCGCTCGCTGAAGGCGCCCGCGTTGATGATGAGGATACCGCCGCGCTTGAGGTCCGCGAGATGCACTTGCAGTGCCGCCGGGTTCAAGGCCACGAGCACGTCGGGCGCATCGCCCGAGGTGCGGATCTCGCGTGCGCCGAAGTTGATCTGGAACGAGGACACGCCGAAGGTCGTCCCGAGGGGCGCGCGGATCTCGGCCGGGAAATCAGGGAAGGTCGCGAGGTCGTTGCCGGCAAAGGCGGTCGTCTGGGTGAACTGGCTCCCGGTCAACTGGATGCCGTCGCCCGAATCGCCGGCGATGCGCACCACGACGGATTCGAGTGTTTCGCGGTCTTGCCGCTCGGGCAACTCGGCCCGCAGCGCGGTTTCTGCCATGGCTTTCCCTATCGTTCCTTCCGGCGGGCGCGCCCAAAATCCGCGCCCCGCCCGGCGGCCTGTCATCTCAACAATGTCATGCTTGCATATGGGGTCGCAACCGCGCCGGACCAAATCGGCTCCGCTCCCGGCTGCGAGGCCTCGCTCCGGCTCATCTCGTCGGCACCGGCTTCTCGCCGCCGTAGTCGTAGAAGCCGCGGCCGGTCTTGCGCCCGAGCCAGCCCGCCTCGACATACTTCACGAGAAGCGGGCAGGGCCGGTACTTGCTGTCCGAGAGCCCCTCGTAGAGCACGTGCATGACGGCAAGGCAGGTGTCCAGCCCGATGAAGTCGGCCAGCTCAAGCGGCCCCATCGGGTGGTGCGCGCCGAGCCGCATGGCGACGTCGATCGCCTCGACCGAGCCCACGCCCTCATAAAGCGCGTAGACCGCCTCGTTGATCATCGGCAGGAGAATGCGGTTGACGATGAAGGCCGGGAAGTCCTCGGCATTGGCCGGCGTCTTGCCGAGCTTGATGCAGAGCTCGCGGATCGTCTTGAAGGTCTCCTCCGCCGTGGCCAGGCCGCGGATGAGTTCGACGAGCTCCATCACCGGCACCGGGTTCATGAAATGCATGCCCATGAACTTGGGCGGCCGGTCGGTGAGGGAGGCGAGCCGCGTGATCGAGATCGAGGAGGTGTTGGTCGCGATGAGCGCGTCCTTGCGCAAGACCGGGCATAGCGACTTGAGGATCTCGCTCTTGACGTTGAGGTTCTCGGACGCCGATTCGATGACGAGATCGCAGTCGCTGAACTGGTCGAAGCCGGTGCCGGTCTTGATGCGGGCGAACGCCGCGCGCTTGCGAGCCTCGTCGACGGTCCCGCGCGCGACTTGGCGGTTCATGTTGCGCTCGATGATTTGCGTCGCCTTGTCGAGCGCTTCCTTGCTGATATCGCAGAGGCGCACCTCGTAGCCCGCGAGTGCTGCAACATGGGCGATGCCGTTGCCCATCTGTCCGGCGCCGATGATGCCGATCTTCTCTATCGCCAAAGCCTATCTCCACGCTTGCTTAGGGCTCTCAAACAATGAAGCAAGGGTCACCCCCGCTAACTAGGGCCATGTCCTCAGCCTTGCTTGGCGAGCTCGGCTTCGAGCTCGGGCAGCGCCTTGAACAGATCCGCGACCAGCCCGTAATCCGCCACTTGGAAGATCGGGGCTTCCTCGTCCTTGTTGATCGCCACGATCACCTTCGAATCCTTCATCCCCGCCAGGTGCTGGATGGCCCCCGATATGCCGACCGCGATGTAGAGATCGGGTGCCACGATCTTGCCGGTCTGGCCCACCTGGTAATCGTTGGGCACGAAGCCTGCGTCGACCGCGGCACGGCTGGCGCCGACCGCCGCCCCCAACTTGTCCGCGATGCGCTCGAGCATCGCGAAATTGTCGCCGGACTGCATGCCGCGGCCGCCGGAGATGACGATGCGCGCGCTGGTGAGCTCCGGCCGCTCCGACTTGCTGAGCGATTGGCCCACGAAGCTCGAGAGGCCGCCGTCGGCACTCGCAGCCACGCTCTCGATCGGCGCCGCCCCGCCCTCGGCCGGCGCCGGGTCGAAGGCCGTACCGCGCACGGTGATCACCTTGACCGCGTCCTTCGATTGCACGGTCTCGAGCGCGTTGCCGGCGTAGATCGGCCGCACGAAGGTGTCGGGCGAGACGATCTTGACGATCTCGGAGATCTGCTGGCTGTCGATGAGGGCGGCCGCGCGCGGCATCACGTTCTTGCCGAAGGTGTCGGCGGCGGCCAGCACGTGGCTGTAGCCGGGGGCCAGCTTGGCGATGAGGGGGGCGAGGTTCTCGGCGAGGCCGTGATCGAGGGAGGGCGCGTCGGCGACGAGCACCTTGGCGACGCCCGCGATCTTCGCGGCGGCCTCGGCGGCAGCCTTGCAGCCGCTGCCGGCCACCAGCACCGCCACCTCGCCGAGCTCCTTCGCCGCACTCACCGCATTGAGGGTCGCCGGCTTGATCGAGGCGTTGTCGTGGTCGGCCAAGACGAGCACGCTCATCAGATCACCTTGGCTTCCTGCTTGAGCTTCAAGACGAGCTCGGCCACGTCCTTGACCTTGACGCCGGCCACGCGCTTGGGCGGCTCCTCGACCTTGAGTGTTGTGAGGCGCGGGGCCACGTCGACGCCGAGGGCTTCCGGGGTGAGCTTGTCGATGGGCTTTTTCTTCGCCTTCATGATGTTGGGGAGCGAGGCGTAGCGCGGCTCGTTCAAGCGCAGGTCGGTGGTCACGATCGCGGGCAGCTTGAGCAGCACCGTCTCGAGCCCGCCGTCGACCTCGCGCGTCACCTCGAGCTTGTCGTCCTTGAAGGCGAGCTTGGAGGCGAAGGTGCCTTGCGGCCAGCCGAGGAGGGCTGCCAGCATCTGGCCCGTCTGATTGCAGTCGTCGTCGATGGCCTGCTTGCCCAGAATGACGAGGCCCGGCGCTTCCTTGGCCGCCACCGCCTTCAGCAGCTTGGCGACCGCGAGGGGCTGCAACGCCTGGTCGGTCTCGACATGGATGCCGCGGTCGGCCCCCATGGCGAGGGCGGTGCGGATGGTCTCCTGGCAGGCTGCGGGGCCGATCGAGACGGCTATGACCTCGCTTGCCTTGCCGGCCTCCTTGAGGCGCATGGCCTCCTCGACGCCGATCTCGTCGAAGGGGTTCATCGACATCTTGACGTTGGCCGTCTCCACACCCGAGCGATCGGCCTTGACCCGGACCTTGACGTTGAAGTCGACGACGCGCTTGACCGGGACCAATACCTTCATCGTGCTGCCTTCATCCCAACGCGCATGCCCGCAAGCCGGCTCGGCAACGAGCCGGGGCTCGCTTGTTTAGGGGACCGGGGAGAGCCTGTCAAGCAAGCGGCTGGCGCTCAAAGCGGCGGAAATCAACGGGAAATCGGTCATTTCGCAATTGCACACTAGGGTGCGGCGCCGCTTGAAGTCAAGCACGCGCTCCGGGCGGCGCCGTGGATCAGCGGCTCCCGCCCGGAACCCACAGCACGTCCTTGGCGCCGCGCTCGTTGAGATGGCGGGCGAGCACGAAGAGGTGGTCGGAGAGGCGGTTCAAGTAGCGCAGTGCCGCGGGGTTGACGGGCTCGGCCGCGGCGAGCTCGGCCACCAGCCGCTCGGCGCGGCGCACGACCGTGCGCGCGAGGTGGAGATGGCTCGCCGCCGGCGTGCCGCCCGGCAGGATGAAGGAGTCGAGCGGCTTGAGGCCCGCGTTGAGCGCGTCGATCTCGCGCTCGAGACGCTCGACCTGTGCCGCCACGATGCGCAAGGCCTTGTCGTCGCCCGCACCACCCGCGGGCCGGCACAGATCGGCACCCAGATCGAAGAGATCGTTCTGGATGCGGGCGAGCATGGCATCCGCCTCGCCCGTGGTATCGAGGCGCGCAATGCCGATGACGCTGTTGGCCTCGTCGACCGTGCCGAAGGCGGCGACCCTCTGGGCGTGCTTCGGCACGCGCGTGCCGTCGCCGAGCGAGGTCTCGCCCTTGTCGCCGCCGCGCGTATAGATCCGGGTCAGCCTCACCATGGCGGAGTGCCTTCAACTCTGGTGGCGGAAGAACAGCATGAAGATGGCGAAGAGCAGGAGGGCTAGAGCCTGCAGGAGCACGCGCAGGCGCATGAGCTTGTTCGCATATTTTCGGTTGAACTCCCCGCCGCGGAACATCGAGGCAACGCCCACCACCAGCACCGCGAGCACGGCCGCCATGGCAATGCCGACGAGATAGGAAAAGAGCGTCTCCATCCGCGTCATATAGCGCGCGGCGGCGTTGAGGCCAATGACTTTGCGGCTGCCAAAGGGGCGCGCGACCCCGGATCCCGGTTGGCGGCTCATCCCTGCCTCGCGCGATCTCGCCGGTTGTCACGCCGACGAGGCCGCGTTAGCCTAGGTCCAGGTAGTGCCTCTTCCCCAATGCCGGATGCGGGCCAACCGCAAGGAGGACAAGACGATGGCAGCGATCCCCGAAAAATATCTCGATCTCCTGGAGAAGAAGAAAGCGTTTGCCAGCCTGGCAACCGTGATGCCGGACGGCTCGCCGCAGGTGACCCCGGTCTGGGTCGATTACAAGGGCGGTGCGATCCGCGTGAACACGGCGAAGGGCCGGGTCAAAGCGCGCAACATGAAGGAGGGCTCGCGCGTGGCGCTTGCCATCCTCGATCCCGACAACCCCTATCGCCACATCCAGGTCCGCGGCCGCGTCAAGCGCGTCACCGAGCAAGGGGCCGACGCGCACATCGACGCGCTCGCGAAGAAATATCTCGGGCAGGACAAATATCCCTATCGCCAGCCCGGCGAGGTCCGCCTCATTTACGAGATCGAGCCTATCTCCACGACGGTGATGGGCTGAGCATCTCGGGCGGCGCACGCTGCGTCGCCACGCATCCTAAGTCGGCCGGCCCGTGCCGCTGCGTCAGCCGCCGGGCCGACTCGAGAGTGCCGCCGCGCGCTCGGCGACCGACGTGCGGTCAAGCGCCCACGCGCCCCCGGGGAGGCATACCACAGCCGCTAGCCGTTTTTCTTTTTACAACTCAATATGTGGTAATGATGCAGTGCACGCGCGATCATTCAAATCACTTAATTGTAGACTATTGATTCAGGTAAAAATCCATTTATCCTAATATTTATGCAATAACCGTCGGCGGGCGGGCCGGCGGAAGATTGCATGGGCAGACTGGGCATATGAAGACTTTTGGTTGCGGGCCGGTCGGGCGTGGGCGGTTTGCCGAGGCCTGGGCGCGACCGAGTGCGTCTCGAGGCCCTGTCAAGCGGGCGCCGAGATGATCCCCCGGCGGGTCGAGTCCGTCGCGGAAAGGCGTCTCCTTATTCTCGCGGGCACGCCGGAGGACGCCAAGCTCGTCGAGGGCGCGCTGCGCAAGACGGGGCTCGGCTTCCACTCGAGGCAAGTCGACAGCGAAAGCGCCTTCGCTCGCGCCTTGACGGGGTTCGCCCCTACCATAGTCCTCGCCGGTTCCAAGGTGCCGGGCTACAGCGCTCGCGCGGCCCTCGACCACGTGCGCCGCACGCACCCGGAAATTCCGGTGATCGTGTTGGCCGATTCGCCGGGGGAGGTGGCGGCGGTCGAATTGGTCAAGGCGGGGGCGAAGGACGTCGTGTTCAAGCGGGACATTCCGAAGGACGGCGCCGATCGGCTCGCGCACGCGATTGTCCAGGCGCTGGCGTGGGAGGAGGGGCGCCGGCAGCGCAAGGAAGCCGAGGAGGCGCTGCGCGAGAGCGAGCAACGCTTTCGCGACATCGCCGAGGTCGGCGGCGACTGGATCTGGGAAACCGACTCCCAGCATCGCTTCAAGCAGTTCTTGGGCGAAAGTTTGCGACCGACCGGCTACGCCTCGCAGGAGCTCGAGGGCAAGACGCGTTGGGAGCTGATGGGCGTAGACCTCTCACAGGATGACCACTGGCGGCGACACAGGGCCGATCTCGACGCTCACCGGCCCTTCCGGGCCTTCCGCTACTCGATGGTCGATAAGTCCGGCCAGCCGCTCCACCTCTCCATAAGCGGCAAGCCCATCTTTGACGCCTCGGGCGGCTTCCAAGGCTACCGCGGCACAGCGACGAACATAACCCCGATCATCGAGGCGCTCCGCCGCGCCGAGGAGGCGGAGGCGCTGCTGCGCGACGCGGTCGAGAGCATTTCGGAAGGCTTCGTCATCTTCGACCGCGACGACCGCTTGGTCACGTGCAACGAAACGTACCGCAAGATCTATGAGGATAGTCCGCATTTCACGCATACGGGCGCCCGCTTCGAGGACGTTATCCGCGACGGATTGCAGAGGGGCGTGCACATGGACGCCGTCGGGCGCGAGGAGGAATGGCTCGAGGAACGCCTGCGCTACCACCGCGATCCCAAAGGCGCCATCGAGCAGCAACTCGTGAGCGGGCGCAGCTTTCTTGTGACCGAGCGGCGCATGCAGAGCGGCGGGACCGCAGGCTTGCGCATCGATATCACCGCGCTTAGGCAAGCCGAGACCGCTCTCAAAGAAGAGGAAGCCAAGTTCCGCGCCCTCGTGGAACAGCAGATTGCGGGAATCTTCATCGCCCGCGACGACGGAACGTACGCTTACGCCAATCCGCATTTCGCCGAATTGATCGGCTACACCCCGGCCGAGGTGATCGGCCGGCCGCTTCTCGACTTCGTCGTCGATGCCGATAAGGCGGCGGTCGCGGCGAGCCTACGGGCGTTGACGACCGGAGAGGTTAAATCCAACCAAATGGCGCTCACCGTCAAGCGGAAGAACGGCGGCACGGCGGACATCCTGACTCATCGCGCGCTCGCCACCTACGAGGGGCGGCCCGCAATCGTCGGCGTCGCGCTCGACATCACCGAGCGCAAGCGAATGGAGGAAGACCTTCGGGTGAGCGAGGAACGCTTCCGCCTGCTGACCGAGGAGGCGCCGGATGCCATCCTCGTCTACGATGCCGATCAGGGTCGCTTCATCGACGCGAATAGGGCGGCGGATAGGCTCTTCGGCTGCGGCCGGGATGAGCTCCTGAGGGTAGGACCGAAGCACTTCTATGCGCCCGAGCAGCCCGACGCGCGTCCCGTTGAAGAGAACTTTGCGGAGCACATAGAGCGCGCTCTGGCGGGCGCGGAAACGTTCTTCGAGCGCTGGATCCACAATGCAAAAGGCAAGGACGTTCTTTGTGAGGTGCGGCTCGTCAGATTGCCGTCCTTGGAAGGACGCTTGATCCGCGGCAGCTTCGTCGACATTACCGAACGGAAACACGCCGAACAGGCGCTGCGGCGCAGCATGGAAGGGACGATCCAGGCGATCGCCAGCATCGTCGAGGCGCGCGATCCCTATACCGCCGGCCACCAGCACCGCGTCGCCGCGCTGGCGGTCGCGATGGCCCGGGAGATGGGGCTCTCGGAAGCGCAGATCGAGGGGATCAGAGTTGCCGGGGTCATTCATGATCTCGGCAAGATCAACGTTCCTGCGGAGATCCTCAGCAAGCCCGGCAGACTGTCCGAGGTCGAGTTCGATTTGCTCAAGGGCCATCCGCGAGCCGGTTACGACATCTTGAAGGACATCGATTTTCCCTGGCCCATCGCGCAGATCGTGCTGCAGCACCATGAGCGAATCGACGGCTCGGGTTACCCGGACGGCCTCATAGGGGAGGAGATGCTTATCGAGGCCAAAATCCTCGCCGTAGCCGATGTGGTGGAGGCGATGATCTCCCATCGCCCCTATCGTCCTGCGCTCGGCGTCGCGCTGGCACTGGCGGAGATCGAGCGGGGCGCGGGGCGGCTTTACGACAATGCCGATGTCCAGGCCTGCTTGAGGCTGTTCCGCGAGCGCGGCTTCACGTTCGCTTGACGCAAGCACGCCTGTCAAAGCAGGCCCGCTCGAGTGCGCTTAAGCGCATTTGCTACCGCGAGCTCGGCGACGGACGGTGCGAGAAGTGTCGCAGGGCGCATCGCTTCCCGGCTCCCGCGCGGCGACGACTCTAGCGATGCTCGCGGCGGTATTCGGAAGGCGTGAGGCCGGTCGCTTTGCGGAACGCCGAGGTGAAGGCGCTGGTCTCGCTGAAGCCGAGCGCGAGTGCGACGTCCGTCACCGAGTGCCCACGCGCCGCGAGCAGCGCCTTGGCGCCCTCGATGCGGCGCGAGCTGTAGTACCGGTGCGGCGGCTGACCAAAGGTGCGCTTGAAGGCACGGGCGAAATGGAATGTGCTCAAGCCGACGAGCTGCGCCAGCAACGCAAGGGAGAGGGGGCCGGCAAGGTTCTCCTCGATATAGTCCCGAACGCGCTTCTCCTGCCACGGTGCCAGGGCGCCCTTCGGCCGCCGAGCGCCGACTGTCCCGCATGCGAGCCGGAACAATTCGTGCTGGAGCACGACGCACAAGGATTCTGCGTAGAGGCGGTCGCCGGGGTCCTTGCTTCCGATCAACGCCTTCAACTTGGCGGCCGTCGCCTCGATGCT
>DATNIJ010000341.1:0-8805 GCA_035604475.1 Alphaproteobacteria bacterium
GTGCCCTCGAGGCCGGGCGCAGGGCGGACGTGCTCGTCCTCGACGGCGATCCGCTCGCCGACGTCCGGCTCCTGCAGGAGCCCGAGCGGCTGGCGCTCGTGCTCAAGGACGGCCGCGCCGTCGCCGGTAGGCTATACGACGCGCTGCCGCCCGCGCCGCGTCGAGGTGCTCACGGCGCTTAGGAATTCGCCGCGAGCGGGCGCTTCAGGAACTTGCCGTGCCCGGCCGGTCCGACGATCTTGCCCTCGCGCATGACGGTTCGGCCACGCACCATCGTGAGCACCGGCCAGCCCTTGAAGCTCCAGCCCTCATAGAGGCTGTAATCGGCGTAGGAGCCGAGCTCGGCGGCGCGCACCGCGCGCTCGCGCGCGAGGTCGACGATGGTGAGATCGGCGTCGGCACCCACGAAAAGGGCACCCTTGCGTTTGTCGAGGCCGAAGATGCGGGCAGGCGTGCTGGCGAGGAGCTGGGCGATGCGTCGAAGGGTGAGGCGGCCCTTGTGGTAGCCCTCGCTCAAGAGCACCGGCAGGATGGTCGCCGTGCCCGGGAAGCCCTGCGAGGCCTGCCAGATGTTCTTCTCCTTGGTGATGCGCTTGCGCGCGACGTGGTCGGCGCCGACGACGTCGATGGTGCCGTCGGCCAGGCCCTGCCACAGCGCCTCGACGTCTTCCCGCTCGCGGAACGGCGGGTTCGCCTTGCCGATGGTGCCGGCGTCCGAATCGAGCGTGTGGGTGAGATACTGGGGGCAGGTCTCGACGTGGATGTGCGGGTAGCGTTGCCGGTAACGCCGGATCTCGTCGAGGGCCAGCTTGCAGCTTGCATGCACGAAATAGACCGGGCAGCCCGCCTGCTCGGCAAAGTACATGGCGCGCAGCGTGTCGACCGCCTCGGTGATCGGCGGCTTGGCGAGGCTCCAGTCCTTGAGCGTTGAGCGCCCCTCGCCCTGGAACTTGAGGCGGTAGCGGCGCACCAGCTCGATGTTCTCGGGGTGGACGGCGAGCATGGCCTGCGGATAGGCGGCCACGCGCCGCATGAGCTCGTACATGAAGCCGTCGTCGGTGCCGCTAAGACCGAGATAGAGTCCCTCGTCGCCCTTGAAGTTGGTGAAGTACTTGAAGGAGGGGACGCCGAGCTCCTCGATGTAGCGCCCGAGCTCGGCCATGTGCGCCTCCGTCGCCATGCCGAAGTGGAAGCCGAAATCGACAAAGGCGCGCGCCTCGGCCGCCTCCCGCTCCGCGGCGAAGATCTCGCTGTAGGGGGCGCTGTTGAGGAAGTGGCCGATGACGCTCGCGAAGCCGCCTTGCGCGGCATAGGCCGTCTCGCTGCCGTATTCCGTGATCTTCTCGGCAATGCCCCAATGCATGTGGGCGTCGATGAGGCCGGGGAAGACATGGCGGCCGCGGGCGTCGATCGTCTCGCGCGCCTCAGCACTACTCTCCGGTGCCAGGATCGCCGCGATGCGGCCTTGGCCGAGCGCGATGTCGGCCGGCCGCTCGCCGAGATCGGGGAACACCGCGATCCCGCCCTTGACGATGCAATCGAAGACCATGCGCCCTCCCGAATGTTGTGGCCGCGCCCTGCGCGCGACCTGAGTGTAGTGAGCGGCGCCGTGCTTGTCTCGCCTCGATGCCGGGGCTAAGGTGCGAGCCCGCTCGCGCGTCAGAGGAGGACGGCATGGCACGGACGATCACGGTGGCGGCGGCCCAAACGGGTGCCGTGCTCACGGACGACATGCGGCCCGGCATCGAGGCGGCCTGCCGCATGGTCGAGGAGGCGGCGAGCAAGCGCGCGGACGTCATCTGCTTCGCCGAGCTGTTCCTGACGCCCTTCTTCCCCAACCGCCTCATCCAGGACTCCGCGAAATACTTCCTCGAGCTGCCGAGCCCGATCGCAGCACCGCTCCTGGACCTCGCGCGCGAGAAGGGGATGGCGCTCGTCTTTCCCTACGGCGAGCGCGCCGGCAAATACTTCTACAACTCGGCCGCGGTGTTCGACCGCGCCGGCCGCCATCTCGGCACCTACCGCAAGACCCATATCCCCGCCGTCCTGCCCTCCGAGCTCAAGGGCGGCACCGGCAGCTACGAGAAGTTCTACTTCTCGCCGGGAAGCGAGTTCCCCGTCTTCGAGCTCGACGGCGTCAAGATCGGCATCCAGATCTGCTACGACCGCAAGTTCCCCGAGGGCTCGCGGGCGCTGGCACTCAAGGGGGCGGAGATTCTCTTCATGCCGATCTGTGCCGCCACCTACGGCGAGAGCAAGCTGCGCGCCAATACCTGGGAGCTGCCGCTCCAGGCGCGCGCGTACGAGAACGGCGTCTTCGTCGTCGCGGTCAACCGTTGCGGCGACGAGGCCGGGCGCAAGCATATCGGCAAGAGCATGATCGTCAATCCGGTGGGCGCCGAGATCATGGCGCTCGCCTCTGCCGAGCGGCCGGAGCTGCTCGTCGCCACCCTCGATCTCGACGACGTCGACGCCGCCCAGAAGAGCCTCCCCTGGTGGCGCGACCGCCGCCCCGAGCTCTACGCGGCGCTGCAGGCGCGCTGAGCGCTGGAGGCGCGGAGCTCCGTGCCGGGGCGCACAAGCAACGGAGACGTTAGCAATGAGTAGGGCGAAGGGCAGAGTCGGGGCGCAAATCATCGAGGCCCTCAAGGAGGCGGTGTCCGATGCGAAAGGCAAGCGCACCGGGATGCGCAAACGCGTCGTCAAGATTCCAGTCGACGGCGATGTAAAAGCGATCCGCCGCCGGCTCCGCATGTCGAGGCGGTAATCGAGGCGCTTTCGAGCTAGGGCTCGGAATCTCGGAGATACCCCCCTTCCTGCCCTCCCCCTCAAGGGGGGAGGGGAAATCTTGCGCTCATGCGATATGCGCTCCCTCCCCCCTTGAGGGGGAGGGTTGGGGTGGGGGGTGACACGCTCACTCCGCCGCCGCGCGGGCGAGGGCCGCGAGCACCTCGGCGGTGTGCTCGCCGAGGCGAGGTGCTGGCCGGCGCACGCTGCCGGGCGTCTCGGAGAGCTTGATCGGCACGCCGAGGGTCGAGATACGGCCGGCACTCGGATGCTCGACCTCGACCACCATCTCGCGCGCGCGCAGCTGCGGATCGGCGAAGAGCTCGGCGTGATCGACGACCGGCCCGGCCGGGATGCCCGCCTCGCCGAGCTTGGCGAGCCAGTGGGCATTGCTCTCGCGCGCAAGCGGGACCTGCAGCAGCGCCACCAGCTCGGCGTTGTGGGCGACGCGGCTCGCGTTGTCGCGGAAGCGCGCGTCGCGCGCGAGCTCCTCGCAACCGAGCAGGCGGCAGAGCCGGAGCCAGAACTCCTGGGTGCCGCCGCCCACGGTGATCCAGCCGTCCTCGGTGCGGAAGACCTGGTAGGGCGAGCTGCCGCGATGGGCTTGGCCCAGGCGCGGCGGGTTCTTGCCGGTGGCGAAATAGTAGGCGGCCTCGTAGACCCCGAAGGCGACCGCCGATTCATAAAGCGAGACGTCGACCTGCTGGCCGCGCCCGCTGCGCTCGCGCGCGGCAAGGGCCGCGAGGATGCCGACCGCGCCGAAGAGGCCGGCGGCCACGTCCGAGATGGCGATGGGGAGCCGCATCGGCGGGCCGTCGGGGTCGCCGTTGACCGACATGAGCCCCGACATCGCCTGGATCATCAAATCGAAGCCGCCGCGGCTGCGGTAGGGTCCGCTTTGCCCGAAGCCGGAGATCGAGCAGTAGATCAGGCGCGGATTGAGCGCGGCGAGACGCGCATAGCCGATGCCGATGCGATCCACAGTACCCGGGCGGAAATTCTCGATCAGCACGTCGGCGCCGGCCGCGAGCTTGTCGAGCGTCGCCACCCCTTCCGCCGTCTTGAGGTCGAGCACGACGCTCCGCTTGTTGCGGTTCCACAGCATGAAGGGGGCACCCTCGCCGCCGACGAAGGGCGGCATCTCGCGCGCGTCATCGCCCTTGCCGGGCTTCTCGATCTTGATCACGTCGGCACCCTGGTCGGCGAGCACCATGGCGCAATACGGCCCCGACAGATGCTGCGTCAGATCCAGCACGCGCAGTCCCTCTAAGGCTCCCGGCATTTTGAGCGTCCTCCCTGGAAATGCGCTTGACAAAGCGGCGGCACCCCGTGACTCTCGTGCTAAATAAAATATGCAAAGCAAAGAGTTGCAACGATAATCGGCCGCCAAACCGCGAGGCGAAGCGCTTTTTCAAAGGGATGCGGAGCACACGGGGCGGGAGGCCCCGCAAGCGCGCGGCGCGCGGGGCTCCTCGGGGGCGATCGGGAAATCCGCGGGTGCTGCGGCGGAACGGGTGGTTGGGCGTGTCGGACATCATCGTCGCCAGGCGCAGTCCCGAGGTCGCGGTCGTGACGATCGACCGGCCGGCGCGGCGGAATGCCTGCAATCTCGCGGCCTGGCGCGATCTCGCCCGCAGCTTCGCCGAGCTCGCCCGCGCGCGCGAGGTGCGCCTCGTCATCCTCACCGGGGCGGCCGGCCATTTCTCCGCGGGTGCCGACATCAGCGAGTTTTCGCACTCGCGCGCGGACGAGGAGTCGGGTGCCGCCTATGAGCGTCAAGTCGAGGCCTGCTATGCCGCGATCCAAGCGTTGCCGCAGCCGAGCATCGCCGCGATCCAAGGTTATTGCGTGGGTGGGGGCTGCGCGCTTGCCATGGCGTGCGACTTCCGCGTAGCACTCGCGAATGCGCGGCTCGGCATTCCCGCGGCGAAGCTCGGGACTATCTACAGCGTGCGCGAGTGCCAACTTCTCCTTTCGCTCGTCGGGCTCGCGAATGCCAAGCGCATCCTCTTTGCCGGCGATCTCGTGGACGCGGCCGAGGCGGCACGCATGGGCCTCGTCGACAAGGTGGTCGAGGGCGACGTGGTCGAGGCAGCACTGGCTTTCGCCGGCAGCATGGTGGGCAACGCCCCGCTCTCGATCGCGGGTGCCAAGCTCACGCTGGGTGCGCTCGCGCGCGGCGAGGTCGAGCGGAACGCGGCAAAGATCGAGGCCCTCGTGCGCCAGGCCTTCGAGAGTGCCGACTACAAGGAGGGTGCGAAGGCCTTCATGGACAAGCGGCGGCCGCACTTCGTCGGCCGTTAGACACGAACGGGAGGTGTGACATGAGAGACGTGCGAAACGCGTTTGCGGCATTGGCCGTGCTTCTCGCCGGAGGTGCCGTCGTAGCAAATGTGGCGTGGGCGGAGGACGTGCCCGGCGTCAGCAAGGACGAGATCAGGCTCGGCTCCTTCGGCGCCATGACCGGGCCGCAATACCTCTACGGCAAGCTCACCATGAACGGCGTCGATGCCGTGTTCTACAAGGTGAACGCGGCGGGCGGGGTCAACGGGCGCAAGCTCGTGCTGGTGCGCGAGGACGACCGCTGCGACCCCGCGACCGCGATCGCCGCAGTCAAGAAGCTCGTGTTCGAGGACAAGGTCTTCGCGCTCATCGGCGGCGGCTGCTCGAATGCGACGCTTGCCGCGCGTCCGGAGATCGAGAAGGACCAGATTCCGTTCCAGTGCTTCGCTTCCGTCGCCGACGGCATCTCCGATCCGGTCAGCAAATACATCTACACCACCATGCTCACCGCTTCGATCGAGAGCCGCTCGCAGGTCCAGTATGCGGTCGACCACGGCCTCAAGAAGATCGCCGTGGTCTCCCAGCACGACGCCTGGGGCCAGTCGCGCTACACCCCGCTCATGGCGGACCTGAAGCGGCGCAACATCGAGCCCGTCGTCGATCTCGAGATGACGGTCGACGACAACGACGCCACGACGCAGGGGCTCAAGATCGCGCAAGCGGGCGCCGACGCGGTCATCATGGTGCTCTATCCCAAGCCGGGTGCGGTCTTGACCCGCACGCTCAACAAGCTCGGTCAAAACCCGATGCTGATCGGACAGACCGGGATCGCCGACCCCGTCGCCTTCACCAAGGATGTGGCCATTCCCGGCGCCACCGACAAGTTCGTGACGCCGGCCGCGGTGCGCTTCGCGCCCTCCGACCCGCAGGTCAAGGAGTGGACGACGCTCGTCAAGCAGCTCTTCCCGAACGACGAGCTCTCCGTGTTCAACCTGATGGGCATCGGCGCCGGCGAGGTGATGGTGGCGGCCCTCAAGGCGGCCGGACCCGATCTCACGCGCGACAAGCTTCTCGCGGCCATGGCGCACATCAAGGTCGATACGGACACCTACGCCTCGACGATCGTGTGCAACGACCCGGCGAGCCATCAGTGCAACAACAGCCCGGCCTGGATGAAGGCAGCGGGCGACCATGCCGAGATGGTCGGGGTGACCACGGTCAAGTAGGGTGCGGCAGCGTGATCGCCCGTGCCGGAAGCGGGCGCATGATCCACCCCCCACCCGTCCGAGGCCTTTGGCCTCGGACGACCTTCCCCTCAAGGGGGGAGGCGAGAAGGTTGTGCGCGGGAGAACTCATGACTCTGCGCCCAACTTCCCCCTCCCCCCGTGAGGGGGAGGGTCGGGGAGGGGGGGTGATGCAGCGCGAGACAGCGCGGAGCGGCACGCGGCCATGATGATGTTCGGCTACCTGCTTGCCTCGGGCATCACCACGGGGGCGCTTTATGCCCTCGTGGCGCTCGGCATCACGGTCGTCTACAAGGCGACGCGCGCGGTCAATTTCGCGCACGGCGACCTCTTCATGATCTGCGGCTTCATCGCCTACACCTTCCACGTGATGTGGGGGATGCCCTACGTCCTCTCCCTCGTGCTCGCGGTCGCGGCAGGTTTCGTCATCGGCGCCTTAGCCGAGCGCATCGCCTTTCGACCGCTCATGGAGCAGAGCCTCGTGAGCGTGCTCCTCGCGACCATCGGGCTCTCCTTCGTGCTCAAGGGCATCGCCAGGGGCATCTGGGGTGGCAAGGGGGATTTCATTCCCTTCCCGCCGCTGGCGAGCCCGACGCCGATCTCCTTGGGCGGCATCCTCGTGATGCCGCAGCAGCTCATCGTGCTGGCGGGCGCCATCGCGGTGATGCTGCTGTTCGCGGCCTTCTTCAAATTCACGCGGCTCGGCAAGATGATGCAGGCGACCGCCGACAATCAAAAGGCGGCGAAGCTCGTCGGCATCCGAACGGGCCGCGTCTACATGTATACCTTCGCCGTCGGCACCTCGGTCGCGGGTGCGGCGGCCGTGCTGATGGCGCCGATCACGCTGCTCTATCCGGACATCGGCTTCGTGCTCTTCATCAAGTCCTTCGCCGCCGCCGTGCTCGGCGGCCTCACCAGCATCCCGGGTGCGGTGGTGGGCGGCTTCCTCATCGGCCTCATCGAGGCGTTCTCCGGCGGCTACATCAGCACCAACCTGCAGGACGTCTCGTCCTACATCGTCATCATGCTGGTGCTGATCTTCCTGCCGCAGGGCCTCTTCGGCGGCCGCAGCCTGCGGAAGGTCTGAAGTGCGCCTGGCATTCGGCAGCCGGCAGTTCCTGGCCCTCCTCTTCCTCGGGCTCGCGATCATCCCCTGGGTCGCCAACCCCTACATCCTCTATGTCGCCAACCTCGCCCTGCTCTACATCATCCTCGCACTCGGCCTGAACCTCCTCGTCGGCTATGCCGGCCAGTTCGCGCTTGCCAATGCGGCGATGTTCGGGATCGGCGCCTACGGCACCGGACTGCTCGAGGTGCGGCTCGGCTTGCCCTACCTGCTCGCCGCCCCCGGGGGTGCCCTGCTTGCCATGCTGATCGGCACGGCGATCACCTTCCCGGCACTGCGGCTTTCGGGCATCTATCTGGCACTCAGCACGCTCGCCTTTGCCATGTTCTCCCAATGGGTGCTGCTGCATTGGTACTCGGTGACCTATGGCGGCGGCGGCTTCCGCGTGCCGAATCTCGATCTGAGCCCGCTCCCGATCGGCCCCGACCTCGGCATCTATTATCTGAGCTGGGTGGTGACGTTAGTACTCGTCGTGCTTGCCTGGTCGCTGGTGCGCTCTCGCATCGGCCGCGCCTTCGTCGCGATCCGCGACGGCGAGATCGCGGCCCAGTCGCTCGGCATCGATCTCCTGCGCTACAAGGCGCTCGCGTTCGCCTTGAGCGGCTTCTATGCCGGCGTCGCAGGGGCGCTTTACACGCCGCTCCTGGGCTACATCTCGCCCGAGGGGTTCGACCTCTTCCAGATGATCATCCAGAAGTCGATGATCGTCGTCGGCGGCATGGGCTCGATCGTGGGCTCGGTGATCGGCGCCACCGTCATGGTCGCCCTGCTCGAGCTCCTGCGCGAGTTCAAATCGACCCAGGAGATCGTGTTCGGCTCCATCCTCATCGCCTTCGTCCTCTTCCGGCCGCGCGGCATCGTGACGCTTCTGCGCCGCCTCCCCGGCTGGGAGGAGCCGCTCAGCTCCTTCGACCGCCGGCGCTACGTCGTGAGCGGGCCGGCGAGCCCCGCGGCCGCGGCGGCCGCAACCGGCCTCGCTCGGGCCGCGGCCGAGCCCGCGCGGGGAGAAGGGCGATGAAGATGCTCTCGGTACGCGACCTCTCGGTCGCCTTCGGCGGCGTGCTCGCACTCTCCGAGGTGAGCTTCGACGTGGCCGAGGGCGAGATCGTCGGCATCATCGGCCCCAATGGCGCCGGCAAGACCACGCTCCTCAACACGATCTCGGGCCTGAGCCGCGCGAGCCAAGGCGAGATTCATTTCGCGGGCACCCGCATTACCGGCCGCCGCCCGACCGAGATCGCGGCCCTCGGACTCGGGCGCACCTTCCAAATGTCGCAGCTCTTTCCCGGCATGACGGTGCTCGAGAACGTCATGACCGGCCTTCATCTGCGCACGCGCGCGAGCGCCTTGGCGGCCGCCTTCCGC
>DATNIJ010000342.1:0-8808 GCA_035604475.1 Alphaproteobacteria bacterium
CGCAACCATGAATTTTGGCAGGCGAACAGGAATTGTCATTTGTGCTCCCGATTTTCACGATTCCCCTGGAACCCTCGCCAAACGACGCTATCAGCTTGGCCGGCCGTTTGGAAAGGGGCGGCTTTGCCAGGCATCATTTAAGGGGCGTCGCGTGCGCAGCGGCGCCAGGATAGTGTTGACTCCACTGCAAAGCCACTCCGGAATGAGGCTCAGGGTAGGAACACATGATCAAGAAGTTTCACGTCCTCTACGTTGGCCAGATCGAGCTCGACAATGTCGGCTTGAGCGGCACGCCGGCCAATGACCGGCGCTATTCCGATGAACGGCTGAGCGAGGCCTTCTTCACCGCGCGCGACGTCGCCCAACTCATGGATGAGCTCGGTTTTGACGTGTTGTGGATGGCCGAGCATCATTTCCAGCGCGAGGGCTACGAAGTCTTCCCGAACTTGATCCAGCTGGGACTCTGGCTCGCCACCCAAACCAAACGCCTCAAATTTGGTTGCGCCTTCAACGTGCTGCCGATGTGGCACCCGATCCGCTTGGCGGAGGATTATGCCATGGCCGACATCGTCACCGACGGCCGCATCGTGATGGGCGTCGGTCGCGGCTATCACACCCGCGAGGTGGAGACGTTCGGCGCGCCGCTCCTCGACGCGGAGAAGAATCGCGAACTGTTCGAGGAGCAGCTGCGGCTGCTCTTGACGTGCTTCGACGAGCAGTCCTTCCACTTCAAAGGCAAATACTACGAGGCGCCGCCGCCGGTCGACTATCGCGGTTACAAGCTCAAGGACATCACCATGGTGCCCCGACCGAAGCATCTGCCGGTCGAAATCTGGATGCCGATCGCGAGCGGCAAGACCATAGAACTAATGGCGCAATACGGTCTCAGAGCGATGGTGACGCTGAACGGTGAGAAAATCCTCGACGATGTCGTACGCGCCTACCATGCCGCTTGTCTCAAGCACGGCCGCAAAAAACAGCTCGGCGAGGACGTAATTTGGGGCGCCGGTGTTTATCTTGCCAATAGCCGCGACGAGGCAATCCGCAAACTCGAGCCGGCGCATGACGAACGCTTCAAGTGGTTCGCCCCGTTCGGCTTCGTGCGCTATGCCGACGAGCAGGGCCGCACCTGGGGCACGCCGGGCGCGCCGTCGCGCACGCCGCTGTTGAGCGACGGCGTGGCGCAGAAGGCGTGGTTCTGCGGGCCGCCGGCCGAAGTGATCGACGGCATCAAATCGATCGAGGCGAAATATCCGGGGCTGGAGAATTTCATGGTCCATTGGGCCGAAGGACTCTCGCCCAAGGAATTCAAGGAGCAGCTGCGCTGGTTCGCCAAGGACGTGATGCCGGCCTTGGCCGGGCGGTGAGGCCGGGCGCAGCCGGTTGAGCCATGGGTAAGGACGATCGGATGACGGCGATCAAGGCCCATGTCGATATCGCCGTTATCGGCGCCGGCAGCATCGGGATTGCGGCCGCCTATTACCTGGTGGTCCGTCATGGCGTGAAGGACCTCGTGCTGGTCGACGCGGGCGATCCCATGGCGCTCACCTCCGCGCAATCCGGGGAGAACTACCGGAACTGGTGGCCGCACCCGATCATGACGGCTTTTACCGACGATAGCATCGATTTGATGCAGGACATCGCGCGCGCCACCGGCAACCGCATTCATATGACGCGGCGCGGATACGCTCTGGCGACGCGGCGCGCAGTCCCGTCTGACCTCATCGACGATCTGTACAGGGGCTACGGTGCCGACGCCGGGCCTCGCATCCGGATACACGAGGGAGCGGGATCAGGCGAATATAGCCCTCAGCTCTCGGCCGATTGGGAAAGCGCTCCGGACGGCGTGGACGTATTGCTGGACCCGGCCCTCATCCGTCGGAGCTTTCCGAGCTTCGCTCCCGATATTGCCGCCGTTCTTCACATCCGCCGGGCCGGCGACATCAGCAGCCAGCAGCTCGGGCAGTTCATGCTGGACTCTCTCCGCGCCGCCGGAGTCGGGATTTGCCGCGCGCGTGTCACCGCGATCGAGGGCCACGCGCCCTTCTCGTTGGCGCTCGAGGCGGCGGAGGGCGGCATCACGCTCCGCGCCGCGCAGCTGGTAAACGCGGCCGGCCCGTTCTTCGGCGCAATCGCCGCCATGTTGGGCGAGAGGCTCCCCGTCGAATGCCTATTCCAGCAAAAGATCGCTTTCGAGGATCGCGAAGGCGCGATACCGCGCCGCATGCCGTTCTCGATCGACCTCGACGGTCAGGAAATCCCGTGGACCGAGGAGGAGTGCCGTATCCTGGCCGCCGACCCCGACACGGCCAGGTTGCTCGAGCCGATGCCCGGCGGCATCCATTGCCGGCCCGATGGCGGCGATCTCGGCAAGTGGATCAAGTTGGGCTGGGCCAAGAACCGCACCCCGAGCGATCCTGTGGGCGAGCCGCCGCTCGATCCGCAATTCCCCGACATCGTGCTGCGTGCGGCCGGCAAGCTCAATCCCTCTCTCCGGGCCTACCTCGGCCGCCTGCCGCGCGGTGCGCGCCATTACGGCGGCTACTATGCCATGACGCCGGAGAACTGGCCGCTGATCGGTCCCATGCGCACGCGGAATGCCTTCATGGCCGGCGCGTTATCCGGTTTCGGTACCATGGCCGCCTGCGCGTGCGGCGCGTTATGCGCGGCGTGGATGGTCGGCGCGCCGCTGCCGGACTATGCGCCGGCGTTGAGCATGGCGCGATACGAAAACCGGCCGCTCATGGCCGAGTTGGCGGCGCTCGACAGCAAGGGGGTGCTCTAGGGCACGTCCGCTTGATATGGAAACACCATCGTCACGCCCGCGAAAGCGGCTGTCCAGGAATCTCCATCGACGCGCCGTTTTCGCAGCCCTGGATGCCCGGTTCCGCGGGCATGACGAGCACAAAACGATCCATTTATTTTTTCAGCGAGCTTCAGACCTCCTCGGCCACGACGGCCGCCTTCCGCACGCTCATCTTGGCGAGCCCGATGGTGTCGAGCATCTCGCTGAGCTCGCGGCGCGCGGCGATGTGCGACAGGCTGAGCTTGACGCCCGTCGCCTCCTCGCGCAGGTCGAGAAGCGTGAGGCCCAGGAGGAAGAGCTCGCGGAAGATGACGCGCTCGCTCAAGCCGGGTGCCAAGCGGAAGCCGATGCGCGGCGCCAGGGCCGCGAGCACGTCCGCGATCGCGCGCTTGTTGCGCGCGTCGAGATGGGCGAGGCGGTTGCGCATGACCACCCAGTCGATGCTGCCGCGGTCGCGTCGCGCGCGCTCCTTCCTGATCTCCCACACCATGGCGCTGTAGCGGCTCGGGCGCCGGACCTTGAGCGTCTCGGCATCGACGAGGCCGAGCACGTCGAGATCAACGAAGCTGTCATTGAGCGGTGTTAGCAGCGTATCGGCGAAGGAGTGCCCCAGGCGCGAGAGCGCCGACTCGCCGGCCGGCGTATCGATCACCACGAAGCGGCAGCTCGCCGCGAGCTCGGCGAGGGCGGCGGTGAAGCGCATCTCCTCGTCAGCGCCCCCCGGCGCCACCGTCAGGTGGAGCGGCAGCGGCAGCGCCGTGCCGCGGCGGCCCGCGAAGCCGGCGCGGTTCTCGATGTAGCGGCTGAGCGTGCCCTGCTCCGCGTCGAGATCGAGTGTGCCGACGGTGAAGCCGCGATAGAGCAGGCCCGCCGCGATGTGCATCGCGGTCGTCGACTTGCCGGTGCCGCCCTTGGAATTGCCGAGCACGATGACATGGGTGCGGGGCAAGCGATCCACCACTCGTTAAGCCCCTCTCCCGCTTGCGGGAGAGGGAGGGGCCCATGGCCGCAAGGCCATGGGAGGGTGAGGGACGGCGCTGAGAGCAGGCACTCCCTCACCCTTCCCATCGCTGCGCGATGGGCCCCTTCCCTCTCCCGCAAGCGGGAGAGGGAGTCTCAGCAGGGCAGGTGTGTTCGCCACGGATGATTTGGCAATCAGGCGCGGCGCAGCCAGACCGCGGTGTCGTGGAACACGGCCCCGCCCTTGGGCAAACCCGGATCGGCGCTGGTGAGCGTGTTGATGCCGCGCCCCTCCTCGAAGCAGCCGTTGGGCCAAATGCCCTCGACCACCACCACGCCGCGCTGGAGCCCGTCGAAGGGCTTGGCGTGGACGACGACGCTGCCGCGCGCGTTGCCGAGGCGCACGCGCTCGCCCGCCGCGAGGCCCAAGCTTCCGAGGTCCCCCGGATGGACGAGTGCGGTGGGGCGGCCCTCGCGCGCGCGCGAGCTCGGCGTCTCGGTGAAGCTCGTGTTGAGGAAGGAGCGCGAGGGGGCTGCCACGAGGCGGAAGGGATGCTCCTCGGTCGCCTCGTCGATGACCGCGATATGATCCGGGAAGGGGCTCATGCGGGCATGCTCCTGGCCGCACGCCGCCCAGTCCGCCTTGAAATGGAACTTCTTGTCGGCATGGCCGAAGCCGTCGAGGAAATGCATCTCCTCCCAGGAGCGCGCGCAGTCGACCCAGCGCATCCTGTAGGCGGTCTCCGCGTCGGGCAGCCCGCTCGCCTCGAGCGTCTTGTCGATCATCTCCCACGCCGTCATGGCGAAGCCGGGATGCTCGGCGCCGAGGCGTGCCGCAAGCCCGCACAGCACGTCGTGGTTGGAGCGGCTCTCGCCCACGGGCTCGACCACCCGCTTGGTCACCTGGAGATTCGTGTGCCCGCTCGCGATGTAGAAATCGTCGTGCTCGAGGAAGGTGGTGGCGGGCAGCACGATGTCGGCCATCGCCGCGGTCTCGGTCATGAACTGCTCGTGCACGCAAACGAAGAGATCTCCGCGCGCGAAGCCCTCGCGCACCTTGGCCCCCTCCGGACAGACGGTGACCGGATTGGTGTTCTGGATGAAAAGTGCCGTGACCGGCGGTCCCTCGCCCAGATCACGCGGGTCGCCCGTGAGGATGGGGCCCATGCGCGACTGGTCGAGCACGCGCACCTTGGGATCGAGCGCGTCGAGCCCCATGATGAGCGTCTTGTCGAGGGGATAGATGCCGGTCTGGCCGTAGAGGGCACCGCCGCCGCGATGGCGCCAGGCGCCGGTGACGGCGGGAAGCGAGGCGACCGCGTGCATCTGCTGCGAGCCGTTGCGCGAGCGCGAGAAGCCGTAGCCGGCGCGGATGTAGCTGCGCTTGCTCGAGCCGTAAAGACGCGCGAAGGCGACGATCTCCTCGGCCGGCAAGCCGGTGATCCGGCTCGCCCATGCGGGCGTGCGGTCCCTCAAATGCGCCTCGAGCTCGCGCGGCGCATCCGTGTAGCGCTCGAGATAGTCCCAGTCGGCGTAGCCCTCCTTGAAAAGCACGTGCATCATCGCGGCGGCAAGGGCGCCGTCCGTCCCGGGCCGCGGCATGACGTGGATGTCGGCCAGCTCCGCCGTCGGCGTGCGGTAGGGATCGACGACGACGAACTTGGCGCCGCGCTCCTTCCGCGCGAGTGCGATGTGGTGCATCACGTTGACCTGGGTGTGCACCGGGTTGCCGCCCCAGACGATGACGAGATCGGACTCGGCGATCTCGCGCGCATCGACGCCGCGCTTGGCCCCGCAGCCCGCGATCCAGCCCGTGTCGGAAAGCGTCACGCAGATCGTGCTGTGCTGGCGCGAGTATTTCATCACGTGGCGCAGGCGCTCGATGCCGTCGCGCTGTACCAAGCCCATGGTGCCGGCGTAGAAATAGGGCCACACCGTCTCGGGCCCGTATTTCTCCGCGGCGCGCTTGAGCCGCTCGGCGACCTCGTCGAGGGCCGCCTCCCACGAGAGCGGCTCGAAGGCAGCACGGCCGATCCCCTTAGCACCGATGCGGCGGAGCGGGGTGGTCAGCCGGTCCGGATGGTGGATGCGCTCGGCGTAGCGCGCCACCTTGGCGCAGACGATCCCCGCCGTGTAGCTGTTCTCCTTCGCACCATGGACGCGGCCGATGGTGCGCCCGTCGAGCCGCTCCACTTCGAGCGCGCAGGTGGACGGGCAATCGTGCGGGCAGGCGGAGGAGAAGAGCTCCACATTGCGCCGCAAGACCAGCGGCTCGGGCGGGTCGAAGGGCATCTCGGGCCATCCCCGGTTGGGACCGGCGCCAGATATACGCCCAAAGCGCCCGGGCGGAAAGGCGCTAGGCGGCACTTTCGGGCGGGACGGGGGGCGGTGCGGCCGGCTTGGCCTCGGCCGCCTTTGGCTTGCCGACCGGGGCGCGGCGAAAGCGCAGGAGCCAGAGCTGCGTGACCAGCACGAAGATCTGCGCGACCGCGAGATAGACGAGCCAGCGCGCCAGGCCGGCGAGCGCTCCGGCCTCGTCCGCGAGCTTCTGGGCGAGGCTCTCGAGCTCGCTCGTGGCTGCGCCGAGCTTGGCGAGCGCCTCCTTCTCCGCATCGGAGAGGGGCGGCGGGGCGATCGGGGCGGCTTCGACTTTGGGCACGGGGAGCGGCGTGCCGATGGCGGAGCCGCGCTCGTTCTGCCCCTTCTGCGCCTGCGGGGCCTGCGCCGGTCCTGCAGCCTTAGCACCGACCGCGGCGAGCGCGAGGCAAGCCGCCGCGGCGAGGATGATCGCCCACGAGTGTGATCTCGACATGTCCCGAAGCCTCCCCCGCATTTCCCGAGTAATGTGGCCGCTCGCGCGCACGAGGACAAGCCGCCGATCGCGGCGGCGCACAAGACTAGATACGCGCGGCGCGAGCCTTGACCGGCGTGGTGCCGCTCGCCATGCTCCGGCGGTTTTCGCAAATGCGGAGCGGCAGCGGCGATGGTCGAGCGGGTCGAGTGCGTGGTGATCGGCGCGGGGGCGATCGGGCTCGCGATCGCGCGGGCCTTGGCGCTCGAAGGCCGCGAGGTCGTCGTGCTGGAGAAGGCCGGCCAGATCGGCACCGAGACGAGCTCGCGCAACAGCGAGGTGATCCACGCGGGCATGTATTACGCGACGGGCTCGCTCAAGGCCACGCTCTGCGTGCGCGGCAAGGAGATGCTCTATCGCTATCTCCCCGAGCACGGCGTGCATCATGACCGCGTCGGCAAGCTCATCGTCGCGACCGAGCCGGATCAGCTCGCCTCCCTCGAGCGACTCGAGAAGAGGGCCCCCGAGAACGGCGTCAATGATCTCGCCTGGCTCGACGAGAAGACGGCCAAGGCGCTCGAGCCCGAGCTCAACTGCCACGCGGCCCTCCTCTCGCCCTCGACCGGCACGCTCGACAGCCACGGCCTCATGCTCGCCTATCAGGGCGACGCGGAGGACCACGGCGCCGTCATCGCCTTCAACAGCCCCGTCGTCGCCGGCTGGATCGAGAAGGACGGCTTCCTTCTCGAAGTCGGCGGTGCCGAGCCCACGCAGATCAAGAGCCGCATCCTCGTCAACAGCGCGGGGCTGTGGGCGCAAGAGGTGGCGCGCGCCATCGAGGGCATCCCGCCCGAAACCATTCCGCCGCGTTATCTCGCCAAGGGCTGCTACTTCACGCTCACCGGCAAGCCCCCCTTCCAGCACCTCATCTATCCCGCCCCCGAGGTCAAGTTCGCGAGCCTCGGGCTCCACGTCACCGTCGATCTCGCCGGCCAGGTGCGCTTCGGCCCCGACGTCGAGTGGGTCGACAAGATCGACTATGACGTGCCGGCCGAGCGCGCCGCCAAATTCTACGAGACGATCCGCCATTACTACCCCGGGCTCAAGGACGGCACGCTGCATCCGGGCTATGCCGGCGTGCGGCCCAAGCTGCAGAAGCCCGGCGGCCCGCCCGAGGACTTTCTCATCCAGGGGCCGGCCGGCCACGGCATCGCCAACCTCGTCAATCTCTACGGCATGGAATCGCCCGGCCTCACTGCCTCCCTCGCGATCGCCGAGGAGGTGCTCAGCCGGCTCGACGGCTCGTAAGCGACCGGCCGCGCGAATATGGTTCAAACTTGGGCGCGAGCTTGGTAGTTTTCGAGGAAGGGAGAGAGACGATGGCCACCACCAAGACAAGGGCCGAAGAGCTCGCGGCGCGCGCGCCTGCGGCACCCGAGGGATCCGACCGGCCGCCTTCGCCCGAGGAAATCCTCTATGGCGCCAAGGAGCCCCCGCCCTTCCCCGCCGACAACATCTTCCCGATCGAGTGGCACACCGACACGCCCAAGCTCTTGAAGCTTTATGACTCGGCGCGCGAGCAGAGCTGGTACCCCAACAAGCTCGCGTGGGACACCCTCGATCCCGCCGCCTTCACGCTCGATGAGCGCTATGCCATCGCCTATTGGTTCGGGCTGCTCTCCGTCTTCGACAGCTCCGGCCCCGCCGTCTTCGCGCGCGCCATGATCCACACCTACGAGACCCACGCCGAGGACCCGGTGCGCAAGTGCTTCTTCCTCATCACGCGCGACGAGGTCAACCATGAGGAAGTGTGTCAGCGCGTGATCGAGACCCTGACGCCCGGAGGGCCGCTCGGCTTCGTGCCCGAGACGGCACTCGGCCGCTTGGCGCAGAATAATGTGAAGTGGTACTTCCACAATGGCGCCCGCTATTGGCAGGGTTTCAAGGGTGGGGTCGGCCGCCACCCGCTGCCGATCCTCTTCACCTCCTTTCTCATGGGCGAGATCGCCTCCTCCACACTCTTCCAGCAGATGCACCAGAAGACGACGATTGCGGTGCTCAAGGATGCGTTCCGCCGCGTCGGCCAGGACGAATCGCGCCATCTGCGCATCTGCCTGACCTTGCTCGAGAACATCCTTCCGAGACTGGCACCCGAGCAGAAGGCGACCATCACCAAGCAGATCCGTGCCGGCTTCATCTTCCTCTCGGGCATCCTCTACGAGCCGCCCGAGGAGTTCTGGGAGCTGCCCGA
>DATNIJ010000343.1:0-7052 GCA_035604475.1 Alphaproteobacteria bacterium
ACGGCGTTGGTGAGATTGCCGTTGTGCCCGACCGCGAAGCCGCCTTGCTGGAGATGGGCGAAGAGCGGCTGGACGTTGCGCAGGACGGTGGCACCCTGGGTCGCGTAGCGGACGTGGCCGATCGCCATGCGGCCCGGCAGCGTGGCGATGACGTCCTCGCTGTTGAGGTTGTCGCCGACGAGGCCGAGCGCGCGGTGCTGATGGAACTGCCGGCCGTCAAAGCTGACGACGCCGACCGCTTCCTGGCCGCGATGCTGGAGCGCATGGAGGCCGAGGGCCGTCATGGCGGCGGCGTCGGCATGGCCGAAGATGCCGAAGATGCCGCACTCCTCCTTAAGCTTGTCATCGTCGAAGGGGTCGGTGGTGAGCATGGTCCGTGTCGTCATGGCGCCATCGTCACTGGGTGCTCTGGAACAGCCGGTTCATGTCCTTGATTTCGTCGCGGTTGTACCCTTCGCGCTCCTTGGGTGTGTCCGCCTTCGGCGCGGGCTGGCTCAGCTGATCGAATTCCCGCTTCGCCTCCAGGCCTTGGCGCGCCTTGGTCGCGGCTTCGCTGACCGCCTGCGCGCCGCGGTGCCGCGCGCTCTCGGGAATGAGCTGCTCGATGAGCTTAGCGCCGCGCTCGATGATGGGCATGGTGCGCGCTCCGCGCACCCAGGAGGGATATTGGTCTGCCGAGCTGAAGGCCCAACCGAGGGCGAGATATCCGAGGCAGACGACGACCGCTCCCCGCAAGAGCCCGAACACCAGGCCGAGCGACTTGTCGAGCGTGCTGAAGTGGCTCTGGTGCACCCGGTGCGCGATGGCATGGCTCACGGCGGAGAGGATGACCAGCGCGATCACGAAAATCGTGACACCGGCGGCACCGTCGGCAAGCCAGGGCACCGCGATGAAGCCGCGGAACCAGGGGGTCACCCAATGGAAGAGATAGAGGGTGGCGAAGGCGGCACCCAGCCAAGCGGCCACCCCCAGCACCTCCTTGACGAAGCCGCGGATGAGGGCGAAGAGCCCCGAGATCAGCAAGATGACGATGACGGCTACGTCGGTGGTGTTCATGGTGCGGTTGTCATCATACCCTTGACGGGGTGCGTCTCGCGCTATCCCGGTTGCCTGCAAGGCCGGCTTCGTCGCCCTCGAACAAAGCGAGCAGCTCGTGGAGGCGGCCGACCTCGGTAAGCCTCATGCCGCCCACGCTAAGCGCCGCGGCCTCCCTCCCTCCGCCGCCCTTACGCGGGCGCGGCGGGACGATCGCGTGGCTGAAACCGAGCTTTGCCGCCTCTTTGAGGCGCTGATCCATATGGTTCACCGGGCGCACCTCGCCCGAGAGGCCGATCTCGCCGAACACGACCGTCTCGGCCGCAACCGGTCTATCCGTGTGCGACGATGCAAGTGCCGCGGCGACCGCGAGGTCCGCCGCCGGCTCCGCGATCCGCAGGCCGCCTGCAACGTTCAAATAGACGTCTCGTCCGATAAGAGCAAGTCCGCAGCGGGCCTCGAGCACGGCCAGCACCATGGCAAGCCGTGCTGCGTCCCAGCCGACGACCGCGCGCCGCGGGGTGGCCAGCGAGGAGGGGGCTAAGAGGGCCTGGATCTCGACCAGCATGGGACGCGTCCCCTCCATCCCTGCGAATACCGCCGAGCCGCTTACCGCGCGCTCGCGCTCCGAGAGGAAGAGGGCCGAGGGATTGCCGATCTCCATGAGCCCGCGGTCCGTCATCTCGAACACGCCGATCTCGTCGGTCGGCCCGAAGCGGTTCTTGACCGCGCGCAGGATGCGGAACTGGTGGCCGCGCTCGCCCTCGAAATAGAGCACCGTGTCCACCATGTGCTCGAGCACGCGCGGGCCCGCGATTTGGCCCTCCTTGGTGACGTGGCCGACCAAGAGGACGATGCTGCCGCGCCGCTTGGCGACTCGGATGAGCTCCTGGGCGGCGGCGCGCACCTGGGCGACTGTGCCGGGTGCCGAGTCGAGGGTGTCGACGTACATGGTCTGGATCGAGTCGATCACCACGACCTCGGGGCCCTCGGGGATGTCGAGGCTCGTCAGGATGTCGCGGATGCTGGTGGCGGCGGCAAGCTCGACCGGAGCCGACGTGAGGCCCATGCGGGCGGCGCGCATGCGCACCTGGTCGATTGCCTCCTCGCCCGAGATGTAGGCCACGCGCGCCTCGCCGGCAAGCCGCGCGATCACCTGGAGGAGGAGGGTCGACTTGCCGATGCCGGGATCGCCGCCGACGAGCACGGCCGAGGCCGGCACCAGGCCGCCGCCGCAGACGCGGTCGAACTCGACGATGCCGCTGACGCGCCGAGGGATTTGCGCGGCCGCACCATCGAGTCGCGAGAAGGCGAGCGCCTTGCCCTTGCCCGCGTCGAGCCCGCGCGGGCTTGTCTCGCGCGGGAGCTCCTCGACGATGCTGTTCCAGGCGCCGCAGGCCTCGCAGCGGCCTTGCCAGCGCCGATGGGCGGCGCCGCATTGCTGACACACGTAGCGGTTTTGCGGCTTGGCCACCTAAGGGCTCACCTCCGCCGCGGCGAGGGGGTAGGGCTCACGCGTGCACCTCCATCTTGATCGGCCCCTTGGCCCGGCCGTGAATGAACTGGTCCACATAGGGGTTTGCGACCTGGTCCAGCTCGGCGACCTTGCCCGTCCAGATGATCTTACCACCATAAAGCATGGCAATGCGGTCGGCGATCTTGCGCGCGCTCGCTATGTCATGGGTGATCGAAAGCGCCGTCGCCCCCAGCTCGCTCACGCATTTGCGGATGAGGTCGTTGATCACGTCGCCCATGATGGGATCGAGGCCGGTGGTCGGCTCGTCGAAGAAGATGATCTCCGGGTCCGTGGCGATCGCACGCGCCAAGCCCACGCGTTTCTTCATGCCGCCCGAGAGCTCGGCCGGCCCGAGCTCGGCCACGTCGGGTCCCAGCCCCACCTGCGCCAGCTTCCGGATGGCGATCTCCTTCGCCGCCTCGCGCGCGAGGCCCTTGGCCTGGATGAGGCCGAAGGCGACGTTCTCCCACACGGGGAGGCTGTCGAAGAGTGCGGAGCCTTGGAAGAGCATACCGAACTTGCGCATGATCTCCTCGCGCTCCCGGCTGCGCATGCCTACCACCTCGCGACCGTCGACCTGGATCGAGCCGCGCTCGGGCTCCAAGAGACCCAAAATGCACTTAAGGGTGACCGACTTGCCCGAGCCCGAGCCGCCGATCACCACCACCGACTCGCCGACGCCGATGTCGAGATCGACGCCCGTGAGCACCGCCTTTTCTCCGAATCGCTTGTGCACGTCGCGGAGCCTGATCTTGGGCGTGGCGTCGGTCATGCGTGGGGCTCGCTCCTCGCGCTATTGCGGCGGCCGAATGGCTCGCTGATTATGCGCTGCACGGCCGCCCCGCGACAAGCGCGGCCATGGCAGGTGCCGCCCTCAGGTGCCGAAGAAAAGCGCCGTCAGCACGTAATTGAAGGCGAAGATGAGAACCGAGGCGGAGACCACCGCGTTCGTGGTGGCGTTTCCCACGCCCTCGGCACCGCCCCTGGAATGATAGCCGTGATAGCAGCCCATGAGCGCGATCAGGAAGCCGAATACGCCGGCCTTCACCAGTCCCGACACGACGTCGATGGTCTTGAGGTCTTCCCAGCTAAGCTTGATGTAGTTGGACGGATTGAAGCCGAGCTTGTACACGCCGACGATGTATCCGCCAAACACGCCGATGATGTCGGCGACGAAGACGAGGCACGGCAGCATGGCGAGCCCGGCGATGAGCCGGGGTGCCACGAGATACTTGAAGGGGTCGGTCGAGAGCGTCTCCAGCGCGTCGATCTGCTCGGTGACCCGCATGGTCCCGATCTCGGCCGCCATGGCAGCACCGATGCGGCCCGCGACCATGAGGCCGGCGAGCACGGGTGCCAACTCGCGCGTCATCGACAGCACGACGACGGTCGGAATGGCCTGCTCGGCATTGAAGCGCGAGAATCCGGTGAAGCTCTGCAGCGCCAGCACCATGCCGGTGAAGATTGCGGTCAGGCCGACGACGGGCAGCGAGAAGTAGCCGATCTGGATCATCTGCTGCCCGACGAGGCGCAGGAAGAAGGGGGGTCGGACGCAGTGCGAGACCGCGATGCCGGTGAAGACGGTGATGCGTCCGACCGCCGCGAGAAAGACGAGGAAAACGCGCCCGATGGGTGCCAGCACCGCTGAGATCACGGTATCGGCCCTGCCGGCACGTCGCTCTGAGAAAGGATGAGGGGCTCCATCGATAAGCGGTCCGCAACTACGTGCCGGGGCCGATGCGCAGGCGGCGTCGGACGGGTCGCACCATAACCAATGGTTGCCGGGGTGTCAACGCGGCCTTCGCGAATTTGGGCTGTAGCGGCAAGGACTTGCGCCGTCTCCCCGCCTTCCGCCGGTGGTGCCGGGAAGGCGAAAACATCCCTCGACCCCTTTCGCGGGAGAGGGGAGATGGGCTGCTACGGCGCCTCCTCGGGCACGTAGTCCGTGCGCTCGAGATTGCCGAAGCGGGTGAGGGCGCTCTCGAAGAGAAGGTGGACGCCGCCGATCGGCCCGTGGCGCTGCTTGGCGATGTTGACGTCGGCGATGTTGTGGATCTTGTCGCCGTGCTCCTGCCAGCGGCGGTGACGTTGCTCGAAGCGGTCGTCCGCCTCGTCCGCACGCGGCTTCGGCTCCGAGCGCTCGTGGTAGTACTCCTCGCGGAAGATGAACATGACGACATCCGCGTCCTGCTCGATCGATCCCGACTCGCGCAGGTCGGCCAACTGGGGCCGCTTGTCCTCGCGCTGCTCGACGGCGCGGGAGAGTTGGGAGAGCGCGAGCACGGGCAAATCGAGCTCCTTGGCCAGCGCCTTGAGCCCGCGGGTGATCTCCGAGACCTCCTGCACCCGATTGTCGTTGCGCGTGACCCCGCCCGGGTGGAGAAGCTGGAGATAGTCGACGACGACGAGACCGAGCCCGTGCTGTCGCTTGAGCCGGCGCGCGCGCGTGCGCAGCTGGGGGATGCTCAGTGCCGGCGTGTCGTCGATGAAGAGGTTGAGGTGCTGGAGCCTCTGCACGGCCTCGAGAAAGCGTGGGAAGTCATCGCGGCTCACCTCGCCGCGGCGGATGCGATCCGAGGAGATTTCGGTCTGCTCCGCGAGAATGCGGTTGGCGAGCTGCTCGGCCGACATCTCGAGGGAGAAGAAGGCGACCTTGGCACCCTCGGCCACCCGGCTCCTGCCCTCCTCGTCGCTCTCCTCCCGGTAGGCCGCAGCGGCATTGAAGGCAATATTGGTGGCAAGTGCCGTCTTTCCCATCGACGGTCTGCCGGCGAGGATGACGAGATCCGAAGGATGCAGGCCGCCGAGCTTGCGGTCGAGATCGATGAGGCCGGTGGTGACGCCGGTCACGTGGCTGGAGCGCTTGAACGCCGCCTCGGCCGAGTGGATCGCCTCGGTCATGGCATCGGCGAGCGGCACGAAGCCGCCCTCGAACTCGCCCGTGGTGGCGAGCTCGTAAAGGTTGCGCTCGGCCTCCTCGATCTGCTGCACCGCCGTTTCGTCGATCGTCACTTCGAAGGCGCGGTTGACCATCTCGCTGCCGAGCTCGATGAGCTCGCGCCGCAAGGCCAAATCGTGGATGGTGCGGCCGTACTCGCCGGCATTGATGATGCTGATTGCCGAGGCCTCGAGGCGGGCGAGGTACTTGGTGCCACCGATCTCGTCCAACGCCTTGTCCTGCTCGAAAAAGGCCTTGAGCGTGATCGAATTCGCCAGCTGTCCGCGCTCGATGAGGCGCGAGCAGGCCGCGAAGATGCGTTGGTGCCTAGGGTCGACGAAGTGCTCGGCCTTGAGATATTCCGACACCTTCTCGTAGGCGCGGTTGTTGGAGAGCACCGCACCCAAGAGCGCCATCTCGGCTTCCGCGTTGTGCGGCGGGGTGCGCAGGCCCGCGCCTGCGTCCTGTCCGCGGCCGAGCGCGGTTACGGCCGCACTGTCGTTCGAGAGGGTAACCATGACGGAGGGAGATTAGCGCCGAGTGCCGGCGCACACCAAAGGGTCTCTGCGCACGAAATAGGAGGAACCTGGGGATAGAATCGCGGGCGCTCTCAAGCCATTGATGCAGCGCCCAAAATTTTGCCGGTGTGCGGCCGGCCGGCGGCCTCGCGAAAAAAACTGCCGAGCGGGGCGTGACGACGTCGCGAAAGTGCGGCGACTCGGGAGAGGCCTCGCTGCCGCCTCACGCCCGCGCGGAGGCGGAAAGGTTGCTTTGCGTCGCGTGCTCGCGCTCCCAATCGAGCATGTAGTCGCGGGTGATCGGAACGGCGTCGAGGCGGTTGGTGAGCTGTATCTGCATCACCATCTGCCGCATGTAGCGGAAGGCAACCTCGCAGCTGGTCAGGTAATATTCCCACATGCGGCAGAAGCGCTCGTCATAAAGCTTCAGGATCTCCTGGCGGTTGGCCATGAAGCGCCGCCGCCATTCGCCGAGCGTCTTCGCGTAGTGGAGGCGCAGGATCTCGACGTCGGTGACCCAGAGCCCGACTTTCTCGACGGCCGCGAGCACCTCCGAGAGCGCCGGCGTGTAGCCTCCGGGGAAAATGTATTTCCTGAGCCATGGGCTGGTGCCGCCGGGCGGCTCCATGCGTCCGATCGAGTGCAGAAGGCAAACTCCGTCCTCGCTCAAGAGCTCCTTCGCCTTGGCGAAGAAGTCGCCGTAATAGCCGGGTCCGACGTGCTCGAACATGCCGACCGAGACGATACGGTCGAAACGCCCCTCGACCTCCCGATAGTCGCGAAGCGCGAACTTGACGCGGTCCGCAAGCCCGGCATCGGCCGCGCGCCGGCGCGACGCCTCGAGCTGCTCCTGCGAGAGGGTCACCCCCGTCACCTCCACGTCCTCCGCCACGCGCGCGAGGTAGAGCGCGAGCCCGCCCCAGCCGGAACCGATGTCGAGGACCCGATGGCCGCGCGCGATGCGAAGCTTGGAGGCGATGTGGCGCTTCTTGTTGTCCTGCGCGACCTCGAGGCTCTCGTTGCCGGAGGTGAAGTAGGCGCAGGA